>JBCDLR010000079.1:0-13060 GCA_038745205.1 Verrucomicrobiota bacterium
GTCGCCATAGATATACTTGCCGGCCAGGTCAGGCAATCCGCCGCCTTCGTAGATGAAACCACCGGTGATGCTCAGGCCCACGGTGCGGCCGTATTCGAAGATCGGCTCGACAAAATCCGGCTCACCGAACAAGGCATGGGGGACCGGCTTGTTGGGATTGATGACAAACTCGTGCATGCCTTCGCGGAAGCTCCAGCCGTAGTTACCCCCTTTTTCGATGATGTTGATTTCCTCGTAGAGGTTTTGGCCGACGTCGGCGCACCAGAAGCGGTTCTCCTTGTCAAAATAGAGCCCCCACGGATTGCGCAATCCGTAGGCCCAGATCTCCTCGCGCGCCCCTTCCTTGCCGACGAAGGGATTGTCTTCGGGGATCCCATAGGGGAGCGAGCCCGCCTCACTGTCGACGTCGATGCGGAGGATCTTCCCGTTCAACACCCAAAGGTTTTGCGCGAGTTGGTTGGGATCGTCACGCTTCCCTCCGTCCCCGAGGGCAATGTAGAGATACCCGTCCGGACCGAAGATCATGTTGCCGGAGTTATGGTTCCAGAACGGCTGGCGAACTTCGAGGAGGACACGCTCGGTCATCGGGTCCGCGCGGAAGCCGTCACCGTCCTTCGCAATGCTCATTTCGGAAACCACCGAACGCTTCGGGTCCTGAATGGTGTAATAAATGTAGATCTTGCCGTTCTCCGTGAATTTCGGGTGGAAGGACAGGTTGAGGAGGCCTTCTTCAAAGGCATTGGCGATGAGCGGGCGCTCGGAAATATCGAGAAAGAGCTCGGCCTGGCTCGCGTTTTGATCCCCGGGAAGGATGAGGATCTTGCCGTTTTGCAATACGAGTAGGTCCTCGCTGCGTTCGGGGGCTCGAACGATCGAAATGGGTCGTTCGAACTCAAGGTTCGGCCACTGGTGTTCCAAGGCGACGTTTTTCGGGAAGTCGATGGCGGCTTCCTCGGCGGTGGCAGGAAAGGCGCCGAAGAGAAGGGACAAAATCGGAAGAGGAAGGAGGGTTTTCATGGTGCGTGAATCGGAGGAATAAGGCCGAAATCCCTGAATTTGCGAGCAAAAGTCGGTCGAGGGAGCACGGACGAAGATTTTTCCATGTCGTGTCAACAGGTCCTTCGACGTCTTGTCTGAGATTGCCGATGATTCCCGCCGACGAGATTGCCAAGACCCTTCTGAGACATCGCCTCGACCTCACAGCCTACCTGCGGGTCATCGTGCGCGACGCCGCACTCGCGGAGGACGTCTTCCAGGAGACGGTCGTCAAGGCGCTGCAGTCCGGGGAGGAGTTCGAAGCAGATTCCAATCTACTCGCCTGGTTTCGCAGGACGGGCCGGAACCGGGCCATCGACCACATCCGCAAGCAGGGTCGCGAGGCAAAGATCCTGGATCGCCAGGCCCTGGATATTCTCGAGGCACAGGCAGCGGACATGGACTCGCCGGGAACCACTGAACAGATTCGCGCCCTGGAGTCCTGCCTGGAGAAGCTCACGCCGCGCGCCCGCGAAGTCCTGCGCCTCCGCTACCACGAGAAGATGACCGGCGAAGACGTCGCCAAGCGCTGCAACACCACCTTGAACGCCATCTATCGGATGATGGGCCGCAGCTACGGCCAGTTACGCGGATGCATGGAACGCAAGCTGGCCACGGAAGGGAGTCGCAGATGACCGAAGTTCGATCCACGGAGGACCTCATCGTGGCATTTCTCGAAGGGGATGATCCACACGCAATCGAGGAGATGCTGGCGAATAACCCTGCCGCCGCCCGGTCGCTTTTCCAGCGTGCGGGTATTGAGCAGGGCATGAGCGAACTACCGCTCGAGGAAAGGAAGGACATCTCACATCCCACTTCCCGCCGTTGGAGGGCCGTGGCCGCGGCGGCAGTGGTGTTCTTACTTGGCTTCATTGCTTTGGAGTTCTGGCCCGATCCCAGGGCGGTAGCCCCGACTCCCGTCGTCCAATCAGAGAACCAGGAAGTGTCCGCGCCCGGGACGCTCTGGAATCCCTCCGATCCCTTCGTTTTGTCCGCCTTCGCTTCTGCGACCGCAGACAACAGCTTTCCGGACTTCTCCCTCCTCCGCCCGTTGCCGACGTTGCCGCGGACGTGGGAAGAGATTTCGCTCTTCAACTTTTCCATCCAGGAAGAGTCAAATCTAACATTCCTACAATTCCTATGAGATCAGGCCCATACATTTTATCCTTCCTTTTGCTTTCCATCCTCTCGTCGGCAGCGAGCGACTTCAAAATCGGCTCCGTGGACATGCTACGGATCTTTGCGGAATATCACCGGACAACAGAAGCGGACAAGCGAGTGAACGAGGAGAAAGCGATCATCAAGAAGGAGCTCGATGATCGAAACGCGAAATACAAGGAACTCATCGAGAAATACCGGAAGCTCGCCAAAGGTGCAGCGGATCCGCTGATCTCCGATGAACTCCGAGTCTCCATCACCGCAGAAGCCGAAGCCGTGGCGGCGGAAGTGCGTTCCCTTGAGCGGGAAAAAGCAGAACTTGCCCAACGCCGGGAGCGGCAGCTCCTCGAGCAAGTGAGACGCGAGCGCCTGGCCATACTCATGAAAATTGAAGGCGAGGTGACGAAAGTCTCAAAGGAGGAGAACTACGATGTCGTTTTCGACAAGAGCGGCCTCGGCACCCACGGGACCCGGTTTCTCCAGTATGCCAAGGATGCCGTCGATTTCAGCGAGATGGTGATCGCCTCGCTGAACGCTGATGCGGAGTGAGCGGCGGGCGGAAGCACCCCTGAACAAGATGCGGCGGGACGCTTGCGCCGGGGGCGAGTGTCCCTAGGTTGCGGGCCGTCCATGGAACTCAGCCGCATCGTCGAAGCCCTTGTTTTCGCCTCCCCGGAGCCCCTCAAGCCCAGGGAGATAGCCGCCCTCGTGAAGGAGGCCGCAAAGGCCATGGCGGGGGAACTGGACGATGGCGACGAGAAGGAGGCCATCCTCGCCCTCGGGAAGAGTGAGGCCGAGGACGTGGAAAAAGCCATCGACCAGTTGAACAAGGAGTATGACGAAACCGGCCGCGCTTTCGAACTCGCCGAGCGCGCGAGCGGCTGGAAGCTTTTTTCGAAGTCGGAATACGCCGATTGGGTGGCGGGGCTTTTCGACAACGTGCGGCCTTCGCGTCTCAGCCCGCCGGCGCTTGAGTCGCTGGCGATCATCGCCTACCGGCAACCCGTGACCAAGGCGGCCGTCGAAGCCGTCCGCGGCGTCTCGGTCGACGGTGTCCTGAATACCCTGCTGGAACGCAGCCTCATCAAGATCGCGGGGCGCGCGGATTTGCCGGGGCGCCCGTTGCTTTACGAGACAACGGAATCGTTTCTCGATCACTTCGGCATCTCTGATGTCGAGCAACTCCCCAACGCCTCGGAGTTGCGAACGATGAAGTTGCCCGAACCGGAAGAGGAAAAGGCCGCCGAACCCGAAAAAGTGGAAGAACAACTCGTCTTGAGTGAGGTCAAAAAGGAGAGCGGGGAATCCTCGGAAGACGCCCCAACGACAGAAGAAAACGAAGAGAACGCGGAAGAACCCGTCGCAGAGGAGGCGCCCGCCTGAATCATGAGCCTCGACGACGTTCGGAAGGAAATTGACTCGGTCGACTCCGAGCTCCTGAAGCTCCTGAATCACCGCGCCGACCTCGTGCACGAAGTCGGCGAGATCAAAAAGCGCGACGGTCTCGAGATCTACGCCCCGGAGCGGGAGGAAGCACTCTTGCAAAGCCTCATCGCAAAGAGCGAGGGGAGGCTTCCGGAAGAATCGATCCGCGCCATTTACCGGGAGATCATGTCGGCGGCACTGGCCCTCGAGGAGAATCTCCAGATCGCTTACCTCGGACCCGAGGGAACCTGGACCCACCAGGCCGCGATCAACAAGTTCGGTCACAGTGTCGCCTATTCAGCCCAAACAAGCTTCAACGATGTCTTCGACCAGGTCGCCCGGCGGCAGGCCGACTACGGCGTCGTGCCCATCGAGAATTCCACCGAGGGCGCGGTGAGTCATACGCTCGATCTGTTCGCCGATTCCCCCCTGACCATCTGCGCGCAGATCCTCCTGCCCATCGAGAACGCGCTCATGTCGAACGCCCTGGTCGACGACATCAAGAAGCTCTACTCACATCCGCAGGTCTTTGGCCAGTGCCGGAACTGGATCCTCAAGAAGTTCCCGAAAGCGGACCTCATCGAAGTATCGAGCACCACGCGCGCAGCGGAAATCGCGAAGGAAGAGGAGAACGCCGCCGCGCTCGGCGGAAAACTCGCGGCGGAATTGTATGGCCTCAAGGTCCTTGAGGAGTGCATCCAGGACAGCGCGACAAACACGACGCGATTCCTCGTCCTGAGCCGCAAGACGTGTCCACGCACCGGCAACGACCGCACGTCGATCATGTTCAGCGTGCGCGACGAACCGGGCTCGCTTTTTCATGCGCTGGAACCATTCAACGAGCTCAACATCAACATGAGCAAGATCGAAAGCCGCCCGTCCAAGCGACGCGACTGGGAGTATTTCTTCTTCGTTGATGTGAGCGGTCATGCCGACGATGACATGGTGAAGAAAGCCATCGACGAACTGGTGAAACACTGCAGTTTCGTGAAAATCCTGGGCAGTTACCCGGCAACGGGCGGGTGAGGTGATCGAAGATCCGCACATCGGCGGGCGCGAGTTGATCGACAAGGTGCTCACAACGCGCCCGGGATGGAACCACCCGCCGCCGAAAGGGGTCGCCGTTGCCAGGGAACGCTATCCCGATCGCATCGAGGTCAAGCAAGCCGCGGTAGCGCTTCCTTTCCCGCCGCGGTTTGAATTGATGCCGCAACTGCAGTCACGATTTCCGCAGGAGCCGATCACGATCCCCGAACACTTCATCGCAAGGCTGCCCAATGCCCGGGTTTTTTCCTACCATGGGGTTGTCATCGATGAAGAAGATGATGTCATGACCGACCTCACCTTCGAGTTCGGTCGCTTCGCCAAGGGGAGCCGCGTCTGCCATTACGAGGCGCTGCCTCCGGTGGAGGAAATCGACGGGCGGGTGCTCGTGCTGCCATCGGTTTCGTCGTGGAAAAACTACTTCCATTGGATGTCGGAATCGGTGCCCCGGATGCGCACGATCTCCCCCGACGACTATGATTTCGCCGTCGCTCCGGAAGGCCGTCCATATCATCGAAACAGCCTTGATTTGATGGGAATCCCGAAGGAAAAACGCATCGCGGCGAAGGAAAGCACTCATATACGCGCCCGGGAGCTGATCGTTCCCAATCCCACGCATCCCGGCGTCACCCACCGCAACGGTGTCGAATACATCCGGCGCCTCGCGGGGCGTCCACCGCTCGCCAATACCACTCCGGGCAAGCGCCGCATTTACGTTGGTCGCGGCGATGCCTGGAAGCGCAAAATTCTCAACGAAACCGAAGTCGTCGCCGCCTTGAAGCCACTCGGGATCGAGCAAGTCCACCTCGATGGCCTCACCATTCCCGAACAGGCGAAGCTTTTCGCCGACCTTGAACTCGTCGTGAGCCCCCACGGCGCCGCGCTCACCAACCTCATGTTCAGCGCCCCCGGCACGAAGGTGGTCGAGTGCTTTCCGGATCAATTCGTGCAGGCCCACTTCTTCCGCCTCGCGGGGTCTTGCGGCTTCGAATATTTCGGCCACTGGACCGACGACGATCCCAGCCAGTGGCACTTCGACCTCCACGTGGAGTCGTTGGTGGACCTACTGGGCCGCTAAGCGGCAAGAAAAGCCGAAAAGCGATCAGGCCATCAGCGATCGGGAAAGGAAGTCCTCTTCCAGAATCCCTGCCTGCGTGCACATCGAAAGATAGTCCACGATGTTATGAGCGGTCTGGATAACTCCGTCCACCCACCTGACGGAATACCCAAACTCGAAATCAACCTGCTTCTCACTCGCCTTATGCAAGGCAATGATGCGGGCGTTTCCCACAACCAATTCGCCCTCCTCCGCCTGCTCGGTGACCTCGATCCGGAGGTCATCAAATATCTCGAACATGGATTGGTGGAAGAGGAGGAATCCGTCGGGCCCACGGGCTGGAACTCCGAGTCCTGCGATCACACATTCAGGAGACAGGTGGTCGTGAATGAAATCCGTATCCTTGTGGTTCCATACACGATCAAACCATTCTTCGGTCCACTCCTTGCCGGTCTTCATAGTTCAGTATTCGGGATTAATGCTTCGGATTCCGGTTTAACGGAAATCCGCCGCCGAAGGCAAGCCAAAACTCAAGACTCCATTTCCTTCACCTTCGCCTCCAGCGCCTTCACCCGCTCGATCAGCTTCGGCAAATTGCGCACATTGGCCATTTGCTTGAGTTTTTCCGCGCCGGGAACAGCGAGAAAACCCATGTAGGTGCCCGGTTCCGTGATGCTCTTGGCCACGCCGCTCTGCGCGGCGAGGATAACGCCGCTCCCAATGCGCAGATGCCCGGCGACGCCGACTTGCGCCGCGACAACCACGCCGTCTTCAATGTGAGTACTTCCGGCAATGCCGGCTTGGGCGACGATGAGGCAGCGCTTTCCGATGACGACGTTATGCGCGATCTGCACGAGATTGTCGATCTTCGTGCCTTCGCCGATGTGCGTCTTGCCGAAACGCGCGCGGTCGATGGAGGTATTCGATCCGATCTCCACGTCATCGTCAATCTGCACGATGCCGAGTTGTTCGATTTTCACGTGTTCGCCGCTGGACGAGTCGAAGCCATATCCATCCGAGCCCACGACCACGCCACTGTGCAGGATGACCCGGTCACCTAGCAGGCAGCCGTCGTGGACGGTGGCATTGGCGTAGAGCGTGCAGTCTTTCCCGACACGGGCACCACGCCCGACGAAAGCACCCCCGTCGATGCGGGTCCCGTCGCCAATAACCGCACCGGACTCGATGACGGCGTTCGGGCCGACGGTGACTTTTTCCCGGTCGAGTTCGACGTCTTCCGCGACAAAGGCCGTCGGGTGGATACCCGGTTCCGGAATCGACCGGGCGAAGTAGGCCGCGGCAATTTGGGAAAAGGCCTGGGAGGCGTCCTCGACCGTGACCAGCGCACACTCGTCGGGCACCAATCCCCCTTCAAAACCAGGCTGCACAAGCAGTGCACCCGCCGCCGTCACCGCGAGGTCGTCCGCGTAGCGATCATTGTTGTAGAAGGCGACATCAAAAGGCCCCGCGTCGGCAAGCGAAGCGAGGCCTGTGAATGTTTTGTCCGTCGCGTCTGCGCCCGCGGCGTTGCCGCCGGTGAGATCACAGAGTTCGCGGAGAGTGGCGCGCACTGAATCGGCTCAGCTGCCGGGCGCCTCGGAATTCAGCTTCTCAATGATTTGATCGCTGAAGTCGACGGCGTCCTTTGAGTGAAGGAGGAAAGGAATGCCGCGAGTTCCGAGCCCGGACTTGTCGAAGACGAGGTCGTAGTTGGCTTCCTTCGCCATGTCTTCCACCACCGTGCGGATGTGGTCGAGGATCGCCTTGCGCTTGCGCTCGACTTCCTCAAGAAGCTGGCGCTGGCGACGCTCGGCAAATTCCTTCTTTTCACGCTCGAGGCTGCGGGCTTCCGCGGCGACGTCCTCAAGTTCCTTTGTCTTCTGCGTGCGAAGCTCTTCACTGATCAAGGGATCCTGGCGGGCCTTGGCCAATTCCTGGTATTTTTCGATGAGTTGCTTGTAACGGGCGTTGCGTTCGTCGAGTTCCTTCTTGGCGACGGCCTTGTCTTCATTGACGTCCTTTTCGGCGTCTTTCGTCTTGTAGTACTCGGCAAAGACGCGGGTCATGTCGACGATGCCAATTTTCATTTCCTGCGCACCGGCGGAGGCCGCGGCGGCGAGAATCATGGCGACGACAAGAAGTGGTTTCAGGATCTTCATTGGGTAAGGGCAGTAGTTTTTGGGGCGCAAGCCGCTGACTCACGCGAGGCGAACCGTCGGACAGGCGAACGATTAATCAAGGGCGAAATAGACTCACGCCGAAGCGCTAAAGGCCTGCATTTTACGCAGTGAATCAAGGGCCGCCCCGGAATCGATGGACTCATTAGCCCTCTCGATTCCGCCAGCGAGATCGTTGGAAAGTCCTGTGACCACAAAGCCCGCCGCCGTGTTCAAAACGACCATGTCCCGCTTCGGGCCGCGGTCGGTGCCATCAAGAATGGCGGTGAGGATTTCCGCATTCTCCGCGGCTTCACCGCCGATGAGATCGTCAAGATTCGGCTTTCCAAATCCAAGCGCTTCGGGATCGATGGCGAACGCGGAGCCGTAGGTCGAATCCGCCCCGTGGGTCGTGCCAAGCGTGGACACCTCATCCATGCCCCGTCCATCGCCGACTTCGCCGTGCACCGCCCAGGCGCGCTTTCGACCCACGCGGCCTAGGATCTCCGCAAACGGCGCCGCCCACTCCTCGCCGAAGACACCGACGAGTTGATAATCGGGACGCACAGGATTGAGGAGTGGCCCCAACAAGTTGAACATTGTACGCACCCCGTCTTTCGCCAGAAGCTGGCGCACGGGCGCGACGGCCTTGAACGCGGGATGGTAGATCGGGGCAAAGAGAAAAACAGTCCCGCATTCGGCGAGACAAGCGGCGGCGCGGTCCGGGGCGAGGTCGATCTTCACGCCGAGCGCTTCGAGCACGTCGGCCCCGCCGCTCTTGCTCGTGATGCCGCGGTTGCCGTGTTTCACAACTTTGGCGCCGCCGCCTGCGAGGACGAAAGTGACAGTCGTCGAAACATTGAAGAGCCCGAGTTTGTCGCCGCCCGTACCGCAGACGTCGATGAGCGGCTCGTCGATCGACGACTTGTCGATGCAGGGATCGACAGCGTGCTTGAGAAACTCTTCGACAAAAAGTGCGATCTCTTCGGGCTTTTCGCCGCGTGTGGAAAAAGCTTTGAGGAATTCCGCCTTCGACTCCGGCGCGCCCGCTTCGTCGAGCAGGGCCGTGGTTGCTGCTGCGACATCTTCGGCGTTGAGAATTGAACCGGAGCGAACTTTTTCCGTCAGGGTTTCCATGAAGGCATTCTTCGCAAGGCTTGCACGAATGTCCATCGTTCGTAGTCTGTATGGGAGGTTTCCATGGATGATTTCGAACAACCGGAACAGATCTGCCTCGAGGGAACGCTGATCCTCGCCGATCCCAGCCTCATCGAACCCACGTTCGCGCGCACCGTCCTCCTCCTCACCAATCATGCCCCCGATGATGGCGCCGCGGGCTTTGTCCTGAATCGCCCGCTGGGCAAGAAGGTCGGCGATCTCGTCACCGGCGAGGACCTGGACCAGCTCGGCAACCTGCCGGTCTACGTCGGCGGTCCCGTCTCGACCGAACAACTCACTTTCGCCGCCTTCGCTTGGAACCGCAAAAACAGCGAACTCGACTTCTCAACCCACCTCTCCTCCGACCAGGCCGCCCACCGCCTGGAGGAAGGATTCCAAGTCCGCGCCTTCGTCGGCTACTCCGGATGGTCAGAAGGCCAGCTCGAAGACGAGTTAAAACGCCAGGCCTGGATCACAAAAAAACCCGTCGAACAACTCCTCGGCGGCCCCGACGGAAAGGAACTCTGGGTCGAGATGCTGAAGGACATGGGACCCTACTACCGGTTGCTCTCCGACACGCCGGAGGATCCGAGTTTGAATTGAAATTCGGACGTCAAAAGTCTTTCCCTGTCACTGTCGAAGCTCCGCGCTTTTTCCCCTGACGGCGTTTCTCGTTGGTCACCGGTATCTACTGGATTCCTCATCGTGCCTTGCTAGAAAAGAAAAATCACTGGAGCAGGCCCATCTATGATTGATGAAATGCCTTCTAAGAACTATCGCTCGCCAACGCCGAAACTTGAAAGAAACCAGTCGGTTCACTGAGTGGGGAAAGATAGGAGATCTCCCAGACATTTTCTCCCGATCCTGGAACGATCTCGGCATCCTCGACCGTCATCCACGGAGAGCTGCTTCCGAGATCCGTGCTCCGATAGAGCGTCACCGTGGCATCTGCAGCCGTTGTCGCTCGAAGTCGAACTTCGCGTTCGGTTGATGAAATCGGGTTAGCACTCAAGATCTCCAGCCGAGCTGCCACCTGATCGCCCGTCCCGCCTCCGTCTCCGTCACCAACGATGTGATCCACACTATAGTTCCCATCGATGATAAGAGAATTGATGTCCCCCACAAGGGTGACGACTCCCCGCTCTGATCCCGCTGAGATCTCCGAACTTGCCGAAACTTTTACACCGCTGACCTCAGCACCGTCCAGTTCGGAGATGCGGGCAATCGAAGTGGCGACTCCATTAACAATCAACCGGCCAAACGGAATGGCTCCCTCCACGGTTATTCCATAGTGGAAGGTAATCGTCGTTGAGCTCAAATCGTCCAGTAACAACGCCGCCCCGCTGGCAAATCCCAGATTCAACTCATTTCCCAAGTGCCCGGCATCGCCGGCAGATGAGATTGCGGCAGTCGGATCCTCGCCTTCGTAAGAACCCCGCAGTTCCAGCGTAACATCATCCTCCGTTCCGATGATGGTTCCCGAAAAGCTCCAAACTGTCCCCACTCCAAAACCTTCGAAATCAATCGAGAAGCCTTGCGCCGCGCAAGTAGGTGCCCCCGAAAAAAGAAGCGCGTGGGCGACTACAAGTTTGAATAGAAAACAGGACAGGCTGATTCTCATGAGATTCTAATGGGCGAACGCTTGAGCTGACCGACCATCATCCGAGATTGAAGTTCCGAGGCGTGAAGAGGGACTGAATCAAAGCGCCGTCTCCAGCGCCTTGTTCGACTTGTGCGATTACCTCCTCCGCCTTGAAATAGTAAGCCCGGCAATACCAAGACCAAAAAGCAATGCTGAAGTCGGCTCTGGAATCGGTGCCGGGGTAATAGTGAGTTGGTAATCGCCGAAGGTGCCTTCGAGCAAGGCTCCAGTCGTGAATCCGGCACGTGCTTCGGCCTCGTTAAACGCAAAGTCCGAAATTGCTAGGACATAGTCTCCCGGCACCAGATTCAATGACAGATACGAATCTTGACTTGCCGTCGAGCCATCTGCTGCTCCAACCGTGGGAAACGGGCTAGCGTCGTCGTTGTCTCCAACGAGTGCACCCAACAGACCCTGATCACCTGCAGCGTCAAATTCGAACAGGAATATCTCTGTATCAAGCTTTGATACACCCCCTGCCGCATCGCCACTCAGAACGTCCCTTGATAGTAGGTCGAACGTGTAGGTCGTCGTTTGATCCAGCGACATGATCAAGTAATCAATTGTCGTCCCTCCTGTGTTGATATTAGAGATGGTTCCAGTCGTTGTGTTGCCCGTCACGGTGATTACAGCCGCCTCCATGCGGCCGCAAAGAAACATGCCGAAGATCAAGAGGACGCAAGAACCAAGTAAACAATTCATGTTTTTGGCAATTAAATGGGGCTTTCGATGTAAGTCAACCTTCTGTTGAACAGTATATATTAAACGACCCACCTCTTTGGCCCTGAAAGGGCTGGTGGGTTCGGTTCAATTAAATGCATTTTACGGAAAATTCTGAAATGTGTTCAAGCATAAATTTAAAACCGTTTCATGGGATGATTCTCCCACACCGGCAGTCCCCGTAACTCCGCGGCCACTTCCCCCGCTTTCGAATAGTCCGGCTCATCTTCTCTGTATGCACGTTGCAGTAAGGCGGATGATCCGAGTTTGAACTGACCGCGTGTGATTTTACTCAAGGCCGGTGAAGGTAATCTGCGGAGTTATAAAGCCGCGACTGAACAAATTGTTGATGGGTGTGTTGAGGCGGACGGTCTGGTAGTTGTATTCGGCGCCGGCGGTGCCGTCGAAGTTATTTAGAGGTGGCAGTCCGCTGGCGAGCGCGGGGGCGACCAGCGCGACATCGGTGTTGTTGCCGATCAGGTTATCGTCGCCGAAGAAACGGTAGGTCACCAAACTGGTTCCTCCCTGCAAGGGCCGTGTCCCAGAGAAACTGGTGACGGTTTTGTAGACGGGCAAAGTGAGCGTGAAGTATCTCTGCCCGCTGTCTTCGACAATTGCCACCCGCATTTTGCCCTCGTCGCTGTTGGAAGTGAGCGGATCCGTGTCGAAGGCAAAGTGCTCGGCGTTGGTTCTACCATTGGACGTCGACGACTGGCCGATTCCCCAGTTGGCGCCGGTGAGTCCGTGGAACTTGGCCCACGTCAGGTAAGTCGTGGCGGCCGCACTATTGGCGATTTGTAACCTATAAGTGTCGTTGGGGTCGTTGATGAGGCCGTTGCTCGTGATCTGAAAGAAAGAGTCGAGCCCGGTGACGGTCGAACTGAGCACAAAATCATCCAAGCCCGTGGCGCTGGCCGTCTCGATGAGGTCGAAAGAGAGAGTTTCGGGGCAATCGAGGAAGTCGTTGACGAAGTAGACCTCCAACAAGGGGTTTTCATCCACGTCATTCGCCTCGATGAGGGAATACAGCGCGCTGGTATTCGATGTGACCAAGGCATCGGTGGCTTGCGTCGTGCCGGCGATCTCCATGATCACGGTCACGTTCGGCGGCAGGCTAGCGAAGTCATTGAACCGGATGTCCCCGGAGACATCGATGAGCGTAGTGCCCCGGCGGCTTGTCCCGCCCGCATCGAGAAGGTTCCCGTAATAGGCATTGAAGGTATTCAGACTGGCCCCGATCACCACGCAGTCCCCTTCCATCGTGAGCCCGGTGTCGGTTCCTCCCGGCGCGTTCCCGTTCCCGATGTGAACGTAATCCGTCGTCGTGTTCCTGCCGACGAACTGGAGGCTACTCGTGGCCGCGACGCGGACGTCGCCACGACAACTGCCGAGGCTTTCCGCTCCGCCGTTTCCAATCTGCGTCGTACGGTCGCTTGGAGAGGTCCCGAAGCCGTTGATGTTGAGGGACTGGGCGGTGACATTCACATCACAGGGTATCGTCCGACCCGTTGTGCTTACGGCGACACCTTGCTGGCACTTTCCGCCCATCCCGATGCGCGCGTAGGCCGACGTTCCGGTTCCTGAGGAAATCCGGCACGCACCGGACACACTCACATGGAGGGGGCTGTTAATGGCGCCATAGATGAGCGTTCCCCCGTGACCGAC
>JBCDLR010000080.1:0-13004 GCA_038745205.1 Verrucomicrobiota bacterium
CTTCGCGTTTTTTCCCGATCGAGTCCGAGGAGTGAGTGGGTGGCTTCCTTCTCCAAACCAATTCCCGTCTTGCTAGGACGGAACGGTCTGGCTTGGGGGCGAGGAGAGATTTCCATTCCCCGTGGTGCGACCATGAAGCGGGAAGGGGACGGGAGAGCGCCGGCGGGGATTTTTCGCATTGGGAAAATCTACACGCATGACACGTCGCTTCCCAAGGGGGCGAATTATCCGTTTCGCACGATCTCGCAGTGGGACGCGTGGCCCGATGACCCGAAGAATCGCTACTACAATCAACATATTGTCATCGATCCGAAGAGAGGGGTTCCTGAGTGGTTCGATTCCCAGAAGATGCGGCATGGCGATGCGGCTTACCGGTGGTTGATTGAGATTCGACACAATGCCGATCCCCCTACTCCAGGCTATGGAAGCGCCATCTTTTTTCACACGCGGCGGGGCCCCACGCGGACGACGGCGGGGTGCACGACAATGGCCGTCAGTGACCTCGTGCGTGTGATTCAGTGGCTCGACGCGAGAGCACAACCCCGATACGTGCTGCTGCCGAAGAGCGAATATGCGAAGAGCCAACGAAGCTGGAATTTGCCATCGCTGCCCTGACCGAACTACTCTTCGATACGGTAGAGTGCATTTTCGTTGCGGATGAAGAGAGCGCTGTTCGCTTCATCCACGGCGAAGCTCGCGAAAATCCGGCCCGGCAATTTGTTTTCGGCGAGAACCTGAAACTTTGTTCCGGCGACGACGATGGTAGAGGTGCCTCGCTCGTCCTGGAAATAAACGCGCCCGGCGGCATGGAGAGGGGAGGCTGAGGTGGTGCTTCCGACCCGCTCCTGCCAATGGACCTTCCCAGTAGCGGCATCGGCGCAGGTGGCCACGCCGCTGTCGGAAACGAAGTAGAGTTCACTTCCCACGACCAGCATCGAGGCGTTGCGCGGCGCGCTCTTTGCCGTGTCCCAAACCAGGTGCGTGTCGGTGACGTCGCCTTTCGCGCCCCCCAACTTGATCGCGTGAACGACAGCCCGGTCATAGCCGCTGCTCACGAAGACCATGCCGTCGCCGACGACCGGCCTCGGCACGACGGAGTAACCCTGGTCGTAGTCGACGCGCCAGAGTTCGTCTCCATTCTCCGGTTTATAGGCGATAACGGCGCCGCTGCTGGGAGAGATGACCTGGGTCTTGCCGTTGACGTGGGTAGCAAGGGGGGTGGCGAAGGAGAATTTCCGGCGAGCGCTCGTGTTGCGCTCGGTTTGCCAAAGGGTGTTCCCGGTCCTCTTGTCGACGGCTGCGATGCTGGCTTCGTGTCTCCCGTCGCATCCGAAGATCAACTTGTCGCCGACGATGATGGGGGAGCCTCCGCTTCCGTGAATCGCCGCGTAGCGGAGGTCGGTGGTTTTCCAGATCTCCTTTCCGCTGGAATCGAGACAGGCGGTTCCCTGGAAACCGTAGTGAAAGTAAATTCGGTCGCCTTCGATGACTGGTGTAGCGCTGGCGTGGGAATTCTTCTTATGGATCGGCGGCCAGTCGGAGCCCTTGATTTCGAAGACTGTCTTGTTCCATAGAATCTCCCCGCTGACGGCATCAAGACAAACAGCATGCAGGGTGCGATCGGCCTTGGTCCAGTCCCCGCCGCCTCTCGTGACGGCGGTCGTCAGGTAAATCTTCCCGTCGGCAAGGACCGGCGACGACCAGCCCAAGCCGGGAATGTCTGTTTTCCACGTGACGTTTTTCGTTTCACTCCACTCAAGCGGCAGGTCTTTGGCCGCACTATGACCCTGACCATCCGGGCCACGATGCTGGGGCCAATTGGCAAGTGCGAGAGCGGGCAAAAAGGCGAGGAGGAAAACGCCACGGAGCATTAGATGAGAAGAATTGGCAGTGAACACACCAAATTAAGCCAGAAATCGAAGAAAAATCACCAGAAACGGCACCCGAAGCGCGAGGCGTGCTACGGCCATAATGTAGCACAGACACGCCTGTCTGTGCACGCGCGCCAACCAATTCTACCTGACCATAGACCTGCCTCTCGTCATCTCGACTTTCCGCCCCACAGAGCCGCCCACGGACAAGAGTGTCCATGCTACACCGTCCGCCTCCCGCTCTGCGGACAAGAGTGTTCGTGCTACACCGCCCGCCTCCCGCTCTGCGGACAACGCTTCCATGCCGCGCGCCCGGCCTCTTGAAATGCCGGTCCGCCGCTCCGATTCAATCAAAAATCGAAAACCAAAAATCCCCTTATTTCCGCTTGGGATCGTCGATTTCCATGAGAGTCGTGCTCGCGATTTTCCCGGTCTCGACGTTGTAGCTGTGGATCTCCATCTGCTCGAGCACCCAGGTTCCGTCGCCTCCCCGCTGCACCTGGTCGACGCGGAAGACCTTGGCCACCCGCGGCTTTCCATTGACGTCCTTCCATCCTTCGACACGCATGAGGGCGCCGTTGTTCTGGCCGACCCAGACCTTCACGTAGTCATAGGGGCCGGAGTCGAGCGGGTTCTTCATCGCGACTATCCAGGACTGCACGCGACCGACCTTGTCCTCGCCGACCTTCTCTGGACTCGGCCAGTAAAGGAAACGCATGGAAAGATCTTCATAGGTGACGTCAGTCCCGCGGATCGGCGCGCCGTATTTTTCCTCGGGAATTCGCGCTTCGGGCTTTCCGGTGATGATTTCCGTCATCTCGTAGCGGTTGTTTCGAAGGGAGAGCTTGATGATTTGATCGATGTCGTTCTTCGATTTGTCCTCCTTGTGGAACATGAAGCGTATGTCCTTCTCGAAGAGCGAGATCTTCAGGGGAATGCGGCGGAGGGCGATACCGCGGGGGCGAAGGTGACCGGTGAGGTCATGGTTCTGCAGCGCCTGGCTATAGCGGGCAAGCTTGATGATTTGCTCGGCCGTTGGCTCCTGGTCGCCGAAAACGGGCGCCTCCGGAAGATCGCCGTCGGGATTCTCCTGCGCCGGGCTGACGAGAATGGAAAAAGCGAGGAAAATCAGGGAGAAAAGGGATTTCATGGATTCGGTTTAATGCTTTGACACATCCTGACCGCGAATATTCAGTCCGGCGGTGGAGTATTTAACGAAAGCTAAGGAAATAAAACGCCGCCGCAACGGTCTTCTTTCAATCCTGATGGTCCTGCGGTGAAGTTTTTCGCTGACATGCCGAGGCTGCTCCTGTGGTCGCTGCTGATACTGACCGTCGTGCGATTCGTCATCGCCGGGAGCAATGAGCTCTCCGAGGACGAGGCTTACTACCACCTCTGGTCCGAGCGGCTGGCGCCTTCCTACTACAGCAAGGGGCCGGGAGTGGCGACGACGATGGCAGCAAGTACGGCGATCTTCGGAAAGAGCGAGATCGGCGTGCGGTTTTTCGCTCCGCTTCTTGCGCTGGGGAGCAGTCTTGTCCTTTTCCGGCTCGCACGGAGCATCTTCGATGAACGAGTCGCGGCTTGGTCGGTGATGCTCCTGAATCTCGTCCCCATCTTCAACGCCGGGGGGGTCATCCTCACGATTGATCCGCTTTCAATCTTCTTCTGGCTTCTCGCGATGCTGACATTCTGGCGAGCGCTCCATCGTGCCTCCGGCCTGCATTGGCTGTGGCCGATGACGGGATTCATCATCGGGTTGGGGTTCCTCTGCAAATACACCAATGCGCTGCAATTGCTTTCGGTTCTCGTGTTGTTAGTCTTTTCGCGGCGCTGGCGGGGGCAACTGCGCCGCCCCGGATGGCTCCTCATGCTGGGTGGCTTTGCCGTTTGCACAATTCCCGTCCTGCTCTGGAATGCTCAGAACGGGTGGATCACATTCGTGCACCTGTGGGAGCGGGGGAAACTTGACGGAGGTGGCTCCGGTTTCGATTCGGGAGAGTTTTTCGAGTTCTTTGGAGGGCATTTTGGAGTCTATAGTCCGTTTATTTTCATGGGGTTGCTCTGGGCGCTGGTAGTTTCGGCGCGGCAGTTTTTCAAGGACGAGAGACAGGCGTTCCTCGTCTCGTTTGCCCTCCCGATCGTCGTCATGTACTTCCTGCTTTCCTTTAATGAAGCGGGTGAGCTGAACTGGACCGCGCCGGGGTGGCTTCCCGTCGCCGTGCTGCTTGCCTATCATTGGCCGCAGTGGGGAGTGTCTCCCGCCTGGAAGTCGAGACTGATGGCGACTGGACTGGTCTTTGCGGGAGCGATGAGCTTGCTCGCCCTGAACACGGACAACCTCAGGAAATCGGGCTTGCGATGGAGCTATGGGGCCGATTCGTGGGAACCGCCACTCACGGCGGGAGAGGTCATGAAGAGTCCATACCTGTTGCTTGATAATGCGGGCGATTTTTCCGGACGGTTGCGGGGATGGAAGTCGACAGCGGAAAAGATCGGAGAGATCGTGAAGGAAAGTTCAAAGCATGTGGATGAGAAATTTTTCCTCATCGCCAACAGGTATCAGACGGCGGCCATCATCGCACACTACTTGCCCGAAGATGTGCAAGTCATTCGTCCAACGGCACGATACCCGGTCATTCACATTGTGGAGTCGCAGGCGGCCCAGAACCAGTTCTCCTTCTGGCCGACTTACGGGGAGGTTACGGAGAGGGTCGAGGTCCCCCAGGAAAACGGGGACATCTACATCGAGGAGCAGGGACCATTCATCGGGAAGAACGCCCTCTACATCAGCGACACGCAGAAGCGAAAAAGTCCGCCACAGAAGTTGCTCGAGACTTTCAAGGGCTGGGAAACCCTTGCCGTCATCGATGTCCTCCGGAGGGGGCAGTTTGTCCGGCGGGTTCGGGTCTTTGCCCTTTATGAATACCGGGTGAGCGATCTTTGACGACTTCCAATGGGAATGCCAAGGATTTTAAAACTCTCAATCAGGTGTAGACCTGTGGCGATCGTGCAGGGGTTGTGGTAAGACGCGGAATCCCAAGATCATGCCGGACGCTCGCCAGCCTCACCTTTCCGTCGTTGTGCCTCTCTACAATGAAGAGGAGAATGTCGGACCGTTGCAGGAAGAACTTCGGGAGGTTCTCTCCGACTACGACCATGAGCTGCTTCTTGTCGATGACGGATCGACGGATGCCACGGTGGAGCGGATTGAGGAGAACGACCGGGTTCGCGTCCTGAAGTTGAGGGAGAATGCGGGTCAGAGTGCGGCGATGTATGCCGGCATCATGGCGGCGGTGGGAGAGGTTATCGTGCTGATGGACGGGGATTTGCAGAATGACCCGAACGACATGCCGAAGTTGCTCGCAGAGATTGAGAACGGATTTGACCTCGTTTGCGGGTACCGGGCGAACCGGAAGGATACGAAATGGAAGAAGTTCCAGAGCAGGATCGCCAACGGTGTACGGAGTCGCTTCATCGGGGATGGGGTTCGGGACACGGGATGCTCGTTGAAGGCGATGAAACGCGAGTGCCGGGACGGGTTGATTCCCTTCAAGGGGATGCACCGGTTCATTCCCGCCTTGATCAAGGGAGTCGGTTACAGCGTGACCGAGGTGCCGGTCAATCACCGCGCACGGAAACACGGCGAAAGCAAGTATGGAGGGGGGCTGGGCCGCACGATCCCCGCCACTCGCGATATGTTCGGCGTGCGCTGGTTGAACTCGCGACGAATTCGAACGAGGACGACGTAGAGTCCTGTTGCGCTTCCTTGCCGTAGACAAAGGAGCTGCTCTTTATCGCTTCTCCACTGATGCCCGATCCTCATGACCAGCCGGAAAATCTGCGCGAGATCCTGCGGGAAGTGCGCAAGATCGAAGTGACGACGCGCGGGCTGGTGCAGGAGAGTTTCGGCGGTGAGTATCACAGTTCCTTCAAGGGCCAGGGGATGGACTTTGACGACCTGCGTCCCTACCAGCCGGGCGACGAGGTGCGGACGATCGACTGGAACACGACGGCCCGGTTCGGTGAGCCGTTTATCAAGAAGTTTGTCGAAGAGCGTGAAATGACCGTTCTCCTTGTCGTCGATGTCAGTGCATCGGAGGGGTTCGGCAGCATCCGCTCCAGCAAACGAACACTGGCGACCAAGGCGGGTGCGGTCTTTGCTTTCAGTGCGCTGCAGAACCAGGACAAGGTCGGGCTCGTCATGTTCTCCGACGAAGTGGAGTCTTACGTGCCCGCGAGAAAAGGAGCAGGACACGTGCTACGGATCATCCGGGACATGCTGGGCGCTCCCACGAAGGGCGGGGGGACGAACCTCACCCAGGCGCTGGAGTTTGTCATGAAGGCCGTGAAGAAGAAGTCCCTCGTCATTTTGCTCTCTGATTTTCTCGCCGCCGACGACTTCGAGAAGGAGTTGCGGCTGGCCGCCATGAAGCACGATGTGGTGGCAGTGCAGATTACGGACCCTGCGGAGGAGGAATTGCCGTTGGCGGGGCGCCTGACCCTCCATGACGCGGAAACGCATGAGCAGATCGCGGTCGACACTTCCAAGCCCTCGGTCCGCGAAGCCTACGCGCGAAACCGCCGGCGATGGAGGGAAAAACTGGAGGTAGACTTCCGACGCGCGGGGATTGACCGGATCGAACTCACGACGGATCCAAGGACAAGCATCCTGCCTGCTCTCCATACGTTTTTCCGGCGTCGCGGCGCCCATTCGCACGCGTGATACCATGAGTCCGGCCGAATCCATCCCCGACATCGAGCCCCTTGTCTCGCCGGAACTGGCGGAGACGGGTTGGCCCCTTTTCTATTACGTGTTTGCCGCCGCAGTTCTTCTGTTGGTGGTTCTGTTGTTTTTTGGCCTTGCTTCGTGGAAGCCCGGACGGAGGGAGAAGCGTCCCGAAGTGAAGAAGGACTCCCGGGAGGTTGCCCTCGATGTTTTGCACCGGCTGAAGGAGGATCACGTGCTTCTTCCGGCGCACGAGTTGGCGGCCCGGGCACAACCCGTCTTTGGCGCGTACGTTGAGACAAGACGGGCCGGTCGCGAAAATCAGTTGCCTGAGTCCGCCGCGCACGAACTCCTGCGCCTCGAGGAGGAGTGCCGTTTGCTGCGCTACTCCCGTACACCGGAGGCGGACGGGCGTCGCAAAGCGCTGATTGAGTCCTTGCTGCAGTTCGTTCGCGAGGATCCGTTTCAAGAAAGAGATAATGTTGAATCCGCTGCCCATACCGCTTCTGCCTGAAATCCAGTTTCAGGCACCGTGGTTTCTCCTTCTCCTGCTCGGGGCGCCGCTGGTGCTCCTCATGGGCGGCCGTCCGGGGACGGCACCCGCCGTGGTCTTTTCCTCGCTCTCTCTCCTCGGCGACCTTGGAAAACCGCGGAAGCACAGGATCGGCGGGCTGGGGCCGTGGCTGGCTGCCCTCGCTGTTGTCGCGGCGTCCTTCGCCCTCGCGAGGCCGCAGAAGATCGATGCGCGCGACCATCAGTCGACGAGCGGTATCGAGATTCAACTCGTCATCGACATCTCCAACTCAATGAGCATCGAGGACTTCTTTCTCGGCGGGAGGAAGATCAACCGGCTCGAAGCCGCAAAGCAAGTCATCGAGAACTTTGTGAAAGGCCGACCAAGCGACCGCATCGGCCTCGTGATTTTCGCTGGTCGCGCATTTCCCATCGGACCGCTGACACTCGATCACGATTGGCTTCTCGATCGCATCCGGGAAGACGTGCATTTCAACTACCGCATCGAACAGGGTACGGCCATTGGCGGGGCCATCGCCTCATCCACTGAACGCCTTGTGGAGCGCGACGCAAAGAGCAAGATCGTGATCCTCCTCACGGATGGGGTGCAGTCGGGGGAAGGCCTTTCTCCCATGGAGGCGGCAAAGATGGCGTCGACGCTGGGAATCAAGTTCTACCCGATCGCGATCGGCACGGAAGGAAGGCATTTCGTTCCGAGAATGCGCGGACCAATTTCGCAGTCTTTCGACTTCGAGACGCTGGAGGGTGTGGCGGAAGTGTCTGGCGGAAAAGCCTTTCTGGCCAAGAACCTGTCCTCGCTGGAGGCCGTCTTCGACGAGATTGACCAGCTCGAGAAATCGGAGATGACAAAGGAAACGGTCATCGAGGCAGAGGAGTTGTTTCACTGGCCTGCAGCGTTGGCCTTTGGTCTTGCTTGCCTTTCCATCGCAGGTCGGGAAACGCTATTCCGATCATCTCCCTGATTCATGGCAACCGAGATCCAGTTCATTGATGACAAACTGCAGTTCGCCGAACCGCTGTGGTTTCTCGGCCTGCTGGTCATTCCTCTCGTCATCGGGCTGAGGGTGGCGTTTTCGAGGTTATCGACGGCACGGGCGAGGCGATTTGTCGCGCCGTCCTTGGCCGGCCGGTTGCTGATCCCTGCGCGCGCCGGCGCGGGGTGGACGGTTCTGATACTCGAATTGCTGGGGATCGCCGCTCTCGTTGTCGCCCTGGCGCGTCCGCAGAAGGGATACCTCGAGCAAAGAGTCGAGGTCGAGGGCCGGAATGTGCTCATCGCGATTGACGTTTCCCGGAGCATGCTCGCCATCGACGACGACGGGTCAACGGGAGCGCAGCCGACGGGAAAGCCGAGTCGCCTCGACCAGGCGAAGATGGCATCCCAGGATGTGATTCGGGCTTTGCCGGGTGAGCGGATCGGCTTGATCGCGTTTGCCGGCAATGCCTTCCAGCAAGTTCCTCTGACCGTCGATCACATGGCCGTGCGCGAGTCGCTTGAGCAGATGAGCATCTATGCGATCGAGCGCGGAGGAACCAACCTCTCGGCCGCCATTGAGACCGCGATGCAATCGTTTGGCAAGACCGAGGCCAGTTTGAAGGCTCTGATCATTCTTACGGACGGTGACAATCTCGAAGGAGACGCGGTGGAGACGGCGAGAAAGGCCTCGGCGGAGGGGATACGGATTTTCACCGTGGGTCTGGGTTCTCCGGAAGGTTCGATCATCCAGTACAAGTCCAATCGAGGAGAGACGATTGTTGTTCGTGACCGTGACAGAAACGTGGTGGCGACCAAGCTCGACGCCGCGACCTTGAAGAAGGTGGCAGAGGCGGCCGGAGGAAGATTCATCAATCCGTCCGGCGGGAAAATCTCCGAGGTCCTGGTGGCCGGGGTGGTGAAGGATCTCGACCAGACGGGCGGGGAGAGTCGCGATCGCCGGATCCCCAACGAATTGTATCAGTGGCCTCTGGGTGCGGGTCTTTGTTGTTTGTTGCTGGGATACCTCGCCGGGCCGATTGCTCGTGCCGTGCGACGTCCAAGACCCTCCGCTCCCGTGGTCCCGGAGGCGGTTGCGGCACGGTCGTCCGTCTTGGTGGTCGGCTTGTTCCTCTTCCTTTACGGAGCCAGTTCTTCAAGAGTCTCGGCGGGGCTCATTGATGAGGCTGAGGAAGCAATGAAGTCGCGGAAATACGAGAAAGCCTATGAGATCTACAGCCGGATTCTCGAGCCCGCTCCCGAATCGTCTCGGCGTGGGAGATGGGGAAAGTTGTTTCACTTGTTGACCGAGCGGATACCGAAAACGGAAGACGTGTATTTCGGTCGCGGCGCGTCGCTTTACGAGTTGGAAAAGTTCGAGGAGGCCATCGCTGATTTCTCCCGGTCGCTGCTCGCTCGCGACGGTCGAATGCAGGCGGACTCGCACTACAACATGGGGAATGGCCATTTTCGCATCGGGGAAAAGCACGAGTTGGAAGGGGAAGCGGAAGACGCCATCAGTTCCTGGGAGGAAGCAATCGGGAACTACGAGGGAGCGCTGCGGATCAATCCCGGATTCGAACCGGCGAAAACCAATATCGAAATCACCCGGAAACGTATCGAGCGTTTGAAGAACCAGGAGCAGGAGGAACAAACACAGGAGCAGCCACAAGACGGGGAGCAGGAAAACGAGAATCAGGAGTCTTCCGAAAGCAATGAGGAAGAGCAGCAGTCCCGGGAAGAGGAATCGACGGATCAATCGCAGGAAAATCCCTCGAAGGACGAACAGAGCCAGTCACAGGACGGCGAACAGGAGGAGGGGGAAGAAACGGGGGGAGACGAGGACGGGGAGGAGATGCCCAGGACCGAACCGGGGGAAGGCGGCGACGGCGAGGAAAACTCCTCCGAAAACGGTCAACAGGGTGAGTTGGGCGAAGAGGGGAAGGAAGGAGACGTCGATTCCCCGACCAACGAGGCGGAAGCGCGTGAAGCGGGGGAAGAGAAGAGTGCTCAACAGGTTCAAATCGATCCCGATCAAGAGGTGAACCCGGAGACCGGTTATTCGAAAATGTCTGCCCGACAGCTCCTGCGTGCCCTTTCCAATGATTACAAGATGCAACCCCTTCAGCGCCGAAAGGCGCCACGCTACTACTATGATGACTGGTGATCGGAAGGGCCTGGCCATGATCACGGCTTGGGTTCTTGCCTCGCCGGCCGTTTCCCTGGGAGAAGTGAAGGGGATCGGCGTCGAACTGGAACCGCCGACGGTGCCCGTGGGCGAGGGAACGGTGCTGTCCGTGCGGGTGCAGGGTGGCGACGACCAGACCAAGCCCGTCATCAAGGTGGACCCCGCGGTCCGCGTGCAGGAAGCCGGGGTCCGTCCGAACGGTCCGCAGATCATCATCAATCGGCGCCCCCTGGGAATCCGGGATGTAACGCATCAATTTATCGTGCGTGGATTAAAGAAGGGGACTTACGAAATTCGTGTAGAAGTCCCCGATGGTGACGAAGTTGCCGTGCCCGAACCGGTGACGTTGACGGTGAGGGACAAGACGGAGATGGAGGCCAAACTGGCCCCGTTTCTCAAGTTGAATCTCGACAGGAAGACTCTCTTTATCGGCCAGTCAGTCCCGGTGGAGTTGAATCTCTACTATCCGGAGGGAGCTCGAATCCGGCAGATTGCGAACAGTCCGTCCATTCCTGCCGACGGCGTCCTGATTGAAGAGATGACCGAATGGCTGAGAAGTGGCGAAGTCGGAGACCATTCGGTGGCGGTTGTGAAAGGAACGCTTACCACGCTCAAACCCGGGAAGTTTCGTCTGGGGCCGAGCGAGGTTTCTCTCGCGCTGAGTTTTCCCCGCGATCTGCGGATGGGTACGTCCAAGTCGTATGCGCTCACGTCGGACACGATAGAAATCGAGGTGAAGCCCCTTCCGTCGACGGGCGTGCCGGAAGGGTTTGCAGGACTGGTCGGGAACTACCAGGTGGAGATCGACGCCTCGCCCCTCGAACTGGATTCGTCGGACCCCATTTCCATCAAGCTGCGGGTGACGGGGGAAGGCGACCTGCGGAAGGTGGAGATACCGGCGATGACTGAGAATGGAGAATGGCGGCTCTACGAGCCGGAACGATTTGAGGAGAAGAACCGGCAGGGTGAACTTACCGGCATCGCCTTCACGCAGGTGATCGTTCCGAAGGCGGATCATGATGCCATCCCGGCCTTCCGGCTCCCGCACTTCGACCCAGATCAGGGACGCTACATTGTGGCGGCGACGGACCCGATTCCCATTCGTCTCAACTTCCGCGAAGAGAGCGCGGCGGTCGTCTCGGATCCTTCCTCCACCGGTGCCGGGAGCGGGTCCCGCGACGAGATTCCCGACGCAGTGGCTCCGCCCGTCGCGGAGATGACGGATATTCTTGGGATTCGCTCAGGTTTCGCCCAGACATGGGCGACGGGAAGAACGTCCTTTCTGCGCAGCCCGCTGTTCTGGACCATGCAGGCTGTCCCGGCGATTATTCTGGCGTTGATTCTAGGTTCAGTGGTGCGGAAAAAAATGAGCGAACGCGCGGGCGTCGAACGACTTCCGACCTGGACGGAGACGCATAGCGCGTTCAACGGCATCGTTGCCTCTGCTCCCGCGAGAGAGTTCTATCAAAGAGCGGTTGCGGGATTGGATGCGTGGGAGCGGGAAAATGGGAATCGACTTCCGGAGGACGAGGAAGTATTGGAGGGCATGCGGCGCATTCGGGGGAGGCATGATTTTATCGAATTCGGAGGGGCTGATTCGGCCGGAGACAAGGAAGTCGATTCCTCGGAACGCGAGCGGGTGAGGAAAGCAATGGCGGCATTGGACAAAATGCGTCCCAGCGTGGTACGCTCTTGATCGGCGTCGGCTTTTCGGCTTACCTTCCGAGGTCGTGGCACGAGAAAACGGGGCGGGTAAATTCACATGAGAAGTCTCTGGATACTATTTCCCGTCTGGGTGTTTCTCCTGTCCTACGCGTTCGTTTGGTATCGAACACGAGGGACGGGAGATGCGTCGGCACAAGTCGCGACGCTGGATCAAAGTCCCATTGAGATCCGCGCGGCTCTTCCCGTCGGAGGAGGAAGCATGCTCACCGCTTCCAATGGGTTCGCCGCCCTTCCTGAGCTGGGCGCCGAGGCCTTTGAGCGCAAGATTGCGCTGGGCTTGGCCTCTCTGGAAGTGTTTCCGGGCACGGGCGACGTCGGTGACCTGTCGTTTCTTTGGCCGTCGAATGATGATGGCGAGCCAGTCGGGGAAGAGGTGCTGGCGGAGGCCGGACGCATGGACTTCGAACATTGGGTTCCATTTGAGGACGATTTAGTCGGATTTTATGTGCCCGGGCGGGAAGTCTCCGTCGAGCGGGTGCCGACCTTGAAGGACCATGACTTGCTCGCTCCGATGTTCCTTCCCGCCTACGGGGAGGCGGAGCGCGTCTATCTGCTGAAGCAGGGCGACAACAGTGTGGTCGCCGCTGTCCTCGTCACGGAATCCGCATCCTTCGACGAGCGACCGCGATTTCCACGCCCCGAAACGTTTCACCGCTACCTTTTTCAGAATGGCGCTGTCGCCCGCTATTCGTTCGTGGAGGAAGGGGCCGTGCGGAGAGTGCAGATTCTGGCCGGGAAGTATTGTCTTACCGTCCTCGACTGGCCGCACTGCCGTCTTCACCAGGAAGTTTACCGGCGTTTGGCGCTCAGCATGCATCTGAAGCAGCCGCCGGTGCGGGAGGAGGTGATGCGGGAAATGATCGTCGCAAAATTCGGATTCCCTGGACGGTTGGGACTGATCGCAAACGGAGTCTCGGAAGAGGAGTTGACAGGCTTGCTGGGAGAGCCTGATGGGCGGGCCGAAAATCTCCGGAGTTACGTGAA
>JBCDLR010000081.1:0-12709 GCA_038745205.1 Verrucomicrobiota bacterium
AGTATCCCCACTGTTCGGTCACCATCACGTAAACTCCGAGGACCAAATTCGCCACCGCGTGCATCCAAACGCACGCAAAAAGACTCTTCGCACGGACGGCGAGGAAATAGACGAGCGACCCCCAGAAGAAGGCAGCTAACCAGTCGGCCGGGGAGTGCACAACGGTGACCAATCCGGTGACGACGAGAAAGGAAACGACCGAGGCTTTACCAAACGGCTGTTTCCAGAAGTCGCCGTCAAAATCGAGCACGTACCGCATGAGGAAGCCCCGCCAGAAGATTTCCTCGACGAGAGCGACCACCACCACCATCCGAAAGAATCGGAAGAGCACCGTGCCCCAGTAGAGAGCCGCGCCCTCCTCTTTCATAATATTGGGATCAAATCCTCCCTTATCGACTCCGGACCGATCGGTGAAGCCGAAATACTTCCACCACCCTTCCTTCATTTCCGCAGCCCAGAAAACATGTCCCGGCGCAATCCAAAGGAGGATCCCGAGCAATCCGAGGACAGAGGCGAGGAGGATTCCTCGCACGGGGCGAAACGTGTAGTTGCGCCAGAAGAAAGCGAGCATGGCTCCGATGCACACGGTCTGGAGCGGATAAATCCAAAGGTTTGGTTCCCGCTTCCACCACGGATCCCACGCAAAGCCGGAGGTCAATCCCATTCGCTCCTGGACGGCCCCAAGCGACATGAAGGCGAGAAACGCGAAAAACGGCACGGCATGAGCAGCCGTCTTGTGCTCTCTCCACTCCTGCAATTTCCCGCTCACGATCCCTCTTTACCGATGTCCGTCACCAGTTCCCCCATTTTTTCGAGGGCAATCCTGAGTTTCTCGAGGGCGGTCGCATAGCAACAGCGCAGATGTCCTTCGCCGCTGGGACCGAACGCATCACCCGGCACGGCCGCCACGTTCTTCTCCTCCAGAAGTCGCGTCGCGAATTCCTTGCTGCTGAGCCCGGTTCCACTCACATCTGGAAACGCATAGAACGCTCCCTTCGGTTCAGGACAGGGCACGCCGATCTCCTCGAAGCCGTCAAGGAGCGTCCGGCGGCGCATCGCATAGGAATCGCGCATCTTCTTCATCGCCGGCTCGCCGTTTCGCAAGGCCTCCAGCGCAGCCATCTGGCTCGTAATCGGCGCGCAGAGCATCGAGTACTGGTGGATTTTCATCATCGCCTCGATGAGCGGCGGTGGACCGCACGCATACCCCAGGCGAAATCCGGTCATGGCAAAAGCCTTCGAAAACCCGTGGAAGAGAATCGTCCGTTCACGCATCCCCGGCTCCGCCGCCACGCTGTAGTGGGTTTCACCATCGTAAAGAAGTTCGCTGTAGATCTCATCCGTGAGGACCAGCAGATCGTTCTCCACCGCGAACTCCGAGATCTCCTGCACGTCGGCTCGACTCAGTGTTCCCCCGGTTGGATTGGTCGGGAAATTCAACATCAAGGCCTTCGATTTCGGCGTGAGCACCTCGGACAAAGTCCCCGCTTTCAGGGCAAACCCGTCCTCCGCCGCCGTCGCCACCGGCACGGCCTGCCCGTAGGCCATGATCACGCTTGGACTGTAGGACACGTAGCAAGGTTCGTGGTATATCACCTCGTCCCCGGGATTGAGGATGGCGCGACAGGCGAGATCGAGGGCCTCCGACACACCGACCGTGATCAGGACCTCCGTCTCCGGGTCGTATTCGACGCCGAACTGCTTCTCCACATACTTGGAAATCTCCTGACGAAGCGACAAAAGCCCGAGATTGGAGGTGTAGCTCGTCATACCCTTCTCCAGCGAATAAATCGCCGCTTCGCGGATGTGCCACGGTGCAGCGTAGTCGGGCTCCCCCACCCCCAGGGAAATCACGTCATCCCGGCCGATGACCAATTCAAAGAAGTCGCGGATCCCCGAACGGGGGACGCGATTCACCTGATCGGAAATGCGGTCGTTGAGGTTCATGCGCTTGAAAGAAAGAGGCGATGCTTCGCCGTCAAATACCCTGAAATCAAGGAGAACCGAAGTTCAGGGCGTCACGGGCAAGCGCCCGCCTTCCACCTCCGAGTGCGTAAGAAACCCCGCCTGCTTGTAGGTCTTGAGATGAAAATGCGTCGCCGTCGAAAGGACACCGTCAATCGTCGAGAGCTTTTCCGAGATGAATTCCGCGACCGTGTGGAGGGATGACCCGCGCACGACGACGATGAGGTCATATCCCCCGCTCATGAGATAGCAGCTCCAGACTTCATCAAACTTGGAAATTCGCTCGGCGATCCGGTCGAACCCGCCCTCCCGTTCGGGCGTGAGCTTGACCTCGATGAAGGCAGCAACCAGTCCCTCGCGGTGGCCGGGATCGACGACGGCTTGGTAACCGAGGATCGTCTTGCTCTCTTCCATCTCGGAAATCGCCTTCGCCACTTCGGACGCCGGCCGCCCGAGAAGATTTCCGATCTCCTCGGCCGTGAATTTTCCGTTCTGAAGAAGAAGTTGAAGGACTTGGTCCATCGCGAACGGTCCACGGAAATCCGCAGGCCGTCAAAAAAATCAATCTCCGAAGGAAATCCCCACCGCGCGGGCAGCTTCGACGATTTCCCCCGCCGGATCCACCACCTTCAGTTTGTCGACGGCGTCGTTGATCGGCACGGAATCGACGTGATAGGACTGGTAACTGACCATCCGGCCGAACTGGCCTTCCTCGATCAATTTCACCGCCTTCACCCCGAATCGCGTTCCGAGGATCCGGTCGAGACTGGTCGGAGCCCCGCCCCGCTGCAGGTGGCCCAGCGTGCAGGCGCGGGTTTCCTTGCCCGTCATTTCAATGACCTTCTCCTTCACAATCTCGCCGATGCCACCGAGCTTGTATTCACCCATGTCGGCCTCCGAGTGAATGGTTCCTCCACCACGGGGGAAAGCCCCTTCGGCCACGACGACAAGTGAGCTGTGCTGACCCTGCGCCCCGCGGTCGCGGATGGCCTGTGCGACCTTCTCAAAATCAAAGGGAATCTCAGGGAGGAGGATGACGCCAGCCCCTCCGCCGATGCCACCGTAGAGTGCAATCCATCCCGCGTGACGCCCCATGACCTCAAGAACCATGACACGCTTGTGACTGGACGCCGTCGTCTGCAGGCGGTCCAGGGC
Organism: Verrucomicrobiota bacterium; assembly: GCA_038745205.1. Taxonomy (GTDB): domain Bacteria; phylum Verrucomicrobiota; class Verrucomicrobiia; order Verrucomicrobiales; family DEV007; genus JBCCWV01. The sequence goes on from JBCDLR010000081.1 coordinate 3,121, forward strand.
ATCGACGACGGTGGCCACCGCCGAGTCGAATCCGAAGGTCATCGCCGTGGCTTCCAGGTCGTTATCGATCGTTTTCGGCACACCCACGACAGGAATTCCCGCGCGCTGCAGTTGCATGCCGGTCGTGAGGGACCCGTCACCACCCACGACAATCAACGCCCCGACTTCGAGCAATTGCAGCGTCGACTTCGCCTTGTCAATGATCTCAGCCGGCACTTCCATCACGTCGCCCGCACCCCGCTTCGCCGCAAAATGGCCCTTGTTCACTGTGCCAAGAATCGTGCCCCCGAGCTTCATGATGCCGGAGATCTTCTTTTGGTCGAGTATCGTGAAATCACCGGGAGGCAGTAGACCTTCGAAGCCGTCCCGGAAGCCGACGACCTCCCAACCCTTCTGGTTCGCGGCGCCAACGACGCCATGGATCACTGCATTGAGTCCGGGGCAATCGCCGCCGCTGTTGAGGATGCCGATTCTCATAAACTGGCGTAGAATGGGGGAATTTTCCCTCTGTGCCAGCGGTTTTTTCGGGGACTCAGCCCGAAGGAGGATCGAGCAGCTCACTGGCCTTCCGGATGACCCGCCCCTCCGACGCCCAGACGTCATACTTCTGCCAGCCCCTCGCCAACAGCGATCTCGATGCGCCAAATCGATCGCTCGCGCCCAAAACGACAACAAGGAGCCGGTGCGGAGTGATCCGCGTCTTGTCCTCCGCCAGCTTCTCCACCGTCGACGGACGCTCGGCACTGACGATCAAACAGGCTCCCGCCAATCGCGTCAGACCGGTCTTGACCCCGTCGATGTCATCCTCTCCGAGGAGCCGGTTGGTGTTCCGGATCATGAACGACTTGTCCACTCCGCCACGCACGAAGGAAATCTTCCGCTCCGTTTGCGAACAATAAAACCGGAATCCCGCATCCTGCATCGCATAGATGCCCAGCCTCGCCATGTCCGCTGCCGAGGAATACGGCACCGGCTTCATGTGGTCCATCCCATGCGGATTCGTGAACCGGGTGTCTACGCAGCCCTGGACCTTCGCGAGGTTGTTCATCTCCTGAACGAACTTGCCCACGGGGGTTCCACGTTCGCCGCCACGCAAGAGAAGGTCACGCCCCACGTGCATCGCAAGCGTTTCCGCGCAGAGGTTGTCCGAACCGATGACCGCCGCGTAGATCGCATCGCGCAGGGAAATGCGGTCACCCACCTGCAAGCCGAGTGGGTTGGGCCCGCCGATCTCCAACGCTGAGGGCGGGACGACGGCCAGCTGGCTCAGGTCCGTCTGCGTTGCTTCCGACCAATCGAGAGCCACCATCACCGCCGCCACTTTCGTCAAACTCGCAACCTGCCTCTTCTTCGTCGCGTTCTTGGCCGAAAGGATCTTTTTCGAGTAAACGTCGACGACGATGTAGGAATCGACCTCGAACTGCTGGGCAGCAAGGCCAAACGGGGCCATCGCCACCGCAAAGACGGAGGCAAAAATCAGCAGCTTTGAGCGCGACTTCATCGGACTTGGGAGAGTTTAGCGACGGTTAGGAACTTCGCAATTCCGCAAGATATGACGAACCACGGACCGTCGAATTCAGATTTCCCTTGTCCCTCCGCAGGCCCGCCCGTATGGCGATTCCCATGAGCCGATACCATGGTGAAAAAGTCCTCGTCGTCCCCCGCGCGCTTTTCGATGAACTCGGCGCCTTCCAGGGCCTCTGCCTCAAGGGTGATCGCTACCTCCCGTCATTCCTCGACGGCAAGAACAACTTTTTCCTCGACCGCGAGGACGCTGAGGACGACCCCGGGCACAAGCAAATCATCCCCTACGCGATCTTTCATCACCAGGGCCGGTTCCTCCACTACGTCCGTGGAAAAAAATCGGGCGAGCAACGACTCGCAAGCAAAGGCTCCATCGGCATCGGCGGACACATCAACCAGTCCGACTTCGAAGCCGAACACCTCGGCGAGAAAACCTACATGAACGGCGTCGAACGCGAGGTTGACGAGGAACTCAATCTCAGCGCCGGCCATTCCCAGAAAATCGTTGCCTTGCTCAACGACGACTCGAATGACGTCGGCAAAGTCCACCTCGGCGTCGTCCACCTCTTTGATCTCGAGTCCGATGACGTCACTTCCAACGAGGACGCCATCACCGAACTTGAGTTCCTCTCCATCGACGAACTCAAGTCACGCCGCGACCAACTCGAGACGTGGTCCCAGATCTGTATCGACGGTCTTGAGACCATTCTCGACCGGTAGGGTTGTCTCACCGCAGGCGGCACTTTTTCGTCAACAGCGAGGTGGATCGCGACCTCCGGGCGCGATGCCGGACCTCAACGAGCGCAGCGAGTCATTCTCTTCCTTAGACGCTCACAAATTCGTTGGAGCGCCCCCGGAAACTCTTCCGCGCTACGCGCGCCCGAAAATCCATCGTGCCCGGAGGTCACGATCCACCTTCACTCTTCCCGTGCGATCACACAGCGGAAACCCTTCAGGACAAACGACTTCTTCGGCGAGAGTGTGTTCCGGTAAGACACCTGCAACTCGGTCTTGTCCGCCGAGGTGAACCCTCCTCCTCGCGCCACGGCCCACGTCTTGAAATTGCTCGATCCGCCGTAGTCGTCGGAAACCCACTCCCAGACATTGCCCGCGAGGTCATGGAGTCCGAACTCGCTCGGCGCATAACTCCCAACCGGCGCCGTCCGATCAAAGCCGTCCCGCCGGTCCGCCAGGTTCGCCACTCCTTTGGGCGGAGGCCATTTCTTCCCCCAGGGAAAGAACCCGGAAGTTTGACCATCGCGTGCTGCCGGGGAAATCCCGCGTTCACTATCAAGTCCACAAAAACCGCTCCACTCGAGATCCGTCGGCAAGCGATACGCCATGTCCATCTCCAGTTTCCCGGATTCCCGTTCGACATCCGTCAACCAGTCGCAAAAGGCTTTCGCCTCATCCCTGCTCACGAGGACAACGGGATGATCGGGCTCCTGCGGAAACGGGGGAACGTGATCCGAGGGAAGGCCCTTCGCAAAGAGATAGGCTTCGTAATCCCGCACGCGGGTCTCCCATTGGCTGACAAGAAGACCGTCACGAAGCGGCACGAATTTCATTCCCAGCTCGTTTTCCCAGGGCCGCCCAAAGACCGGCGCGTGACTCTTTTCGAGGGGAATGACCAACTCCTTCAACTCCCCGGGTATCAGGGAAACAGCGACCTCCTGCGCCTTGAAACCCCCGGCTTTCACCTGAAAAACAAGGTCTCCAGCCACCATTTCATTCTTGCTGAACGGTGTCGTCCCCAGCAATTCATCCCCGAGATAAACCTCTGCCCCTGCCGGTGGCGTCGTGGCAAAGGTCATCCCCGCAAAAGCCGCTTCCTCGATCGCACAGAACACCGCCACCCGGCGAATCCCGGTCTCCGTCAGCGGAAAGTCAAAGTCGAGCACTTCGTAGTCGATCGATTCATCCACCACGTAGCGCTGCATGGAAGTGAGGTAGCCGGATTCCTTTTCCCGCGCCGTTAACCAATCACAAAACCCCTGCGCCGCTTCGGGCCCGACCATGACAACCCGGTCCAAGGTCTCGATCATGTCCTCATCGGCACGAATCCTCGCCGTCCCCACCGAATACTCCTCACCCACGTCTCGCAGGAACGCCTCGAACTCTCCCTCGTTGACCCCCCGCAAGGCAAGGTGTCGCCCTCCTACGGCTCGAAACGGAACCCCCATGCTGTTCGTCCAGTCCAGGCCCATCTTCGGGGGATTCCAATACTCGAGAACATCCCCGAAAACCTGATAGGAATCGCTTTCTCCGTCGTTGTCCGCGTCGACAAACTCGACCATCTCATCCACTTTCAGCGGCCGGTATTCCGCCAATTCGATTTTGCCGCGAATTCGGCCCACCGGAACATCGTAGCGGGTCACCGGCGTTTTCCCCCAGTCCTTGCCAGCAATCGTCACCCTCGCCCCCTGCGGATCGGAGACAATTTTCACTTTCGCCAATTTCGGCCGCGGCTTCGGCGGGGGCTTCTTCGGCTCTGTCTTCACCACGACCTTTGGGTCCTTGCCGGGATCCACCTTAGTCCCCGGGGGCGGAATGGACTTCAGCGCGTCGGCGTCGAAAACCGCGGCCCGGTTCGCCTCGATCGAAGCAAAGAGATCCGCGTTCCGGCCCGTGGTCAGGAATACCGCCAGCAATCCCGCGAACACGGCGACGCGTGCCAATTTCGTCGTCAATCGCACCGGACGAATCTTGAACCGCTGGATGCGCTCGATCGCCCACGCCATCTCGCGGGCGTTCGTGTAGCGTTTCTTCGGCGACTGCGCGCAGGCTTTGCAAATGACCTCGTTGAGCTTACGCCACTTTTTACGCTCTACCTTGTCCTCAAAATCGCCGGGCACTTCCGGGAAATCGAGCCGATCCTTCCCCGTGCTCATTTCATACAACACCATTCCCAGCGAGTAGATGTCCGCCGCCGCCGTCCCCGGCCCTTCCGGCGGGACAAAGCCTTCCGTCCCAACAAACGTCCGGCGACCGCTCGCCGCGACGAGTCCGATGTCCGCCAACTTCGGCAAGCCGTCGACGAAGACGACGTTCGACGGCTTGATGTCGCGGTGCACCAGTCCCGCTTCGTGCAAATGGTAGAGCGCGTGCGCGAGGAAGGCGCCGTAGCTCAGGCAGTCGTCCATCTTTAGACGCTTGTGACGTTGAATGTCCGTCGAGAGCGTCCGCGGCTCGTAGACATCCGGCAAAATCTCCGCCCCCGTCGTCCGGTCGTCACCCAACTCCATCACATAGTGGTAGAACCCCTTCTTCCGGTTCCGCCCGATGTGCAGGACATCGACCAGTCCCTCATGATGGCGCGAGATCGGCTCGAATTGCTTAATGCCCTCGAATTCCCGCTCGAAGGTCCGATCAAATTCAAAGTCAACCCGACTCACCACCTTCACCGCACGCAGCGCCCCCGTCACCCCGCGCGCCAGCCAAACCTCGCCATAACTCCCCTTCCCGATCAACCGGATCATCTCGTGGTCCGGAATCACCGGCGCCCCCGGCGCATTCCCCGGCACCACCTCAGGCGCCTCTCCGCCGGGAAATTCTTTTTCCACCTTTTTCATAAAGACTTCGACAGACTATCCAGCTAGTTCGCGAGTTTCATCACAATCGACTTCGAAGCTCCGTCAATCAAACGCCCAAAGAGACTCACGGAAATGGAAGGGTCTACATAATCAATATCTACTATTGGAACTTGTTTGTGAGTAATTCTCCAATGGGGCCACGTCCAACCCCAACCGTCATGGAAACAGATCTCCATTTGTCTCACTTGGCGAGAATCGTATTCAGAAATTTCCCTCATTATTTCAGATTCCAGTCGAAGGGCCGCGTTGCGGGAGAAGATGGCGCAGGCGATCAACACCACGACGACGAACGCAGATCCAAATAGTCCCTTCCGCGCAACTGCCGACAGCTTCACAGCAACTCGTTCTCCAGTCCCTTGATCTCCTTGCGCAAGACCCCGCCCACCCGGTGCTTGGCGAGGTAAACCTGTGCAATCGTCACTCCCAGTTCCTCCGTCACGCGAGTCGCGGCCCAGCCCTTCACGACGTAGCAATCGAAAATCTGGAACTGCTTCGGCGAGACCTTCGCCTTCACCGCCGCGAGCGCGCGATCCGTCAAGTTCCGCGTCCACTCCGCGGCCCATACCTTTTCCAATTCCGGCCCATCCGGATCCTCGAACCGGTCCAGCGTCGCCGTCCGGCGATCATCTCCGTCCGGCGAAAGCGAACGCTGTGACATCGACGTGTCCTTCTTCCGCTTCCGCAGCTGGTCCGTGATCCTCCACCGCGTCATGTTCATGAGCCACGCCTTGAACGACCCCTGGTTCGGATCGTACTTCCCCTCCTTCTGCTGCTTCGCAATGGCGAGGATGACCTCCTGCACGGCGTCGAACGCCTCGTCGCTCCGCAAGCCCGACTTGAGCGCCACGGAGTATATCAGTTTCCAGTAGGTCTTGTAAAACTCGTCCCAACTCTTCTGGTCCTCCCAATTCTTGAGCCGCTCGATGAGGCTCTTCCGCGTCGCCTGGTAAGCTGACTTCAATCTCGGATCCTCCGGCGCATTCGCATCGGCCGCGGCGGCATTTTTCGATCGTTTTTTCTTCACTTGGGAAGCGGGGGCAGGGCGCGTGGGCGTTTCAGTGAGCATCGTGGAAGCGGGCAGAGGTGAAAAGGCAATTTCGAGCCAGTTTTGCGGCTCTTCTCTTCCGTGCTCTACGGAGCCGGCGGAACCATCCTTTCAAACTTCGAAAAGATTCCGCCCGCATCGTTCAATGCGCCCCCACGGAACCATCTATCCATGGCGCCCTCGCCAAAAAGGCGACTCAGCCCTCAGGTTCAAGGAAGGGAAGCTGGTGCTTGAAGGCGTAGGGTGTGGAGAATCGGACCGGGTTTTCCTCGGCCCCGGGATCGAAGCGGATCATGATGAGGCAATCGTCAATATCCCAGTAGGGATAGACAACGAGCTGGGAGGGCTCCGTCGCCCCGTCTCCGGCCACCGGAATGAGCGTCAGCGTCAATTGCTTCTCATCCCTGACAAACGCAGAAACGTTCCAGAGACGGGTCACGCTCCCGTCGAACTCCAGCCATTGAAAATCCTTTTCACCCCGCACGACGAGGTGACCATAGGGTTCCCGCCCCTCGAACGCTTCATCGATAAACAGGGTGCTTGCTTCGCTGGCCCGCACGAAGATCCAAGGCTCGATGAGATCGTTGAGTTCCGGAACGGACAGTGGTCGGGGTTCGACGGCCACCGTGGAAAAGGGCATCGTCACGGCCAGAACCGACCCCAAACCGGCAAGACACAGTCTAATAAGAAAAATCTTCATGGGAGTCGCGCCGAATTCGATCGAGCTTTTCGAGGGCAGCCAGTGCCTCCTCCTTCCGGTTTTCACGCAAGGCTTCGATGAGGCCATCCGCCACTTCCACCGTTCGGTCGATGGCCTCACGAAAGCCGGGCTTGTCCTCGTCGATGAGTGCCTCCGGGAACAGTTCGCGCGACTCAAGGGTCAGGCGGCGGAATTCAGTGGCGTCGAGAACAAGGCGTTCCTGAAAATCGGGGTCGCCAAGAAACCGGTCCACGCCATTGAGCAACTCTTCCATGCGGGCCATTTTGCCCGCGAGGGTCGAATAGAGCTCAAAGCTGGAATCGCTTCCATCCGAGGTCTCCACCATTCGCAGAGAGCCCGCAGGATCCTCCGGATCACCCTGACTGTCTTCCTGAAGAGTCTCCGCACACGAAGAAAAGCAAGGAAGCAGGGCAAGAAGCACCCATCGAAGACGCCTCACCACTTCTTGTAGGGAAGGAATTTGCCGTTCATCGTCACGACGACCCGGTCTCCCTTCGGATCCTCCTCTTTCTCGATTTCGCAGGTGAAATCGATGGCGCTCATGATTCCGTCGCCAAACTTTTCGTGGATGACTTCCTTGATCGCTCCTCCGTAGACATAGGCAATCTCGTAGAAGCGGTAGATGAGAGGGTCCTTGGAAACGATGTCCGTATCCATGGCCTTCATCGGACAGATGGTGAGGCAGGTCTTCACCTCGTCGCCGAGTTCAAGAAAGGAGGCAAAGGTCGCAGCATCTTCCGGGGAGAGACTGTTCTGGCCGAGCGCAACGGAGGCGAGGAAAACGTCGGAGAGCCCGACGGCCTCGGAGATTGTCGCCCAGGAGAGTCCCTTGGCCGCTTTCGCTGCCATGATGGCTTCGGTCATTTCGATTTTTTTCATGGTTCCTAGTCAGTTTTGTTGTGCTGTTAGTTGACGACATAGGCCGACGTATCTATCGTGGCCTGCCGGTTGTCATTGTCCCGTTGCCCGGGATGGACTTCGGGGGGAAAGGAAAGCTCGGCTCGCTCGTTGTCGGACGGCACGGGCCGGGCCTCCTTGCAGCGATTGACGAGAAAATCGAGGATGTGGTTTCGGATCTTGTAGTAGGAGGGATGCTCGAAAAGCGTGGCGCGATCGCGGGGCCTTGGAAGGTCGATAACCACTGCTTCCGCAATGGTCGCGTAGGGACCATTGGTCATGAGAAAGATGCGATCGGAGAGAAGGATCGCCTCGTCGACGTCGTGCGTGATCATGAAGACAGTCTGTTTCGTCTGCTCGCAGATACGGACCAGCTCGTCCTGGATCGTTCCGCGGGTCAGGGCATCAAGAGCACCGAAAGGCTCGTCCATGAGGAGCAACTCGGACTCCAGCGCAAAGGCCCGCGCGAGCCCCACCCGCTGCCGCATTCCCCCGGAGAGCTGATGCGGCTTGCGGTCGACCGCCTTCTTCAGCGAGCACATCTCGAGGAATTTCAGGCTGTGTTCACGGACCTTGTGCTTCGACCAGTCCCGATGCTTGGCCCCGACCGCAAACTGCACGTTGCGGAGCGCCGAAAGCCAGGGAAGGAGGGAATGGTTCTGAAAGACGACAGCCTTGTTGAGCCCCGGCCGGTCGATCGGTTCCTGGTTGAGCAAGGCGACCCCCTCCGTCGGCGGCTCAAGGCCGGAGAGGATGTTCAGAATCGTCGATTTCCCGCATCCGGAGTGGCCGATACAGCAGACAAACTCCCCCTTTTTGACGTTGAAGGAGACGTCCTGGAACACCGTGAGATCCTCCGACCCACGCTTCTCCGAGGGGAAGCGCTTTGTCAGCAACTCGGCGCGAAGGAAGTTGTTCTGAAACCCGGGATCACTCATGATAGTTGAAACGCTGGACTAGCAGCCCGATGAGAAAGTCGAGAAAGAGCCCGACAATCCCGATGACGACGATGGCAAAGAGCATGGAAGCGAGGTTGAGCCCGTTCCATTCGTTCCAAACGAAGTAGCCCACTCCGATTCCCCCAATTACCATCTCCGCGGCCACAATGACGAGCCAGGCGATGCCGATGGAAATGCGCATTCCCGTGAAGATGGTCGGCGCGATGGCGGGAAGGATGATGCGGAAGGCCTGTTGGAGTCGATTGAGTTCGAGAGTGCGCCCGATGTTCAAGTAATCCCGCTTGACGTTCGACACGGCAAAGGACGTGTTGATCAGCATCGGCCAGATTGAGCAGATGAAGATAACGAAGACCGACGCCTTCTCGGAGTCCTTGATGACATAAAGGGCCACGGGGAGCCAGGCGAGCGGGGAGATGGGCTTGAGGATCTGGATGTAGGGCGAGAGCGCGAGGCTTGTCACCCGGGACATGCCGATGAGAAACCCAAGCGGGACCGCGACGACGACGGCGAGCAGGAACCCAAGTCCCACCCGGTAGAGCGAGTACTTCAGCTGAATCCCGATCCCCTTGTCGTTGGGCCCCTTGTCGTAAAACGGGTTGGAAAGTTGCTCCCAGGACTCCTCCCACACAAGGGCCGGCGAAGGAAAGCCGGAGGTCTCCACCGCCTCCTCGGCCACGCCTCCCGTCGTAAAGCCAAAGGCCCCCAACCCGCCCGCAGCCTCGATATCTTCCAGCGTGACCCCGAGCTGGCTGATCTGCGTGATCTGATCAATCGTCAACCCCTCGGAAGCGAGCATCAGCACATCGGCCTCGGGTAGGGAGTCCGACACGACCTTCTCCACCTCTTCCGC
>JBCDLR010000082.1:0-12598 GCA_038745205.1 Verrucomicrobiota bacterium
CCCATCTTTGAGCTGATGTCCTGCGCGATGTCATGGGAACCATGCCAGTCCCCCGCTTTCGCAAGCCAAAGCGACTGCAACTCCAAGCTCATGTCCGGATCTACAGGATTCCCCGATTGGGCAGCGACAGCAAACTCCTCCAAGCTCATGGACATGCCGAGACCGAAACCCGGCTACGGGCACGATTCAAGCTCCCGAACCGGATTATCCATCCAGAAGTGACCTATTCTCGTATTTTTTAAGGGGAAAAGGCGATTTTGACATTGCTGGCCTCCCGACGACTTTGTGAAAAATTTCACAAACTTTTTTCCGTTATCCCTCAATTCCAATGGTTCCCACCCAAGATAAGGCCCAGTTTCCCTTCGAAATTGTCCGCGAGCACCTCGCTGCGGTCGAGTCGGCAATCGCGGAACAGGCACGGTCATTCGACCCGGCGGTCGAGGGCTACGTTCAATATGTCTGCGACACCAGCGGGAAGCGCATTCGGCCCGCCCTCGCCATCCTCGCCGGGGGTGCCACGGGCGCGGTCACCGAAGATCACATCAAACTCGGCGTCATCCTGGAGTTGATCCACCTCGCCACGCTCGTTCACGACGACATTATCGACGGAGCCGACATTCGCCGGGAAGTCCCGACCGCCAACGCAAAGTGGGGACCGTCCCTGAGTGTCCTGCTGGGAGACGCCCTCTTCGCCCATGCGCTGACCCTCGCTACGGAATACGACGACCTCCGCATCAGTCGTGCCGTCGCCCGCGCATCAACCCGCGTTTGCACCGGAGAGATCATTCAAACCCAACGCCGCTTCGACCTCCAACTTTCCACCGATGATTACTTCCGCATCATCGAAATGAAAACGGCTGAACTCTTCGCTGTTGCGAGTGAAATGGGGGCGTATTTCAACGGGGCCTCGGACGCCACCGTGGAAAATCTTCGTGCCTACGGGATGGAACTCGGAACAGCCTACCAAATCTATGATGACTGCCTCGATCTCGTCGGCGAGGAGGAGGCCGTCGGCAAGACGCTGCGCACCGATCTCATCAAGGGCAAACTTACGCTGCCTGTCCTCAATCTGCTGGCCGACGCCACACCCTCGCAGACGACGAAACTGAACCGTCTCATTCTCGAACGCGAGCCCATCGATCTCTCTGTCCTCGCCGGCATCGCCGACTACGCGGGTGCCATCGAGAAGTCCGTGACCACCGCCCGCGAGCTGGTGACGTCGGCTGAAAGCCGCCTCATCGGCCTCGCGGACAACGATTCCACCGCGGCTCTTCGTCAGGTCGCAGCCTACCTCGACGCCCTCCTCGACCGCTGCGCGGCCTAGTCGCGAGAAACTACTCGCTCTTCTGCGCCTCGTTCCCTAACATCCTTGCCCACCGCGATTGCGGTTTGAGCAAGATGAATACAGAAGACTCGGAAAAGATCGGAGACCGCGTTGGTTCTGGCCCGACGACACCGGCTGACGGACGGCGAATGGAAGCGGAGCGGATCGCCGATCTGCCCGAGACAGAGCGCCCGCGCGAAAAGCTCCTCAAACTCGGACCAAAGGCCCTGACCGATGCCGAACTCCTCGCCATTTTCTTCCGCAGCGGCACGCAGGGCGCCAATGCCGTCGAAATCGGGAGAAGCCTGCTCGCCATCCATGGATCCCTCCAGGAATTGTCCCGGCTCGACGTGAAGGACTATCAAATCATTTCCGGGATCGGCCCCGTGAAGGCCACGGAACTCGCCGCTCTGTTCGAAATGGTGGTCCGCGTCGCGCAGGAAAGGGTCCAAAACATCCCGCTCGACTCTCCGGAACTCATCTACGAGTTCCTCGGGCCCGAAATGCGGGCGCTGAAGAAGGAAAACCTGCGCCTCCTCCTCGTCGACACCCGCTACCGCCTGCTCCGCACCGAAGAAATTTCCGTGGGAACAATCAACGAAACAACCGCCCATCCCCGTGAAATCCTTCGCCCGGCGATTCTCCAGGGGGCATACGGATTCATCCTCGCACACAATCATCCTTCCGGTGATCCCAGCCCCAGCAGCGCCGACATCGCCCTGACCCGACGCCTCCGTGATGCCTCGGACTTGCTGCAAATCAACTTCCTGGATCATCTTATTATCGGGTCACCGTCAGAAACCCACGCCCCCTATTACAGCTTCCGGGAAGCGGGGATTCTCTAACAAACACGATCTCCGCGTATAGCCCAATGCGTGGAGAAACGGAGTTTTGAACAGCGATTGTAAGACGCGAGGTGGAACGCTCTTTGCTCCTCTGTGTCACAATTGAAGGTTGCCAATGGCATACTCCCATTCTTCATTTCCATCCGTCATGCCATTATACCGAGCCGCGTTGCTCCTATCACTCTTCTCTTTCTTCCTTTCGAGTGCCCATTCGGCGATGATCACCCACAACCTGAATGTGGAAATCGTCCAGGTCCTCGACGACAGCGGCGGCAACCCCACCGACCTTATTGGCACCAATGGCGGAAGCTACATTTACTCCTCGCAGGTCAATGAGATCTTCAATCCGGCGGGAATTCAAGTCACCTTCACACAGACAACGTGGAGAAGCACCGATGCCCAGCGCCTGACGGTCGCGGAGATGGAGGCGATCTTCGACAACACGTTTTCCAGTAGCGGAGATCCCCTGCCATCAATCCCCATCGACTCGGTTCAGGTCTTCTTCGTCATGGACCATCCAGGCACTGGTTACGATGGAACCGCGGGAAGCGGCTGGGTGGGGACCCCGCTCGGAAATCCCAACTTCCAGGCGAGGAACTCCGGCATCAACCAACTCTTCATCGATGGAACCTTCGTCAGTAACGGCCGCGGCGTCATGACCAATGAGGGATTCGCCGCAGACCAACTCGCAGGCACCATCGCCCACGAACTCGCCCACGCGCTCGGCCTGCGACACATCGAGGACATCAACGCCGGCGGGGCCGCCGGAACCATTCAGGATCCCGATTTCAACACCCCGGTCACCGAACCGAATCTCGTCTGGGGCGCCGGCTTTGGGCCCGCCTATGACGGTGGACTCGACAATGACCCCGCTCTCACGACCCTCCAGGAAAACTACTTAATCAACCAACAGCAGATCGACGCCATGCTCTACAACGGCGTCCTTCTCGATCCCGACGGAAACGGCATCGGAGTCCTCCAGTTGATCCCCGAGCCCACCGCAGCGCTGCTGGCCATCATCGGGGCAGCTACCTTGTTCAGACGCCGAAGAAGCTAATCAATCGTCTTCAAAGAAGATGAAGCATCCCACGGCCTCGGTCTCGACGAGTTCCGTTGCCGCTCCCGACAAAGCGCGCCCAATCGCTTCGTGCAAATCGTGCGTCTTCGGATTCGGTCGCTTCTTTCCAAGCGACGCATAGGTGTCATCAATCCGACCCAGATAGATCTTCTTTCCATCCGCCGTGTAGACAACCGCCTCCGGCGTTTTCATCGCCTCCGCCTGATCGGCGATTTTCTGCTTCGGATCCAAAACTTGGGGCGTCTGGATTCCATAGTCCTCAGCATGCTTCTTGGCTGCTTCGACCGTCGTGTCCCGATCCGGGTAAACCTGGAAGAACCGGACGCCCTGCGATGCAAAGGTCTCCTCCAGGCGCCTAATCGTCGGCTGGAAGTAGTTCGCCACCGGGCAATCCGTTGCCGTGAAAATCAGGACCACAGCTTTCGCAGCCTCTCCCCCGTCTTCCGAGAAGAACTTGTGCCTCTTCCCGTCGGTGCTCTGCAACTCGAGGACCGCCTCACCACCCCGGGAAGTCGCCGCGACAAAAAATGCCACGCAAGAGGTCAGCCAGATCCTAACGCATTGACCATTCATCACGCTCACGCTTTCGCTTTTTCAGTTCCCACCACTCTTCCGTGCGCTCACGCATGGTGAGCCCCGTATCCCGATCTTCCCGCTTCATGGCCCGGCGATCACGACGGTCTTCCATCGCCTCACGACGGGGATTGCTGTCGTCCTTGAAAGAATCCGTCGTGCCGCAACCGGCGCAACAGGAGGTAATAATGGCAAGGGAGATCACGTTCATCAGTCGTTTCATCGGACGACCATCATCGGTCGGCGACCCACGAAATTCCAGTCCAATCACGACGCCTGCTCTTCAGTCAGCGGCGCTCTTTGCTGGCGCTGGCGAATCTGGTCCCTCAGCATCTGGCGACGTATCTCCGGCCAGACCGACTCCAGTTCCTCGGCGTTCAGCGCGCCATCCTTGTCGATGTCACCCTTGTCCCAGTTGACCCGGTACTGCGCGGGCACCTCGAGCTTCTGCAGCTTCTGGTCCTTGTTCCGGTCGAGCCGGGTCACGATCCCCTTGATCGCCCGCTCGCGCTCCATGCCGACGCGCTCCTCGAGATCACCGTTGAAGAGTTCCTTGCCGAGTTGCGCCACAACCTTGCGCCCGCGGTGACTGCGAATCGCCCGCTCCAGTTTCGATACATCCTTGGAATCCACGGCAACGAACTGCAAAGTGATGCTCCCCATCTCGTCGGTCGACTCACGACCCCACATGATGCGCTGCGGCGGATCGAAGGGATTGCGCGGATTGTCCGCCGAGTTGTCGTAAGTGATTTCCGACTTCAGGACCGTTCCCGCCGGCAGGACCACCGGCGACTTGTAGAGGTAGCTCCCCTGCCAGTTCAAATCCCAGTCATTGATGTAGAGCAAGGACTGCTCCGTCTTGTCAGGCAGCGTCGCCGTCATCTTCATCGTCTTGCACACGTAATGCGCGTGTCCACTGATCACGATCCCCTCGACCGCGGCCGGCAAGGTGAAAGCATCGGAGATCCGGTATTCCTTCTCGCCCGGCGGAATATCAATCCCCGTCGTCCGCCCAAAAACCGGCGGCACCTGCACGGAGAGGATCCTGTCCGAGGACGGTTTCTCTGCGAAATACAGGCCTATCGTCGCTTTCTCGCGCTCCTCTTTCCCCGAGGGATGGAAGTGCGAGGCCAGCACGAGATCGGATCCTTTCTTGATCGGCTGCGCGAGATCTCCCGGCCAATACAACGGCTCCGCACCCGGAATAAACCCGCCAAGTCCCCCACCGCCGCGTGAGAAGTTCATGCGATTGAATCCCGGCCGCCCGTCCTGGCCATCCGCCTGCACCGCTTCGCCGGTATCATCGAGGAAATACAAGACATGATGCACGACCGACCGCGCACTCGGCCGGTACTCGATGGCCTTCACCCACTTGTCCTCTTCCAAGTTCAACGGCACGGCGAAATTGCGATAAATATCCGGTCCGTCCGCCGGAACGACGTAGGCCTCGTCCATCTCCACAATCAAATCCGGCTCCCCTAACATCCACCCGTCGGAGAACTCCGGCATCGGTGGCGCCTTCGAAGCATCGCCTTCCGGACGCCCCGCATCCACCCACTCCCCGAACAACTTGATCTGCTCGTCCGTCAACGTCCGCTGGTTCGCAAACTCGCCATGCGCCGGCACCGGCTTCCATGGCGGCATGTAACGATCTTCCACCACGTCGAGAATCAACTGCGACCGCTTCGAAACATCGCGATACGTCTCCAGCTTGAACGGCCCCGCCTGCCCCTCGCGATGACAAACCGTGCAATTCTGATGCACGATCGAGGCGATGTGCTCGTTGAAAGTGACCTCCGTTGAAGAAGCCGACTCCGTGCTCGTCTTCCCGTGAGCCCCCGACACCGCGAGAGCAATCCCTGCCATGAAACAAATGGTTCGTTGCATGCCGTATTGAACCCCACATTCAAACGAGCGTTTCACAAAAATTACCCCGCGACAAGATCTGCCAAAGGTGACAACTCCGTCACGAAGGAACCTTGCCGTTTCTTCTCAATTGAACTAGAAAACGAGCCGATGAGCGGTTCGAAAGAGAGCAAGCGCTTCGCAATAGCAGTCTCCTTTCCGGGAGAGCATCGCGACTTTGTGAAAGAGATCGTCGAATTCCTTGCCGCTGAGCTGGGTAGAGATCGAATCTTCTACGACGAGTGGTATGAAGCTGAGCTTTTGGGTACGAGTGGAGATCTCAAACTCACTGCCTGCTACAGCGAACAAGGCGAATTCATCGTCCCCTTCTTCTCTGAGTTTTATGAGAAACCTTGGTGTGGACTAGAGTGGGATACAATCCGCGAGATCCTGTTTGAGCACCGCAACGATGACATGGTCGTGCCGGTGCGGATGGACAACACAGAAATTCCAGGGTGGAAGAAGATAGATTTCGGAATCCTGCTTCGAGAACGAAGCGCTAAAGAAATCGCCGACCTTTTCCTTGAAGTATACTTCCTCCGCCATCCAAACGAGAAATCCAAAGTAGAACCTGAGGTAGCCCCCACATCTTCGAACGAACGCAAAATCGCCCCCTCCAAAATCGTTCGCCACGCGCCAGACCACCTTTACGGCCGCGACACGGAACTCGATCTCCTCGACACCATCTGGGAAAACCGCCAAGGCAAACACATCCACAGCCTCATCGCGTGGGGTGGTGCGGGGAAAACGGCGTTGGTGGCGAAGTGGATGACGGACCGGATGTCGGCGAAGGATTGGCCGGGAGTCGAGCGCTACTTTGACTGGAGCTTTTACTCCCAGGGTTCCAGGGAAGCCTCCCAGACCAGTTCCGACGCCTTCTTTGATGCCGCTCTACCTCGCCGACATCCACCTCCACCGCGCCCGGATCTTCCGCGACCGCGAGGAGTTGGCCAAAGCCCGCGCCCTCATCAAAAAACACGAATACTGGCGACGCCGCGAGGAACTCGAAGACGCCGAAGAGGCCGCCAAGACCTGGTAAGCCCCCCAATTCCCGGGATTTCGCCGACTTTTCCCTTTTTCCTCCTAAAAATCCGGGCGATCTTTCTGTCCAGCCAATGCTTACGAAATCGTGATAATTGGCAGTTGAGGGCAGTTTTCTGCTGGAACCCCCAGAAATCCATGAAGTCGCTTCCGTTCTTCGTCTCCGCGATCCTTCTCGCCGCGATCGCCACCGCATTCTCCTACCCGGTTGAGAGTCGAAAGATCGACGCCCTCGTCGAGGCCAACTACGCGAAGTTCGACATCACGCCGAACCCGCCAAGTTCGGATGAAATTTTCCTCCGCCGCGCTTATCTCGACATTATTGGTCGCATCCCGACGAAGGCCGAGGCCGATGCATGGTTGAGCGTCGATGCTCCCGGCAAGCGGTCGAAGCTCGTTGACTACCTCATGACGACCGAGGGGTTCACGAGTCACTTCTACAACTACTGGGCCGACATCCTGCGTTTGAAGACGCGGACGCAAGGCGGGACTGGCGCGGCTTACATCCAGTGGGTGAAGGACGCGATCACTTCGAATAAGCCCTACGACCAATTCGTCCGCGAGATGGTCACCGCCGACGGCATGGTCTGGGACAACGGCGCGGTCGGTTACTACTTGCGCGATGCCGGCATGCCGCTCGACAACATGTCGAACACCTCGCAAATTTTCCTCGGCACCCAACTCGTCTGCGCGCAGTGCCATGACCACCCGTTCGACCGCTGGTCGCAGATGGACTACTACCAGATGGCCGCCTTCACCTACGGCGTCGAGACGCGAATCAACCCGCAACAGATGCTCGACCTGGACGATGCCATGAAGCGCCAGGAAGGCCGCCGGACCACGTCGCGGAACATGCGCCGTGCCCTCAACGATATCCTCGAACCGCTCAGCTACGGCACCCGGGAAACGGAGCGCAACCTCAAACTCCCGCACGATTACCAGTATGACAACGCCGCCCCCGAAGACGTCGTCAAGCCTGGCGTCCTCTTCGGTAGCGACGTGCGCGTGGGTCGTTCCGACAGCTCCCGCGATGAATATGCCGAATGGCTGGCCAGCCCGGACAATCCACGGTTCACCACGGTGATCGTGAACCGCCTCTGGAAGAAGGTCATGGGCGTCGGCCTCATCGAGCCGATCGACGACTTCAAGGACAGCACGGTCGCGAGCAACCCCGAGCTCATGAAGTATCTTGAGGAGCAAATTAAGCGCCTCCAATATGACCAGCGCGCCTTCATCCGACTTCTCTACAACACGAAGACATACCAGCGCCAGGCCACCGGTGGCGACGTCCCCACCGACGAACCCTATCACTTCCCCGGACCGATCCTCAAGCGCATGAGCGCCGAACAACTCTGGGATTCCGTCGTCACCCTTTCCATACCCGAACCGGACAAGCGCACGGTCAACAACGGCGGTCGCTACAACATCGAAAAGATGAAGGCACTCGCTGATTCCCTCCGCGAGCGTTCTCCCGCCAGCATCGTCAAGCAGGCGAAGGAAATTGCCGACGTCATGGACGACTACGATGAGAAGTCGAGCAAGATTCGCGAGAAGCTGCTCGCCGCGCAGGAAGCCGACGACACGGAGCGCGTCACCGGGTTGCGCAAGGACCTCAATGACCTCAACCGTGACCGCAACAAGCTCATCGCCTCCATCAACAACAGTGCCGGCACCGGCAACATGATGGAGTCCGAGATGTCGATGTTCGAGATCCGCGCCAAGGAGCGCGAGGAGGCAGAAGAAAAACGCCGTCTTGCGGAAGCGAAGAAAAGCGGGAAGAAGATCCAGAAACCGACCGACACGTGGAAGGGCTTCGGCCGTCACCTCGTCCGCGCCTCGCACCTCCCCTCTCCCGCCCCGAACGGCCACTTCCTCCGCGAATTCGGGCAAAGTGACCGCGAGACGATCGAGAATGCCTCGACCGACGCCTCCGTCGCACAGGCCCTCATGCTGTTGAACAGCAACATTTCCAAGGACGTCCTGAACAAGAAGTCCCCCCTCATGCAGGCGGTCTCCAACGCGAAGACACAAGGAGAGAAACAGGACGCCATCTTCTATTCGATTTACTCGCGCCCCCCGACCGACAATGAGCGGGAACTCTTCGACCTGCAGCTCGACCTGAAGGGCGATGAAGGCTACGAGGCCGTCATCTACGCGCTCCTCAACACCAGCGAATTCTCCTTCGTCCAATAATCCCCGGAAATTCTCCAATCCATCTGAATTAAAAACTCCGCCATTCCCATGAAAGACATCCTTTTCAAAGCCGACGACAGCACGCGCCGCCAATTCATGCGCATGACCGCCGGGTCCACCCTCGGGGTCGGACTCCTCTCGCAAGCGATGACCGAAGACGTCTTCGCCGCCGCCGGCGCCACGGAGGAGGGAGCGAGAAAGCGCCCAACGGCCCGCAATGTCATTTACCTCTACATGTCAGGCGGCATGACGCACATCGATACCTTTGACCCGAAGCCGGGCTCAGAGGTCGGCGGTCCGGTCAAGGCCATCCCGACGAAAGCCGATGGCGTCTTCATCAGTGAATATCTTCCGGGTATCGCCCAGCACATGGACAAGGCCGCCATCGTCCGCAGCCTCACTTCCACGCAAGGCGCCCACGCCCAGGGCAACTACTACATGCACACGAGCTACTCGCCGCGCGGGACCATCAAGCATCCCGGCCTCGGCGCCTGGATCCAAAAGCTCGACGGTAAAACCAATCGCACCTTGCCCGCCGCTGTTCGCGTCGGAGGCGGCGGGTCCGGTGGCGCCGGCTTCATGGAATCGAAGTTCGCCCCGCTCCAGCTTGGCAATCCGAGCGAGGGCCTCCGCAACAGCAAGCTTCTCGGTGGCCTCAGTGATCGCGAGTTCGATGACCGCCTTGCGCTCGTCAACGCCTTCAACAAGAAGTTCCGCGAGACCTACAACCAGAAGGATGTCCGCGCGCAAAAGGACATGTATGAAGACGCGGTCAAGCTCATGCGCAGTCAAGACCTCCAGGCATTCGACCTTTCGAAGGAGGACTCCAAGATCCGCGAAGCTTACGGTGACAACAATTTCGGCCAGGGCGCGCTTCTAGCCCGGCGTCTGCTTGAGAACGACGTGCGCTTCGTCGAGGTCAATCTCGGCGGATGGGACACGCACCAGAACAACTTCGTTTCCGTTCCGCAGCGCACGGCGACCCTCGACCAGGCGGTCTCCACGCTCCTGACCGACCTGGAGCGCCGCGGCATGCTCGAAGAAACGATCGTCGTCATCGCCACCGAGTTCGGCCGCACCCCGCGCATCAACCAGAACGACGGACGCGACCACTTCCCAAAGGCCTTCTCCGGATTCATCGCCGGCGGCGGCGTGAAGGGTGGCACCGTCTACGGCAAGACCGATGAACGCGCGGAAAACGTCGTCGAAGGCAAGCTCCAAGTCCCCGACTTCAACGCGACCATCGCTTACGGCCTCGGACTCCCCCTCGACAAAGTCATTACTTCTCCTTCCGGCCGCCCGTTCACCATCGCCCACAAAGGTCGTCCGGTGACCGAGTTGTTCGGATAAGTCGGAGTCGACGAGCCACTCTGGGCTGAAGCGGCATCCATCCGCTTCGATGTCATTGCCGTTGCGCAGTGGACACAGTCGTCGTATCAACTTAACAGGATGGAACCCCCCATCACATTCCTCCTCTATCTTCCGCTGACGCTGGTCTTCGCTGCGGCCGTCTTGGAATTTGCCGGCGCATGGCAGCGCTCGAACCGCCACGACGCGTCGTCCTCCATCCTCCTCTGGTCTGCCTTCGTGTCCTTGATTGGCGCCGTCGTGGTCGCTTTATTTGTCAAGCCACCCGCGTTGGAGAGCATTCACCATCCGTTCGCCAGTCCAGCCATCACCGGAGCCGTCGGCGCGCTTCTCCTCATTTCCCTCGGCTTGAAATCCTACTGCCGCGGGCAAGGGATCGGCCCAAAACCGAAGAAGGGACGTCGCAATGCCAAGCTGAAAGGCAAAGCCCTCCAGCAACAATTGATCCTGGGTTCCTTCCGCGGACTTCTCGCCCTGACTTGCGTTGCCACCGGACTCGCCCTCTTCCAGGGCGGAGGCATCCTTACAGGCTCCCCGGCGCCGATCATCGCGGAGTCCGGCGACTCACCCACACCCTCCCCGGGGGACATCGTTGAACCCGACCTTCCCGCGGAGCCCCTCGCCGCCCCGGAGCCGCCAATAGTGGCGAAAGTGGAGGCGACCCCCGACACCCCGCCGGCTGAACTTGCCTCGAACAATTCCGGGGAAAGCCCGGTCGCCGTCTCGGAATCGGCCATGCCCGAAACTTTCAACGAGACAATGGCGCCGGATCCCGTCGTCGCCGCCAACGGCACGGTTGAAAACCCGTTCAAGGAGTCACCGTTCGCGGACGTCCAGCCGGCCCCACCCGGGGAGTCCATGCTCGTGTCCAACGCTCCCCGCGGACCGGAGCCGGTCGAGCCAGCCAGCATCGAGCCGGAACCGTCAGCACCGCCAACGACCGCCTCAACAGGCGGGACTTTTCCCGTGAAGGACCCCTCCGGCGAGCTCTACAAGAAAATCATCTCCGCTCTCTTCACGAATCGGTGCAACGACTGTCACGGCCCCGAAAAACAAAAGGGCGGGCTCCGCCTCGATACGCCGGAATGGATTCGCAAAGGCGGGGACAGCGGTCCCGTCCTCGTCGCAGGGAACCCTGACCGAAGCTACATTTATGAAGTCGTCATGCTTCCCGAAGACGACCCCGACATCATGCCTCCGAAAGGCAAGCCGCTCACCGACCCCCAACAACGCTACATCAAGCAATGGATTCTCGACGGTGGCTCGCTCGGCGATGGCAAGGAGTGGCCGGCGGAGGGAGGATCAGCCGTCGCTGGAGGCGGCGCGTTCGAGGAAGACAAGATGGCCGACGGCGTGGGCGTTCCCGATTCACAGTTGATCGAAGAACTCAAGAACGAGGGCGTGATCATCAAGCCCGTCTCCAGCAACGGAGCCCTTCTCGAGATTGACTACAGCCATGCAGGACGTTCCGCCGGAGACATGCGGCTTGAAGAACTGGCGCAGTTGGCAAACAACATTCACTCCCTCGACCTCAAGAAGACGAAGATCTCCGACGACGACCTCGCCGTCGTCCAGCAGATGAGCAACCTGCGGAAGATCAATCTCGCCCTCACCGACATCGGCGACAATGGCTTCAAGAACATCCGCGGACTTCAGCAGGTGGAATACTTGAATCTCTACGGAACCCGCGTGAGCGATACGTCCGTCTCGGACCTCTCGGAAATGACAACGCTTACGAAGCTCTTCCTCTGGAATTCCCGGGTCACGGAAAGCGGTTACAACAAATTGAAGAAGGCCCTCCCGAGCGCGGACATCAGCTTCGGGCTGTAGTCCCGTCGACAAATCCCCCGTTGGCTCCTTCGTCGACGAAGCGTCGCTGTCCGCTTGTTCGGTGAGAAGGTCCGGCCGCCAATTCCTTAAGATACCTTAAAGGTAATAAAAGTTTACACCAAACCTCCGATTTATTACATTATTGGCTCCCCGAAATTTGCCGATGCTTTTCCCCAGTCTCCTGACGCACAAGAAATCAGCCACATTCGCCACGCTCCTCATCGCCGTCTTTTGCGGATTCTCCGCAATGACCGCCATGGGTAATGACGAGGCCTCTCGTCAATACGTGGCCGGATACATGCAATGGAAGGAAGGCGAAGAGGCCGAGAAGAAAAAGGACTACCGCACGGCACTGGACAAGTTCAACAGCGCGAGCGCCATCTTTGACAGCGTCTACGCATCGTTTCCGGACTGGCAGCCCCGCGTCGTCACCTACCGCCG
>JBCDLR010000083.1:0-12445 GCA_038745205.1 Verrucomicrobiota bacterium
TCTTCAAGTCGGATTGGGGCGCGGCGGGAGTCATGTTCCTCGTGAACGCGGTCTATTTTTCGCCGGTCCAGTATCAGAACTTCCTCTGGGCCATTCAGATTGCGATGCTGCTTCCCCTGGTGTGTCTGGGCGTCGTGGTTTAGTCGATGTCCTCGCCGCATCAGCCACCATGGCTGAAGTTTTTGGTTGGGGTCTCGATGGCGATCGTGGCGACGCATAGTTTTGGGCATGGATTCGCGCTTTGGCCGGTGATTGTTTGTCTTGCAGCCCTCGTTCCGAATTTTGGCCGCGGACGCTGGCTTTTCACAAGCTTGATGATTCTGACAGGTGCGGCGATATTGGCCGCGTATTTCCTCATCGACTTCAAGATCGCGGAAGGAAATGTATATTCCTATGGTCAGGAGGCGGGAGAGACTCCGCCGGGGATGGCATTTCTCCTGAAGGGTGGTCACGACATTGACGATGTGCTCGACCATATGGCGATGACGATCGGTAATGCCGTGGCCCGCATCTTTCATACTGATCCGCAGGTGGTGGTTGAGGAATGTGCGCGGGTGTTGGTGATCGCCTACGTGCTGGGTGCGATTTGGATGTTGTGGCGATGGCGCGATGAATCACTGAGTGCGGCTCTCCTTCCTTGGCTCGCGCTTGGAGGGTATTCCCTCGCAAGCGCGGTGATGATGGCCGTCGGACGGAGCGGGCTTTCGCCGGAGCGAGCGATGATGACACGTTTTATTAGCCCGATGATGTTTGTCACGATCGCCGTCATCGGTATTGGAGCGGTTGCCTTGCACCGATGGATACAATCCAACAAGTCGCGGTTCACATCGGAATTGCGTCGCGGTTGGGCAGTTGCCCTCATGGCTGTTGTTGGAACGCTCCTCATGTCGCAATGGGTCTATGGCGTGCATAAGATGGAAGCTTGGAGATATTCCCGGCTGCAGGAGCGGGTGGCCGTGCTTTATATAAAGGTGCGCGAGCCAACCACGCCGAATCGCATCAATCGCGATTTCGAAGGGGCAAAAGAGCAGATACTTTTTCTCGATGAGCGCGGGTGGCTGGATCCACCGCTTGTTGACGAAATGGGATTCGGGCCATTTGAAGTTGTCGAGAAGCCGATGATGCGAAAGCGCGCCAATTTTTCCGATCACTACATGCTCGATAGGGCCGCGGGAGTTCTGCACTTGTCCGGTTACGCCAAGGTCAACGGGCCTCCTGTGCGAATTGCCGACGGTGTCCTCATTGGCTGGTGCCGACCGGGAGAGGAAGACTGGGAGATTCTGGGCGTCATGGAGATGCGAGCTGTTCACGCACCTCGGGCGGCATTTCTGGATGGGCATTTCGGGAGTTCAAAGTCGCTATTCGACGTCAAGGATCACGCGGGATGGCGGGGAAGTGTTGAGATAGGCAAGCTTCCCGAGGGGAAATGGGAGATCGGCGCGTGGTCGCTGGATGCGGAGCGAATGACGGCGACGCCGTTCAAGGGGACCCATATCGTGGAGTGACAACTTGGGTTCGAAGTGGCTCTGAGCAGGCATGAATTTGTGACGTTGCATCCCGCCGAGAGTCGTGTTCCTATCCTCGCATGGCACGTCACGATATTCACTGTCAGTATTATTCGCAGGAAGATCTATTGGGAGCGGGATGCCTGGATTTGCATCTTGCGATGGACGCGGCGGAGAAAGCGATGCTCGGTTTTCAAAAAGGGGATGTTCTCTTCCCCGAGAAGATCGTGCAGATCTTCAACGACGACACGCAGGAGCGGATCAACTGCCTCCCCGCGACATTCCTCCCGGAAAAAATCTGCGGGGTGAAGTGGGTCTCGGTCTTCCCGCCGAACCCGGTCAAGCATGGCATCCAAAACCTGTCCGCGGTCATCATTCTATCGGAAATTGAACACGGTTTTCCCATTGCTTTCATGGAAGGGACTCTCTGCTCGAACATGCGGGTGGGGGCGATGGGAGCGCTCGCAGCGAAGCACCTCGCGCGCCAGGATGCGGAATCCATCGGATTTATCGGAGCGGGCGAGCAGGCAAAGATGCACCTGATCGCCATGAAGAGTGCGCTTCCGTCACTGAAAACCTGTCGCGTGGGCGCAAAGGAGACCGCGGAGGAAGAGCAATTCGTCAAGGAGATGTCTGCCATTCTCCCGGAGATGGATATCCGAGGTTCGAATACCGATTTGGAGGCGGCGATTTCCGACGCTGACGTCATCGTCACTGCGACGAGCGCACAGGCGCCGCTCCTGAAGGCCGTGTGGATGAAACCCGGCGCCTTTTACAGCCACGTTGGTGGATGGGAAGACGAGTATGCTGTTGCGAAGCAGTGTGACAAGATCGTTTGCGATGACTGGGAGACGGTGAAACACCGCACTCAGACCTTGTCGAGAATGTACAAGGATGGCGAACTCGACGATGCGGGCATTCACGGGAATCTCATCGATCTGATCTCCGGCGAGAAGCCCGGACGGGAAAGCGATGACGAGCGCATCTACTTCAATGCCGTCGGATTGGCCTACGCGGATGTGGCCATCGCCTATGCCATGTTCCTTCGCGCGAAGGAAGCGGGCATGGGCCAGGACCTGAAGATCCAGCACGAGATGATCTTCGAGCACGCCCAATTGAAGGACTGGGTGAGGGTCTAGGGAAGCTACTTCAGAGGTCCCCAGATTTCTACAAGCAAGTCGAAGAGCAGTGGATCGTGTTCCTTGAGTTCACTGCGAACGTAGGGATAAAAGTCGTTGGCGCCGAAGTAGGCTTCCGTTCCCTCCGCGAAGTATTCCATTTGGTTGCTCAGGGCGTAGTGACGGGTGCGATGACCCTTCACGTGGAGGACGGACTTGTAATTTCCTGATTCGACCGCGGTGTTAAAGGCGTCTTTCAATGGCTTGTAGGTGTGGCGAAGGACCTGGTGGTGGTAGGCATGGGCCAGTTCGTGAAGGACGACCCGTGGTTGCGTGGCGTGGTGGTCCTTGCTTGCGAAGCGCGGGGCATACGAGATGTGGACTTTCCGCGCGAGGGCGGGATCGAATCCGTTGTTCGTCAACCATTGCGGAGACGGATGGTACTGCGCGGACCTCAGGGAGCCGTGGTCGTAGTCGATGCGAATGACCACCTTTCGCATCGCGGCCAATTGCCGTTCGGGCATCATGAGGGCGATGTCGCCGAGCTGAAGCTGGAGCATCTTCAAGGCGCGATCGCCCAGGGCCTTGTGTTTGCCGTTGAGGAGGCGCTTGTCGATCTCGACTGTCCAACCCTCGATTTCGCGAGATTCGGCCGGGACGCGCACCATTTCCGTCTTCTTTTTCTCGTCGCTGGCCGCCGCGAGAAAAGGCAGGAGAAGAAGGAGGGTGGAAGTGAGTGCAGTAGGAATCATGGTGCGGCTGCGACTGATTGCGGTCTGACGGGGCCAACGGCTGCTTCCGTTTCCGAAAGGCCTTCGACAGGTTCGAAAGTGACGTTGCCGGTGGCGGCCCATTCCGTGCCACGCAGGAGGCTGGCCTGGAATCCGAGTCCGCTCATGGACGTCGTGTCATGGCCAAGCGTCGTGTGGAAGACGCGGCCTTTGCCGTAGTTGATGACCATGAGGATGGGCTCGTGCTCACCGGATCCATTGGTCGATGGTTCGGAGAAGGCGCTCGCGAGAACGGTGACATTCACCGCGGGACCGCGAAGACGATCATAGAGTTCGTCGGCGGTGTGCATCCACTTTGAGGGCAAGCCTTTCATGATGGGATGCTCAGGTTCGCGGGTTTCGACGACGAATTCGTGTTTGGAACCGTGGGCGCCGCCGCGACCGGGGGTCGTGTCGTGTGTCCATTTCCCCTTACGCAGCCTCAGGTAGGGGCCCGAAGTTTCGTTGCGTCCACCCCAGCCGCCCACGGCGATCATTTCGTTGTAGGCCTTCCACTGTGGGTGAGAGTTGTCGGCGGCGTGAATGCAGACAAAACCACCTCCGCTTTCAACGTAATTCTCGAAGGCCTTTTCGACGGCTTTCGGCCATGGTTCTCCGTTGTAATTCGAGACAACGACGTCGTAGTCGGCGAAAGCCGGACGCCATTCCGCCCACTTGGGGGCGTTTGCCATCTTCAGTTTCTCCGCGTCAACAACCCATTGCGACATGGCCTTTTTCCAGTTGGCGATCTCGTCTTCGTCCTTGGTTTTCGGCTTGCGTGGTGACCTCGGCGGTGCGGGCGGGGAGGTCGTGACCGTGATCTCGAAACGGCTGGATTGTTCGTAAATCGCCTTGAGGAGTGGTGACGTTTCCTGCCACTTGTGGTTGTTTTGTCCGTCAACGAGAAGGAGCTTGAGTTTCTCAGCGCCGATGGTTGGCGTGAGCAGCGCAAAGAGAATGACAAGAAGCGACGGGAGTTTCATGATAGAGAGACGAGTGAATTTCCCCATTTCTGACGGCAATAATCCCGTGCTGCAATTCCTTAGATGCGTCTTCCTGCTCGCTCCGCTTATGGTGGCGGCCGAACCTTGGACGAGACACACGATCGACGATTCATCGGAAGGGGCCGACGGGGTGCGGCTGGGAGACATCAACGGCGACGGTCTCTTGGACATCGCGACCGGCTGGGAAGAAGGGGGGGTGACCCGGGTTTACTTGAACCCCGGTCCTACAGGATCGAGAAGTCCGTGGCCGCAGGTAACCGTGGGAGACACGCCCTCGGCGGAGGACGCGGTCTTCGCCGACATCAATGGCGATGGCGTGCTGGATGTGGTTGTTTGCTGCGAGGGCGGGGAAAAGGCGGTGCATGTTTTTCTCGCCCCGAAGGAGGCTTCGAAGCTGCTGGAGAGCAATGCCTGGAAGAAAGTGACATTGCTGGAATCGAAGAATCGCATGCGCTGGATGTTCGCGTTGCCCCTGGAGATCGACGGGAAGCCGCCCGTCGAACTGGTGGCGGCGGGAAAGGATGAAGGCAGCTGGATCGGTTACTTCGATTTCTCGGAAGGCATCGCGAATGCAACGTGGCGCGAATGGGCGCCAATGGGATGGATCATGTCGATGATCCCCTACGATTTTGATGATGACGGTGATCTGGACGTGGTGTTCACGGATCGCCGGCATTCCCGCATGGGGTCCTGGTGGATGGAGAATCCCGGCGAGGCGGATGCGAAGAAGATGACATGGAGTGCCAACGAGATAGTGAGGAGCGACAATGAGTTTCTCTTCGCGAAGGTGGGAAGGCTCCTTGCTGACGGCGAGGCTGGAGTTCTCCTCCCGGTGAAAGAACGCGAGGTATGGTGGGTTCCTTTTGGCGGCGGCAAAAGGCATCGCCTCCGAAATCCGGAGAGTGCAGGGCGCGCGAAGGCCGTGGCATTTGGCGATTTGGACGGCGAGTCCGGAAACGAAATCGTGATCAGTGGCGAGGGATCCCAAGACGGGCGTTCCGGCGTCATGGGAATGAAGATTAATCCGGTTGGGGACGACCTGGAAGTGGTCGAGTTCGACATCAGCGGGCCTGAGGGCATCAAGTTTGACCGCCTCGAATTGATCGACCTCGACGGAGACGGTGACCTCGATGTGCTCACTTGCGAAGAGCGGGCGAAGTTGGGGGTGATATGGTATGAGAATCCGGCCAATCCATGAAGCAGCGGGCAGAAAGCGCACCAAAACGTTCGAACACGGTCCTCTATCTGTTGGCGATCGGCGTCGTGGTGGTGAGCGGGTTCTTTGCTCTTGAGCAACTCGCGGCCACCCGTTCGGAGGCCCTTCTCGGACTTGTGGCAGGGGAGGCGGCAAGGGTCGAAGACGTGCTCGAGAGGATTGGGGAAAAGGCCGCGGTCGTGAGTGGCGATGAAGGATTGGCTGCCGATTTTGCGAGTTGGCAATGGCAACCGGGCAGTGACAATGGAAAGACACTGGCTGCCGTGCGGGAGAGGGTGGGCGAGTTGCTTGGGGAACCGGACTCTGAATTGCTGGGCTTTTCGAGATATGATCAGGAGGGGGGCATCCTCTTTCGAGCGGGTCGACGTTTCCCCCTCGATCTTTCGCCGCCGCCGAGGATTTCAACGGATGTTGGCTGGTCCGTGAAGGGTCCTTTCCGGAATGGCAGCGAGCAGTTTCTTCTCGTCGAGGTTCCTGTCATCGGTGGGGACGGGGTTCGGGTGGGAACGGATCAGTTGCTGGCTTCCATGGATCCGCTGCAGGAAATCGTGCGTGTTTTCCGGGAGGCCAGAAAGGAGGAAGAACTGATCCTCGGGACTTCGCGAGAGAAGGTGTCGGAAATCTTTTTTGACGTTCGCCGCGAGGGGGACGTGGCGCGGGTGGATCTGAACGTGGGGCTGGCACTCGCGAGTTGCAGCGAAGGATCGTCGGGCCTGATTTGGCCCGATAGGGGAGCGGGTGCCGGTGACACCGTGGCCTACCGGGCACTGGAGAGCGCTCCGTGGGGTGTGGTGGTTCGAGCGCCGGGATCGGCTTACCCGAAGCCGGGACTCTTCAGCGTCTTCACTTCCCTCTATTTCTGGGCGGGATTGTTGGTCGCGGCGGGATTGATCGGATGGTCGATGCGCAGGGCAATTTGAAGACAATCACGAGGCCAGCGCGAAGTTTTCCTCTTCCTCGCCGGCATTCTCTGCCGTGTTGTCCTCCGCCATGTCGAGTTCGACCCGTAGGCGTTCGATGATGAACTCCTGTCGTTTGGGGGTGTTCTTGCCCATGTAGAAACTCAGCATGTCGGGAAGAGACTTCTGGTGGTCGATGAGGACGGGGTCGAGGCGCATGTTTTCGCCAATGAGGTCCTTGAACTCGCTTGCATTGATTTCTCCGAGACCCTTGAAGCGGGTGATTTCCGCGTTCTTACCCAGTTTTTTCAGCGCCGCGCGCTTTTCCGCCTCGTTGTAGCAGTAGATCTGGTCCTTCTTGTTCCGGACGCGGAACAAGGGTGTCTCAAGGATGTAGAGGTGGCCTTCCCGGATCAACTCGGGGAAGAACTGCAGGAAAAAGGTGATCATGAGGAGCCGGATATGCATGCCGTCGACGTCGGCGTCGGTGGCGAGCACGACCTTGTTGTAGCGGAGGTCCTCGAGTCCTTCTTCGATGCCGAGCGCGTGCTGGAGGAGGTAGAACTCCTCGTTCTCATAGACGACCTTCTTCGTGAGACCGAAACAATTGAGTGGTTTGCCCCGAAGGCTGAACACGGCCTGGGTGTCGACGTCGCGGGCCGTCGTGATGGAACCGCTCGCTGAATTCCCCTCGGTAATGAAGAGAGTGGTTTCGTCCGCGCGCTTGTTCCGGTCGCCGTAGTGCACCCGGCAATCGCGAAGCTTCTTGTTGTGAACCTTGGCCTTTTTCGCATTTTCGCGTGCGGCGGTGCGAATGCCCTTCAGTTCCTTTCGCTCTTTTTCCGATTGCTGGATCTTCTTGAGCAGGGCGTCAGCGATGTCGGAATGCCGGTGGAGGAAATTGTTGAGTTCGCTCTGGATGAAGTTGTTGATGAAGGCACGGACGGGCTGACCGCTTTTCGGTGCGGTGTGGGTGGAGCCAAGCTTGGTTTTTGTCTGTGATTCGAAGACCGGCTCCTGGATGCGGATGGCGATGGCACCGAAGATGCTTTGCCTTACATCACTGGCTTCGAACGACTTGCCTTTGTAGAATTCCCGGATGGTCTTGGCAACGGCCTCTCGAAAGGCGTTTTGATGCGTGCCACCCTGCGTGGTGTGCTGGCCGTTGACGAATGAGAAGTACTCTTCGCCATACTGCGCGGCGGCGTGGGTGAAGGCAATTTCGATATCGTCACCGACGAGGTGAATGACCGGGTAGAGCGATTCCTCGCTCATGTTGTTTTCGAGAAGGTCCTTGAGGCCGTTCTTCGACTTGAACTTCTTGCCGTTGAAGGAAAGCGTGAGCCCGGTGTTCAGGTAGGCGTAGTTCCAAAGCATGTTCTCGATGAACTCTTCGCGCCATTTGAAGCCGTTGAAGATGGAGTCGTCGGGTGTGAAGGTCACGACCGTCCCGTTCGGGTCCTTGGCCGCGCGCGGACGCTTGACCTCGTCGGTGACTTCAGCCCGGGAAAACTCGATGGCCTTGGTCTTGCCGTCGCGGAAGGCCTGGATCTCGAAGTAGTTCGAAAGCGCATTGACGGCCTTGATGCCGACGCCGTTGAGACCAACGGACTTCTGGAAGGCCTCGGAATCATATTTCGCTCCCGTGTTGATCTGCGCGGCGCAGTCGAAAAGCTTGCCAAGGGGAATTCCCCGCCCGAAGTCGCGCACGCAGATGGTGTCCTCGGTGAGTTCGACGTCGATCGTTTTTCCGAATCCCATCATGTGTTCGTCGATGCAGTTGTCGATGACCTCCTTGAGCAGGACGTAGATGCCGTCGTCGGGAGCGGAGCCGTCACCCCGCTTACCAATATACATTCCGGGACGGAGTCGCACGTGCTCGCGCCATTCAAGAGTTTTGATGCTGCTTTCGTCGTATTTGGCCATGAAAATTGCTTAAGAAGTCAGAAGTAACGTAGCCGTACCTGTCCCAAGGTCAAAGGCCGGCAGCTTTTCCTCTTGCCGCGGGCGTTGATGGTATGGCATTCTCGAAAAGAGGATTGGGATTATGTTGGATTTAGTGCTAGAAAATTATCCGATGGTGAAGCCGTTGACGGGTGGATCCTCCTGCACGATACGACCCCTCGAAGAAGCGGACGAAAACATCTTTGCAGACTTTATTTTGAGAGTGCCGGAAGAGGAGCGACTTTTCATCAAGCACCGGGTAACGGACAAGTCGATCTTCCACGAATGGTGCACCCACATCGACTATGAATCGAATTTGCCCCTTCTGGCGATCGATGACGAGAGGGTTGTGGCGGATGCGACATTGCATCAGCGCTCCGGTGGGTGGAAGCGGCACATCGGCCTCGCCAGTTTTCTCACCCTTCCCGAGTACCATGGCAAGGGCCTCGTGGCGTTATTGGCCGGGGAAATGGTTGAGATCGCGAGGCACTGCGGGCTCACAAGACTGGAGGTCGAGTTGAATGGGGAGCGCGAACGGGCCATGCACACGCTTCGGGAGGCGGGTTTCGTCGAATTGATGCGGCTGCGGGACTACGTGACGGACATGCACGGAGGGGCCCACGATTACGTGCTTTTCGGAATGAACCTCATTCCTCCGGATGAATACATTTCCGGCGCGGATTAAGGCCCCGCGGCTATTGCGGGCCGAGCGTCCTGACGCGGAGATAGCACTTCGTCAGGTTCTCGGAAGAAGTGGTGGCGATCGCTTCACTGGCTGCTCCGGGGCCGACGGTGTCGAGACCGGCTACTGGATCCCATTTCTTGAGGTCCGAACTCTTTTCGATGACATAGAGGAAACCGGGAATGGAGCGCCATCGAATTTCCACGTTGGTGCCGGAATTGGCTGCCCCGGTGATGTGGAATTCACGTTCCGGGTCGAGAAAATCGAATACTCCATCGGCGTTTTCGTCACGAAGGGTATCGACGGGAATGGCGAGTAGTTCGTCGAAGTCAATATCGGCGTTGGCATTCCCGGATGGAGACTGTCCGTTTAATGCGCCTCCATCGGCGGTGCCGTAGGACGCGCTCGCGAGATAGATGACGGTTGGCGTTGTGCCGAAGGCTTCCTCCAGATTGAGCATTCCCTCAAGGTAGCCGGACGGGCTGTTGTTTTTCGTCACGCTGTTGGTCGCATTTCCCTGGTTGAACCAGCCAGCATAGTCGTTGGTGCTTTCGGCGCCGATGAAAGGATCGCCGGTGGGTAAGTCGGTCTTGCCTGATTTTGCCCAAGGAGCCGCGGAAGCGGGCAGGGCGGGGGTGGCAGAGTTGCTTACGAAAAGGAAATGATCATTGGCACCGTTCGAGCCGGGAGACTGCGTTGCGAGGTAGAGCTCGTTTCCGCGAACAGCGGCGTAAAGCTCGAGCGCCGGCGTGGAAATGCGGTATCCGGGGAAGTCGACGATTCCGTCCATCGTGAAGTCGGGAAGGTTGCCGCTGTTACCACCTCCGGTGTCGGGCGGTGCGCCGTCGTCTTCCACGAAGACGTGCTGAATGCCGGAACGCGAGACGTTACCCTGACCATCGGCAGCCTCGATGTAGTAGTCGAGAAGGACGTCGCGGTACCCTTCGACCTTGGCCCAGTAGTGTGTTGCGATGTGGTTCGGAGTTAGGAAATAATTGATTTCCGAATCGTTGTAAACGTTAGCGGTGGGGACCGGACGCGCATTCATGGGGATGGCCGTCCACGTGCCTCCGGCGAAGACTTCGTTGGCGTTGTCGTCGACGGGATTCACCCCGTCGGCGTCCTCGCGGACATAAAGGGTGGCGGTGGTCGTCCCGGAAATGTCGTGAATCAGCGTCCAAACGTGGAAATCGGAATCGTAGGGAGCGTTTCCATTGAAACCGACTTCGCGATATCCGGTGAGTGGGCCCCAGCCCATGCCGCCAGGATTCCACGGAAATCGCTGCGGTTTGAAAATCGTGGGCGGAGTGGTGTCGTCCTCGGTGTTGGCGGCAGGCTGGACGAGCGGATCGGCGATGTCGGTGGCGATGTTGCAGGCGAGCGTTTGCTTGACCTCGTCATCGAGGGCCACGCCGTAATACATGAATCCGCTGTCGAGGGCCCCGAGAAGAAAATGCCACGCTTGCTCGGCGGTGTTGGGCGAGTTGTCAGTGCCGTTTTTCTGGTAAGGCTCCTGGATTTTCCAGGCAGCAACGCTGCCCCCGTCGTCGATCATGAGTTGCTCGGCAGTTTCAGCGATGTTGGTCGCGGCGACGATAACGGCCCAGTTCCGGTAATCGGAAGCCCAGCCGTTTTCGGGATCGAACCATGTTCGCGGATCGTCGCTGTCGTAGTCGGGATCGCTGCCTGGCCGGACAGGAGGCCAAAGCCAGTTGATGAACTGCGGGTGGCCCCAGTCGTTCGCGGCGTTGACCCATGACCCGTCTTCAATGTGCACGACGTCTTCTTGTGGAACAGGATGATCGTGAAGGTATTGTTGAATGGTGGTCGGGGAGTATCCCTTGCTCGAGGCCTCGTTCATGAGATTGGGAACGCTTTCAAAGTAGTAACTGCTACCGCCGCCCCAGGCGTTATCGCCGTCGTGGGCCATGAGGACGAGACTCGGATGATCCGGGTCATTGAAGGGCGCAATCTCCTCGTCGATATCACCGGTTCCCATGGAGCTGAATCCGTTCTGGTAGCTGAGAAGATCGCACATGGGGACGACGACGATCCTTTTCTCCGCGCCCGTGTGGGGATTCACGTACTTCGCGTGATGGGGTTGGTAGGCAAAGGGCGCGGGGAACGCGCCTCCCCGGCCGTCGATTGTTCCGGACCACCACTGGTTCGCGGGAACGACCGGACCGAGGCGATCGGCGCGATTGGGCGGGTCGATGTTCCATCCGCTGTTTCCTCTCTGCGCCACGTCCATGTAGTTCAGGCAGGTCCGCGCGAGGTGGCTGTTGGCGATGATGGTCCACTCGTAGCCTTCGTCGACAAGGACATCGATGATCTCTCTGGAAAAGGCGACCTCCGGCGGCCAGAATCCTTTTGAGTGGTCGGACTTGTCAGGATTTCCCGACCAGCTTTTCCACCAGACTTCCTTGAAGATCTGAATCTCCTTCCGCAGAACCGACTTGGGCAGCAATGGACTGAAGGCGTGGTGATACGTCATGCCCACCATGTCGGCCTTGGGATAATCATCAGAAGTGAGCCAGGCGTCGTTGGGGAGCGGCCCACGACCGCCGGCTTCCGTGTAGCCTTGGTTCCAGTTCGTGCCGTAGCCGTAGCGGTTGTCTTTCCCGAAGCTCCAGATGTTCTCCTGCAGGGATCCGGAGTAGCTGACGGACGCCCCGGCGTCGGCATGGGCGCCGAGCGTGGCGATGGAATTCTTTCCACCGAATTGGTAGGCATTCACGCGGTCGGCCTTCGAGAAAACCTCGTCGAAACTTCCGCCGTCACCCTGGACGAGATGGTTCAAGGGATGTTCTGCGGTGCTGCCGTTGTAGTAGTTGCCCGTGTTGCCGAGCTTGAGATCGACGGAGTCGGCTGCGAACTGGTAACGGTTGGACTGCGGTGCGGGTGCACGCTCCGGCCAATAAATCGGCTGATGCATGTGCCAGTGATAGGTCACGTGGACCGGACCATCGGCGACCAGCGAAGTCGCGGGCGCGACACTCGAAAGCAGCAGGAATAACGCGAATCTGGAGGAATGAACCTGCAAGGGGGGATTTCTAGTTGAGAATCAATGAACAGCGGTGCTGATCGCCTTCAACCTGAATCGTGTTTCATTCCGCGCGCAGGGCGGGAGCAAGAGGCAGCCGGGAGGCCCGCCATGCAGGAATGAGGCTGGCGAGCAGGGCGACAAACGTGATCCAAATCGGGGCCACTGCGATTTCCTTCCACGGAATCTCGAGACCAATCGTCCAGTGAAAGAAGGCGCGGTTGACCACCCATGTCAGGATGAAGGAAAGCCCGATTCCACAAA
>JBCDLR010000084.1:0-12241 GCA_038745205.1 Verrucomicrobiota bacterium
CCTCGCCGTCGCAGACGCCGGCACCGCGACGGGCGATCTGATCGTCAACGTCGACTATGGCACCGGCACCTTCGACGGGCAGATCATCTCGCTCAACTCGTCGGGCGATGAGGCCGCCGAGAAATCGTGGGAGCCTCACGCGAAGAAAGCCGAGCAACGGAATCTTGAGGTGGATTTCGACGTCGAAGATGAAGCCGCTTTGCAGACGGATCCGGGCATGCTGCGTCACATCTTCGACAACCTTTTTTCCAACGCCGTCGAGTACACCCACGAGGGAGGGCGCATCGAAGTGGAAGCGCAGGGAGACCGCTTTGAAATCACCAACTCCGCCGACGGCGTCACCGAGGAAGAAGTCGGGCAATTCTTCGACCGCTGCTGGCGCCGTGATCCCTCCCGGAGCGATTCCGCCGAACACTCCGGTCTCGGGCTCTCCCTGGCAAAGGCCTGCGCCAAAGCGCTGAATCTCTCGCTTTCCGCCCGTCTCGAGGACTCCAAAGTCCGGTTTTCGTTGATTCCCAACGAAAAAATGTCGGCCGCATCATCCTGACATCATCTTCAGGGCTCATGGTTCCTGCATGCGCCACTCGCGCAGCAAATAACAAAAACCACAAGAAAACACCCATGAAGAGCAAAATCATTATCTCCATCGTCGCTATCGTGACCCTCGCCTTCGCCGGCGTCTCCCTCAGCGCCAAAGCGCCCACCGCAAACCCAACCGCACCCACCGTCGACACTCTCGACGCCCCTGACTCTGACGCCGATCTCCTCCGCAAAGGTGGCAAGGGCGGAAAAGGTGGCAAGGGTGGTAAAGGCGGAAAAGGTGGCAAGGGCGGCAAAGGCGGTAAGGGTGACGGGAAAGGTGGCAAAGGCGGTGACGGCAAGGGCGGTGACGGAAAAGGCAAAGGTAAAGGCAAAGGTGGCAAGGGCGGTGACAGCACCGACGACGCAGCCTGATTCCCAAAAAGGCTTTCCAGACTTTTCCTGAAGTCGAAATCCTAACGACGGGCGACTCCGGCAACGGAGTCGCCTTTTTTATTGGAGGCGACTTCCTCGGGAAACGGCCTGTCGAACCGGACAGCCTATCGGCTGGAATCGCGCCAGTTCTGCACCGAAGACTGCAATGCCCGCACCGTTTCCTCCGCGACCAGCGGTGAAGACTCCGCCACCGCCAAGATCCCAATCAGCGACGATGAGAGCAGCCGGACGTTGCGATGCACGTCCTTCGACGAAACCTCATCTAACTCCACAGCGCGGTCCAGCGTCTGCTTCAAAGCAAAGGTCAGATTGTCCTGATATCGTTTGAGCTGCTCGGCGGAGTTCTCTGCGGTTGGCGCCGGGCCGGTCATTGTTTTCACCGCAAGACACCCGCGCGGAACGCCTCGTTCACCCCGGACATGCTCCTGTACGCCATCCAGAAAGGTGTCTAAATCGGCTATCCCCTTCTCACCCTTCAAAAGGGGCTCGAGCGCTTGTCGCTGCATCGAGGCATACGCATCCATCACTCTTTGAAAAAGGTCCGGCTTGTTCCCGAAGGTGTTCAACAGACTCGAGGAAGAGAGCCCCGTCCGCTCCATCATGTCCTGCTGCGTGGTGGCTTCATAGCCCTTCTCCCAAAACAGAAGCACAAGGTTGTGAAGTATTTCCTCCTCGTCGAACCCACGAGGCCGACCTCTTTCCTGAATCGGATTTTGCGGCATTTTTCCTTCCAAAAAATCTGGAATAAATTTTGAGGAATACAACTCAGAAATCTGTGCCATTCTTTGGCCTGATTATGAATCGTTTAACTCAAATTAATAGAAACCAATGAAAATAAACAAAGACTTGGAAATTGCCGCCCGTCCTGAAGAAGTCTGGGAGGTCATCGGAGGAACACACTTTGGAAACGTCGCCCTATGGTCGAGCGACGTCCTCGCCTCCCAGGGGTCTGTCGAATCGGGGCGGCGTGAATGCGAGACCTCCATCGGAGGCCTCCGCGAGACGGTCACTCGCCACAACTCCGAACGCCGGCAGCTCTCCTACCGGGTCGTCGGGGACAAGATGCCATTTTTCGTGAAGCACTTGGAGAACAATTGGGACATCGATCCAGGATCTTCACCAAATCACGCCCGAGTCCGCATGCGGCTGGAGGCGAAACTCCTCTTTCCCTTCAATCTTCTCATGGCGCCCATGATGGGTTTTCAATTTCGCTCGATCCTCAAGCGTACCCTCGAAGAGTTCAAACACTTCGTTGAGACCGGCGAACCCCATCCACGGAAGGAGGAAGCCTCGGCGAGGGCGAAACAAGAACCTCTCGCTACCGTCGCCAGGTAAACGCCCTCTCAGTGCCGAGTGAAAAAATCTGAAGCAATGAGCAATCAACGATACTTCGTTCTGTTCCTTCTCACGACTTCCGGTCTTCGCGCCGATGATGGACTCGAGATCGAATCGCTTGCCAAGGCCCCCTTGAAACTGGAAATGATCGCACGCATTGACGCACCTCCCAGTGTCGTCTTCGAAAAAGTTGCCTACGAGATCGGAGACTGGTTCGAGGGAATCGGCGACATCGCCTACAGGGAGGGAGAAAAGCCCCTTTCCCGTGAGGAAATTTCCTCCGGAGACAGCAGGACTTGCGCTTTCAACGACAAGTCACTCAAGGAAGACATCGTTTTCTGGAATCCCGACTCCGGCTACGCCTACTCGGTCGACTTTGATGAATCGACCTTCAAAATGCCGATCAAGAACCACATGGGCGTGTTCCTCATCGCCCCCGACGGGCAAGGCGGGTCCCGCCTCGTCTGGCGTCAGTATTACGATCCCAAGCGGAGAGCGACGGGACCGCTCGTGAAATTCATGTTGAAGCGAATGATGAGCGATGGACTGGACAACCTAATCACCGAACTCGGAGGGCAGCGCCTGCGACGCGCTGGCTCAAGCAAGCAGAAGATCAGCTGAACCAACATCGATTTCCAGAGTAGTGTCTATGAAGGGCGGGACAGGCTCACGGGCCGTCCTGCCCTTCGGATTGATGACCTCCACGCAGCATCTCCATCAAGAATCCTGTCATATCCTCGTGTTCTCCTTCCTCGTTATCCCGGTAGTTCACGTAGCAGTCGAGCCCCAGCTTGCTCATCGCTTCCCGCAGTTTGATCCCGAGCAGCGGATGATGGACCCATTCGCCTTGGGTGGTTTCCTTGTTCACCGGCGAATTCGGGCGGTTGCCGTATTCCATATACACGGGCACATCGTCTCTGGTCAGATGCGTGATGGGTGAGGCGTCGTGCATGATCGTTTTGACCCTTTCGCTGTCCATATCTTCTCCTTTCTGGATCGCAAAAAAGGCGTCGAGCGCGTCATGAGGGGGCAGGTCAGGCACGCCGAACCACTCGCGGTAGACATGCATGTCGTACGTCGACTGCCCCCCGTTGGTCCCGGCGGCGACAATTCGCGTCGATTGCCGTGCTACAGGATCTTTGCTATCCGGGTCGGCGAGATCCTCATGAAACGCCAGCCAGAGGGAGATCCCGGCTCCCGCCGAGCCGCCGTAGCAGGCGATTCGTTCCGGATCAATATTCCACTCCCCGGCCTTGGATCGAATCATCTGCAAGCCGCGCGCGGAATCGTGCATTGCCGCCGGATAGGGATGCTTCCCGCCATCGGACAACCGGTAGTTCATCGACACGTAGGAGATTCCCGCGTCGAGGAACCGTCGCAGTTCGGAAGCGTGGACCCGGCTCTTGTCCCCGCCCCGGAACCCTCCACCATGGATATAGATGCAGAGTGGCGCCGGCTTCCCGTCCTTCGAGTCAGCAAGCCAGATGTCGAAGGCCTGCTTTCCGTGGTCGCCGTACGAAACATCCGCATGCGTCGGCTTGGGCACATTGGCTGCCAGCTCCGGTTCATCCTCCAGTTCCTCCCGCCGTTTCCGGAGAAATACCGTCGCTTCCGGGTGAGTGAGGACGCCGTCCTTATTCGCATCCGATTCCGGGAAGCGCTCAAGGAAGCGCTTGTACCGGTCTTCCGTCTCGGAAGTTTGCGCGAACGCGGGTGAAGCGAGAGCAAGGGGCAGGATCACCAAAAGAAAAAAGGGAGTTTTCATCGTCACGATGAAACTCCCCTCCTTCAAATTGGTTGCTCCCGGGCCTAGTGCTCGTGCGCGTAGCTGCTGTGGAACTCGTCGCAGACTTCCTGGAGCTTCTCCACGTTCTCCAGATCGGTCGTCTGCTTGCACTTCATCGCGTAGAAGGTGATGTGATGGAGCAGCTTCAGAAGCTTGTAGTAATTTTCCTTATCTTCGGCCTCAAGGTCCGGCTTCACCCGCTGGGCGAGGAAATAGCGGGCCGCGCGGTCCTGAATTGCCTGCGCGTGCTTTTCCTTGTTGGCGACCCAACGAGAAAGCTGGTTCACGTTCGCAGCGGCGTCACTCGACAATTCGTTGATCTGCTCCATGGATTTTTTAATGGTAATGATGTCCGTGTCGAAAAGGACAAGCTCCGCCTCATCGTCGAAGATCCCGCAAGGAACTTGACAGTGGGCGCTGGCGGTCTGGATTCCCGCAGCAAATGGCAGGGAAATCACGGCGAGAGAAAAAAGGATGTTCTTCATACCGGTTATTACGCCCGGAAGAGGTTCTTCTGACAACAATGAACTGCCTGTTATTTTATTCCCTGAAAAATCTTCATCGTGTCCATTAGTCTCGAGCTCCTTCAGGTCGCCCGCCTCGCCCCGCAAATGCTCGGCGAATCCGCGGAATTGGTTCAAAAATTCGTCCGCGACAGGCGTAGCGACGACGGCGGATTTCAGGATCGCGACGGAAACAGCGACCTTTACTACACGGTTTTTGGCATCGACAGCTACCTGGCCCTGCAGATGGAACCTGACCGCGACGTTCTCCTCGGGTTTGCGGGATCGGCACCCCGGCCGGGCGAACTCGATTTTGTTCATTTGAGCTGCCTCGCCACCATCCTTGGGGCGGCAAGGGCTGATTCAGAGATTGTTGATCCGGTCCTCGCCGATCTAGAGAAATTCCGCGCTGCCGACGGTGGCTACTCTCAGAAACTAGGCGCCCCGGAGTCCTCGACTTACGGATGCTTCGTCGCCTACCGGGCGTATTCTGACAACGGCCGGCAGCCGCCCAAGGTCGATGCGCTCGCAGCG
Source organism: Verrucomicrobiota bacterium (assembly GCA_038745205.1). Lineage (GTDB taxonomy): Bacteria > Verrucomicrobiota > Verrucomicrobiia > Verrucomicrobiales > DEV007 > JBCCWV01. The sequence goes on from JBCDLR010000084.1 coordinate 5,134, forward strand.
TGCGTTGCCGGTCTTCGTCTCGACGAGGGGGGTTGGGCGAACGAGCGATCAATGCCCATTCCCAATGTCCCCTCCACCGCCGCCGGCGTCACCCTCTCCCGCAATCTGCAGCTTCCGGTCGCCGACTCCACCGGTGAATACTTCCTGTCTTCAGCGCACCGAGACGGCGGATTTCTCGCGTTTCCCGGCGCTCCCATGCCGGACCTGCTCTCCACCGCCGTTGCGCTGCACGCCCTCGACGGACTGCAGGTTGATTTTTCACCCCACAAGGAATCGTGTCTCGATTTCGTCGATTCCCTTTGGAATGCCGAAGGCGGTTTTCACGGCAACTGGACCGATGACTTCCTCGATCTTGAATACACCTATTACGGCCTTCTCGCTCTGGGTCATCTCTTCCTGTGAACTCCGATAATTCCTTTCCAACCAACGCTATAGAGAACCTTCTTTCCGAGCGAAATGAGGCCGGACACTGGCGCGGAAAGCTCTCTTCCTCCGCTCTCTCCACGGCCACCGCCCTGATTGCGTTGAGGCTTTCCGATGGTAGTGCCGGCGACACGCCGGTGACCGAAGGCTCGGCGAAGGATCGAAAGTCCGGCGGCGATGCAAGCCCTTTGGCCTCCAATCCGCCACCCTCACAGGCAGGACACCTTTGCGACAGCGGGCTCAAATGGCTGTCCGAAAATCAAAACGAGGACGGCGGCTGGGGTGACACCTCGCGCAGCTTTTCAAACATCTCGACCACGCTCCTCTGCTGGTCTGCCCTCGGGGTTGCCGACGAAGCGAACCGGTTTTCCACCACCACGGAAAAAGCCGAACGATGGATCGAGAGTCACGTCGGCAGCCTTGAACCAAAAGCCATCACGAAAAAGGTCGTCGCCCGCTATGGCAAGGACAAGACTTTCTCCGTCCCCATCCTTATGGCCTGCTGCCTCGGCGGACGGCTGGGGGACAAGGGTTGGAAACTCATTCCATCCCTGCCCTTTGAACTCGCCGCTTTCCCTCGGACCTGGTTCGCCGCTCTGCGACTCCCGGTCGTCAGCTACGCCCTTCCCGCGCTCATCGCCATTGGCCAACTCCTTCATCAGCAAAAGCGGCCTCCGGCGTGGTTGCCGACGGCAATCGCGCGTCAATTCACCAAAGACCGGACGCTGGCCATTCTCCAGGATATTCAACCCTCGACCGGAGGCTACCTTGAGGCCACTCCCCTCACCAGTTTCGTCACCATGGCCCTCGCCGGTGCCGGTCACACACCGAGCGACGCGACCGCGGCGGGTGAAGTGATGCGGGCAGCGATTCAATTCCTTGAAAACTCGGTCCGCGACGACGGCAGTTGGCCGATCGACACCGATCTTGCGACTTGGACCACGACGTTGTCCGTCAACGCCTTTCACGAATCGGGTCACTCCCTCTCAAACGATGAAGGTCAAGTCATTCTCGATTGGCTTCTCGGTCAGCAATACCGCGAAATTCACCCCTTCACGGTCGCTGCGCCAGGCGCGTGGGCGTGGACGGACCTGCCGGGAGGTGTGCCCGACGCCGATGACACCTCCGGCGCGTTGCTCGCCATCCACCGCCTTCGGCATCTGGAAACCGCCAAGGTCGACGCCGCCGCTGAGCGCGGCATCACCTGGCTTCTCGATTTGCAGAACCGTGACGGGGGCATGCCGACATTTTGCCGGGGTTGGGGTGCCCTTCCCTTTGACCGCAGCTGCAATGACATCACCGCGCATGCCCTCGCCGCTTGGGCCACATGGGAATCGACGATGCCTGGTCCGCTCCGCGCCCGCATTCAGGTCGCCACGGAGAAGGCAGTTCATTACCTAACAAGGACACAGAACAGCGACGGCAGTTGGCTACCCCTTTGGTTTGGAAACCAGCATCTTGATGGGGAGAATAACCCCACTTACGGAACAGCCCGCGTTGTGCATGGCCTGACCGTCGTTTCCCGGCAGGACTACCCGGAGGTTGAAGAATTGATCGCCGAGGGCCGGAGTTGGCTCCTCGCCAACCAGAATGACGACGGCTCATGGAGCGGCGGCAAAGGCCATCCGCCATCGATCGAGGAAACGGCCCTCTCCATCACCGCGCTCGCCGGCGCACCTGAGGCCGATGGCCCCGTTCAATACGGCCACGAATGGCTCAAGGAGGCGACCGGTAGCGGCACCCGTTTCAAAGAAAGCCCCATCGGCTTTTACTTTGCAAAGCTCTGGTATTTTGAGCGGCTTTACCCGAGGATTTTCACGGTAGCCGCCACTGGAAATTGAATCCATGGTGCTTCCGTGCCTCCGTGCGAGAACTCAAAGCAACTTCGAGTCATCGCGGCCCTTGAGTTTGATCATCTGCTTCTTGATGACCTCCAACGCCGTCGTCGCCGTGTGCGACTGCTTGATCAATTCCCCTTTCAGATCCGCGTCCTCGATCTTGTGGATGGCCGGACCGATTTTCATGAACTGGATCGAGATCGTCTTGCAGGCTTCTTCAATGGTCTCGATGGCTTGGGATTGATCCATGCGCCGAATGTGAATCAGCCTCCGCCGGGAGCAAGCGCGGAGGAGGTCGATTTTTTCCCCGAACCCGAAAGCTCCACAAAAACCTCGACCACGGCTTCGGCCAGCGCTCTCCAATCGTCCTCGCTCGTCTCCCATCCGCCGCTGAACCGGAGCACCCGCTTCATTTGCGGCAATTGATAGCCCATGGCGGCCAGCGCGAGGGTCGGACCATCGCTGCCGGTCGAGCAGGCGGCACCCGTCGAAACCTGGAAGCCCCGACGATCCAGGCGCGAGAGCCATTTTCGGTTGTCAAAGTCCGGCATGACCAGCATCGACGTGTTCCAAAGTCGATCCTCGCCTCTCCCTACGACCTCTGTTCCCGGTAATTCCTGCAAAACTCGCTCTTCAAAAACGGCCCGGCCTCGTGGACTGCCTCCTTTACCCTCAAGTTCCTCCAGCGCCGCCACCATGGCGACCACGCCCGCCAAGTCCTCCGTACCTGCCCGACGCCGCTCTTCCTGCGGCCCACCGGATTGCAGGCGAATTCCGGACTGTTCCGGGACGAGCAAAAATCCAACGCCTTTGGGCCCACCGAACTTGTGCCCGCTGGCGACGACGTAATCCGCAGAATCCAGCCCCTTCAAGGGCATCTTCCCTATCCACTGCACGGCGTCACACAAAAACGGAACTCCAAATGCGCGACACTTGGCCACCGATTCCTGCCAAGGCAGGACGACACCCGTCTCATTGGAGGCCGCCATCATGGCAAACAAGGCCGGGTTCTTCGATTCAAGGAAAGCCCCCACGTCGGCGGAATCGACCTCGAAACAACGACCGCCAAACCACCTTTCGGCCGGCTCACGCACGCAAGGATGCTCGAAAGGTGAGATCCCCACGGCCTCTCGCAATCCACCAAACCAAGCCAGGACCGCGCTGTTCGCCTCCGTGGCCCCGGAAGTGAAGACCACCCTGATCGGCTCGACGTCCAGCAAATCGGCCACCCGCTCCCTCGCATCCTCCAGCACCTGGTGGGCCATCGCCGCCCCCCGATAGAGGCTGGAAGGGTTTTGCCAGCATTTGTCCTGGGTCTCCAACCACGCTTCTCGAGCCACGCCGGAAAGTGGAGTCGTCGCGTTGTGATCAAAGTAGGGCATCCCTACTTCCTTGGCTCCACCGTCAACGTCACATCATCGAAGTCGATGGGATATCCCGGATAGGGCGTCCCCCAAAGCGTCGCCTTTCCCGTTCCCGGATGCTCGGTGTGGGTATAGGCGATCATCGCCTCGACCGGCGGCTCCTCCCCCTCCTTCCACACCCGTCCCTCGATGTTCCACGATTCTCCTTCTCCGGGAGTGATGGAAAGCCTCAGCCAGGTCCACGAACCGGATTCCCAATCGTAGGATGCCGTGGCCACTTGTTCGATCTCGTCCATGATCAATTCGAGTTGCTTTCGCTGCGGAACGAGACGGAGGCGAAATCCTTTCGTCCCATGCGCTCCGATGGCGAAGCGCGGGCTGGTCCGCCGCTTCTTCTCTGAACGAATTCGCGCCTCGAGCACAATCATCCCGATGGAACTCTCGCCGAAGATGACGGCGTTCTCACCGAGAGGCTCGGGCGTGAGACGGAGAAACTTGTTCTCTCCTTCCTCCGCAATGGCGAAGGAGCCCTCGATTTCGATGAATTCCGATGGCAAGTCGTCCACGTCCTCCTTTTGAAAATCGAAGATCTCCGTCTCCTCGCCCGAAAGTCCGGACATGGGCAAGGCGAAGAGCAGGGCGGCGAAGAAGTTGGAATTGAGACGAATCACGAGCGTTGAGAGCGCAAGTATGCGCCGATAAACGCCCGCATCCAAGAAGATCCCACCACTTACCGCAAGTCACTCGTCACGAATTGCTTCCATCAGGTTTCCACGCACCGCCATACGGGAAGCAAGGACGCAAAATGCGATCCCTGCTCCGCCAATCAGACCAACGATTACCGTGAGCAGGGACCATTGCACACCCGCGCCATCCGCTTGCGGCATGACCGCGACAAGTGCAGCAGCGGCCCCGAGGAAAATGCCCGCCGCGATGAGGAACCAGTGCTCGGCGACGACCATTCGCGCGATCCCGGAGCGCCTGAATCCCACGGCCTGCATGACCGCAAGTTCGCCCCTGCGCTCGATGACGTTCCTTCCGATGACGAGGCCAACCCCGATCGTTCCCAACAACACTCCCAATCCACCAAGCGAACTGAAGATGGAGATGTAGGTATTCTGCACTTCACTGTAGCGCGCCAGACGGTCGAGCGACGGCGTGATTTCCATTCCGTAGTCCTCCAATTGCCGGGTCATCTCCGCGGAGACCGCCTCAGCGGATTCCGGCTTCGTCTCGATGAGGAACATGCGGTAACCCGCCACGCCGGGGAACCGGCGTTTGAAGAATTCCTGGTCGATGACCACGCTCCCTTGCAAGGTCGATCCCTCGACAAAGGCAACAAGACGCACTTTCAGCTTTTCCCCGTAACCGTCTTCATACTCGATGACATCGCCCAGTCCCTTGTGCATCGCCCACATGGCCGAAGCCTTGTCGGCAATGCCGGGGATGGCGCCGTCGTCCAATGCCTTCCCCAGATGAGCCCAGGGTGAGACTTCCGCATCCAATTCCGGCACCGTCCCGGCAAAGTGAAAGGCCCCGCGGGAGGCGAGATCATCCGACTCGACCCCAACCAATCGCGGCCGCGACGCGGCATTGAGATTGAGACAACTCGCCTCTTCGCCCTGCAGCAGCACGCGCAGGGGAACCACCGAGAAGTCATCAGTCGCAAAGTCGTCGAGCCCATACTTCTCGCGCCCCGCCACCGTGTTCAGGTCCTCAAAAATCGGAAAGGCGGATTCCCCGAACAGATCGAACCCACCCGTTCCCGACGTCCGTTCCCGCGGATCGCCCGCCACGCCGAGACGGAAGGCGTTGACGGCCACGACAAGAAAGACCCCCGCACTCATGATGGCGGCGACAGTCAGGCTGCGCGAGGTCTGCCGGAACGCATGGCGGCGCCCGAGGTCACCGACGCTCGATGCGGCAGTGCGGGATGTTGCGAGTCGACGAAAGGAAAGAGCCATTGCTCCCAATCCGGCGAGGAGAAAACAGAAACCGGCGCCAAAAAAGGCCCCGGCGAGGGGCTCACCGCGCAGACCCGGCGTGACGGCCAGCGAAACAGAGCCCCCAAGCACGCCGATGACGAGGCACCAAAAAGCGGCCGATTTCCAGATGGAACCTGCACTCCCCGCGGATCCCTGCAGCTCACGCGACCCGGCAACGAGGTCCTTGGGCTCGATTTTCAACATCCGACGCGTGGCCAGCCACCCCGCAATCAAGGCCATGACAAAGACACCTAGCACGCCACCCATGACCGAGGTCCAGGTCCAACCAAAGGCAAACTCCTGACCGACGACGGCCCCGCTCCACATTCCGGACAGGGCCCAAAGCGCAAGCTTCGTGAAGAGGAGTCCACCCAGCGCCCCCGTGACTGCGCCATCAAACGCGACCAGCGCAATCTCGAGGAGAAAGAGCCGGCGCACCCGCTTTTTCGTGAACCCGAGAGCGCGCAAAACCCCGATCTCGCGGCTCCGTTGCTCAACGGCGAAAGTCACTAACAAGGCTACCAAAACAAGGGCCGCGAGGATGATGAAGAAACTCAAACTCGCGAAGAGAGCGCCAAAATCGAGGGCATTGTTCACCGACAAGTTCGCCGCCGAGGCCAGCGCCAGATATGCCATACCGAACTCTGCCAATGCCATCCGCTCCTTGAGCCCCTCTTCCACGTCTTCCAGCGTCGTCTCCGAAGCGACACGAAGCGCCGTGACCCTGCCAAAACGATTCCCCCAGATTCGCTGTCCCTCTTCCAGTGGAAGAAAAGCCTTCGGCGTTCCCTTGTATTGATCCCAATATTCCTCATCGGCGTCCCGAATTCGGCTGTCGTCGACGTCAAAACCAGGATCCCAGTCGCCGCAGGTCTCCGCGTCGGCCACACCGGGAAAATCGGGCATCCAGTCGCGGCGCACGAGCGGGTGATCCATCGGCACGATGCCGGCCACGCGGAACGTCGCCGTCCGGTCCTCCATTTTCCGCCCATCGCCGACGACGAAGAACTGCAGTTCCAACTCATCACCGACTTTCGCGCCGGTCCCGTATTCCGGATGGGCGAGCCACTCGGTGATGATGATGCCACTGTTTCCCTCCGGCAGGAGCTGATCGAAGTAACGCTCATCCAGGGCCGCGACCATGGAGTAAGGGACGGATTGACCATCGCGGGCCATCCCGTTCACAAGATAGGTCAAGGCCCCTTGCGCACCGGGCAACGCCTCCCGTAGCGCCTCTTCTGCCGACTCGCTGATGAAGATGCGGTCGCTGTAAATTTCCTTCGCTCGCCCGTCCTCGGCATCGACGAGGTGAAGACTCACGTCCTCCGGCGTCCAACTGTCTTCAATCTTCTCGGCGGCGCCCGCAGCCGATTCAGCGGAAAAAAGCGCGACGTTTGCCTTCGCCCCGATCTCGAGCTTTTCCTGCAAGTCACCAAGCGGGACAAAGAGGTTGTAGGGAGCGGTCAATTCCGCGCGGAAGCCAAAGCGACCGAATTCC
>JBCDLR010000085.1:0-12180 GCA_038745205.1 Verrucomicrobiota bacterium
CCGGCTGAGGGTCAGAAGCAGGTTTTCGGCTTCCTTCCGATGTTCTTGTCAGCGATTTTTGTCATTCTCACGGCCCGGTCTCACCAGGCCAGCCCGCTCGGTTGGATGGACAGCAGGATGGTCGAGCGCTATGACGTTTATGCGATCACGGTCGACAACGAACGCCGGCAGGTAAGCCCCGAGTTCTTTGCACCCTACGGGTTTATCTTCAACCAAACCAAGTGGCACTTCCTGCTTCCGGACGACGAAAAGACCCTCACGCGAACCTACGGGGCGATCCATGATCCCCGCATCGCCAAGCGCGTCCGTGAGGCCGAAACACCGGAGGAAGTGCAACTGATCATCGATGAGGAGGGTGTGGTCGAACGCGACGAGCGGCAGCACAAGGCCCTGCAGGTGTTTCTCAAACGCTGGTTCCGGAACCACCACGAAAAGCGCGGCACCCTGGCAATGGTCCTTCGTCATATCGCTCCCCCTCCCCATGCTTATGCCGTCGTTCCGCCTGACGCCGAGGAATACAAGGACGACGGCGGGAAGGTGAAACGTGTCGAAATCGTTTTCCAACGGGTCTTTTTCGACGGCGTGGAATACCATCGAATGGCGGAAACTCCGGTTCTGGAATTCAGTGTGAAGTAATCCCGCTTCCTCCCCTTCGCCGGGCTCGCCGAAAAGGCGATGAACCGCCTGATCCCGGAGCGAAAACCGGAGCCTCAAGCAGAAGAGGAATCGCGACCGGGAGAACGGTAAGGGTGGAAATGCGCTCCAATCGTCGTCGAGAGAAGAAGAAGGAAGGCGAAGCTGAGGACGCTGAAGCCCATCATCCGGACCGCCGCGGGCAATGGCGAAAGGTTTTGCAGGAGGTGGCCGAGAAGATAGATCAGGAGGCTGTAGCGAACGAGGCGGGCATAAAGCCGGTTTCGGATGACTTCGTGGACTTCCTTGTCGCCCGGGGAATTCCCCTTGCCTTGGAGAATGCGCTGAACGCCCAGGACCTGGTCCGCGAGGGAGAAGTTCCGGTGGGCCCAGTCCTTCGCGAGGAACCGGGTGTGGGCGTCTCTGATCTCGGATTTCGTTTTCCCCATGGCAACCCTCCTGGTTCAGCCTATCACGACCTCGGCTCCGACGTCCACCATTGAGAACAATGTTTCCACATCCGCATTCATCATGCGAACGCAGCCGATGCTCGCCGGTGTGCCAATGAGGTCTTCCTGGTTGGTCCCGTGGATGTAGATGTAGCGATCTTTCGAATTCGCGTTGTGCGGATCGCAGCCGTCGAGCCAGAGGATGCGCGTGAGGACCATGTCCGCTTCGGACGGAGAGCCATCCCATTGGCCCTCGGGCTTCCGGCTCTTGAAAATCGTTCCGCGCGCCGCTCCCTCGCCGATCTTTTCCGCGATCGCGAACGCCCCGAGGGGTGTGCGCAGGCTCCCCTCCTCCGACCCGAGGCCGAATTTTGATGTTGAAACGGGGAAGCTCGCGAGTTCTTCCCCGTCGTCGGAGACGACAAGCCGCTGGCGTTGGACGTCGACCCGGACCTTCCTTCCGGACGGGGGTGGAGCATGGGTTTCGTCGGTTTGCATCTCGCTTCTGCGGCGGTAGTGTCGGCCTCAATCTACACGAAGATGAGCAAGGATTCCTATCATGTGGCCGTCGTTGGCGCGACCGGCGCGGTCGGGGTGGAAATGCTGCAGTGCCTCGCGCAACGCGGCTTTCCCGTGGGCAAATTGAGCGCACTCGCCTCCGCACGCTCGGCGGGCAAATCGCTCGATTTCGGGGACAAAAAGGTCACGGTGGAGGAACTCACGGCTGATTCCTTCGCGGGCGTCGACATCGCCCTCTTCAGCGCGGGATCCAGCCTCTCCGCGGAATTTGGACCTCATGCCGTCGAGGCGGGCGCCACTGTCATCGACAATTCCTCCGCTTTCCGCATGGATGACTCCGTCCCGCTCGTCATCCCGGAAGTGAATCCGCAGGCCGCGAGGGAACACAAGGGCATCATCGCCAACCCGAACTGCACGACCATCGTCACGCTCATGGGCCTTTACCCGCTGCACAGGGAATTCGGGGTGAAGCGCATCGTCGCCTCGAGCTACCAGGCCGTCTCCGGCAGCGGCGCTCAGGGCATCGCTGAACTCAAGGAGCAAGTGGACCTTCTCGCGAAGGGGGAACACCAGGTTCACCCTAACATTTATCCCAGACAGATTGCCTTCAACGTCATTCCAATCGTCGAGACCATCACCGAGAACGGCTATACGAAGGAGGAGATGAAGATGCAGAATGAGGGAAGGAAAATCATGGACCACGCGGATTTCCAGGCATCGACAACCTGCGTACGGGTTCCCGTTTACCGTTCGCACGCCGTGGCCGTTTCGGGTGAATTCGAGAAGACGATCACCGTTGATTATGCCCGTGAAGTGCTGGAAGCCTCACCGGGGCTCGAGGTCATGGACGACCGCGAGCACGCCCTCTTCCCCACTCCGCTCGATTCGACGAACAAGGACGATTGCCTTGTCGGTCGTTTGCGGAGCGACCTGGTTTTCGACAACGGGCTCAGCTTCTTCATCGTCGGCGATCAAGTTCGCAAAGGCGCAGCGCTCAACGCAGTGCAAATCGCCGAGTTGCTCGTGTCGTGAGCGACCTCAAGGCATACATTGCGGCCCGCCGCGAGGAGGTGGACAAGGCCCTCGAAGAGGCGCTGCCCGGCGAGAATATCTCGCCCGCCACCCTTCATAAGGCGATGAGGCACAGCATGTTCGCGGGTGGGAAACGACTCCGTCCGGTCCTCGCCCTCGCGGCAGCCGAGGCGTGCGGCGGAGACTTCTCCCCCGCCCTGCCGGCCGCATGTGCCGTGGAATGTCTCCACACCTACTCGCTCATCCACGACGACCTACCGTGCATGGACGACGACGATTTCCGCCGCGGCGTCCCGACCTGCCACAAGGTCTTCGGTGAAGACATTGCCGTCCTTGCGGGCGATGCCCTGCAGGCGTTCGCCTTCGAATTGCTCGCGAACATGGACACGCCGCAACGCTACCCCGCCGCGCAGTTCGTCAGCGAACTTGCCGGCGCCGCGGGTAGCCTTCGCTTGGTGAAGGGACAAGTGCTCGACATGGAGGGTGAAGGCGAAGAGAAACAACTCACTGTCGACGAGCTCCGCGAGATCCACGAAAACAAAACCGGTGCCCTCCTCACCGCTTCCCTCCGGCTCGGCGCGATGGCCGCCAACGGCTCCGCGCAACAACTCGACGCCCTCACGATTGTTGGACATTCGTTAGGCTTGGCCTTTCAAGTGATCGACGACATCCTCGACGTCACCCAGTCGAGCGAGCAACTCGGCAAGAGCGCCGGTAAGGACGAAGCTTCCGGCAAATCCACCTACCCCGCCCTGCTTGGCCTCGACGCCTCGAAGGTCGAGGCGGATCGCTTGACGAAGGAAGCGATCGATGCGCTCGATGTTTTTGGAGACAAGGCCGCGCGCTTGCGGGAAATCGCGGGGTTCATGCTGGAGCGGACGCATTGACTTTAAGAGGAGAACTTGGGGGCCAGGAAGTTTTCAGAACGATCGCGCACAGGACATTCTCTGTGAGATTTCGCGGGATCTGTTTTTTCGAGTGATCGGATTACTGAAGAATCCGCGTGGCCATGAATATGACCACGCGGAGATTTGTGGGTTGTTCGTCGGAGGAGCTTTGGAGCTGCTCATTCTTCGGGCATTGGCGGACGGTAGATTTTTTGTTGGTTCACGGTGCGGAGGTCAATTCCAAGGTGCCCGGCTGCGAGGAATCCGCGCTGCATTGCGCGCTTTGCAAGCCGGGGTGCGATTACTACGCCCACACGGTTCGGCTGGTGCTCGATCACGGTGACCGGAGAGTCGACGGCGTCCTTCAGGCGGGATGGTAGACAAGTTTGTTGGCGACTACTTGCCGGAGAGTGCTGCGGATCAGGAGGATTAAGCCCTCGCTGTCGGTGAGCGGTTTCGTGGAGGTTCCTTCGCAATCCTCTGCGAGAAGGTGGATCGTGACCTCCGGTCGCGATGGACTCCCTGCGCGCGAAGCGCGGAAGGTTTTCGGAGAACGCGTTCCGGGATGTGGAAGGCGCGTCGTGTTTTGGTGGGCTCCCTTTGCTCGTCGGCTATTGGTATCGCGACCGGAGGTCACGATCCACCTTCGGAGTTCCCCATCGCTACCGCATAGGCGTGCGCCAGCCTCCGTCGGTGGTGTTCCCAGGTGAGTTGCTCAAGCGTGCGCTGGCGGGCGGCTTTCCGCATGGCGACGAGTTTCTCCGGGTGGTCGTGGAATTCGCGGATGGCGTCGGCAAGGGCGCCGGGGTCGTTGGCGGGGATGATTACGCCGTTGAGGCCGTCGATGACAACATCGCCGGATTCCCGGGTCGTAATCTGCGGGAGGCCGCAGGCGGCGGCTTCGTAGGTGGCCTTGGCGCTGCCTTCGCATTCGGAAGTGAAGACAAAGGCGGTCGCCGACCGCAGGTGTGGCCGAACGTCGTTGGTGAATCCTAACATTTTTACAGAACTGGTCTTGAGGTTGTCGAGGTAGGATTTCATCTCATCGTGCGCATTGCCCGCGAGGACGAGTTCGGCGTTCTTGAGGTTGAGGCCGTGCCAGGCCTTGAGGAGGTGATGGACGCCCTTTCGCTTCTTCAGGGAGCCGACGAAGATGAGGCGGAACGTGTCCGGTGGAGTGCCCGGCTGGAAGTGGTCGGGATCAACGCCGCGACCGACATTCACGATTTTCCCGGGGGGGAACCCTTCGGCGATGAACGATTCGGCGGACATCTGCGATTGCACGAGGAGACAGGTCGCGAGTTCATACTCGCTGATCATTTGTTGGCGCGTGACCTCGAGTTTGTCCCGCCAGCTGTGTCCCCGGCCACGTTCGCTCTTCGTGTAGAAGTCCTTGGACCTGAACTTATTGCGGTGCCAAGTGGGAACTTCCAGGAGAGAGGGAATTTCGCGCTGGCGGGCTGTGATCAAGGTGCGGAGAGCTTCCCCGGACCAACCATGAAAGCAGTCGACGTCCGGCATGTGGCGAAGTGATCGCGAGGCGAACCAATCGAGGTAATGCTTCCGCGCTCCGTAGTAGAGGTCGCGGCGGAGATTGGCGAGAAGGCGGACGGGGTGCAGGCTGAGCGACTGAATTTTCGAGCGCGGGATTTCGCCTTGTCTTGACCCGTAGGAAATCGCCTTTTGGAGGAAGTCGAGACGATCGGAAAGAACAAGACCTTCGTGCGCGGTCTTCGGCAAACCGATTCCGCCGATGTCGGCGGCGATGGAGTAGAGCAGCGCCTTCGGCAACTTGGCCGCGTCGGGCTCGGGAGCGCCGTCGCGGACATCGGGGTTGTGCACTTCTCCGGACACGATTCGTTCCGGATTCCTTCGCCCGGGTGTTGCCGCCGATCAAACGATCATGCCCGCGCCCATCGTCTCGTTGGTCTGCTCGTCGATGAGGATAAAGCTGCCGGTCTGGCGGTTGCGGCGGTAGCTGTCGTAAAAGAGGGGGGCGGAAGTGCGCAGCTTGACCCGACCGATTTCGTTCAAGGTAAACGACTTGTCGTCCTCGATCTTGTGAAGGTTGTTGATGTTCACCTTGTAGCGCAAGTCCTCGACCATGGCCTTCACCTCGTTCGTCGTATGGCGAAGAATGTATTTTCCGCGGAGTTGGAGGGCGCGTTCGGAAAACCAGCAAATCATCGCTTCGATCTCCTGGCCTTTTTCCGGTGGGTTGTTCGGCTTGCAGATGAGGTCGCCGCGACTGATGTCGATTTCGTCCTCGAGGAGAATCGAACAGGAGAGGGGGGCGAACGCTTCCTCGATCTCGCCGTCGGCGGTGTGGATGGCCTTGATTTTCGAAGTGAAACCGGACGAACGCACCATCACTTCGTCGCCTGGTTTGAAGACACCTCCAGCGACACGGCCCGCGTAGCCGCGGAAGTCGTGGAATTCGTCGGAGTGCGGACGGATGACCCATTGCACGGGAAAGCGGGCGTCCACGTGATTGTAGTCGGCGCCAATGTAGACGTTTTCGAGATGGTAGAGAAGTGTCGGGCCGTCGTACCAATCCATGTTCCTGGACTTGTCGACGACGTTGTCTCCATTGAGCGCGCTCATGGGGATAAACGTGACGTCGACAATTTGACCGAGGCGTGAAGCGAAGTCGGTGAAGGCCTTCTTGATTTCATTGAACCGCTCCTCGCTCCAGTCGACAAGGTCCATCTTGTTGATGGCGACGACGACATGCTGGATGCGCAAAAGGTTGGCAATGAAGGCATGGCGGCAAGTCTGCTCAATAACACCGTTGCGTGCGTCGATGAGGACGATGGCGAGGTTTGCCGTCGAAGCGCCCGTCACCATGTTCCGCGTATACTGGATGTGTCCGGGTGTGTCCGCGATGATGAATTTTCGTTTCGGCGTCGCAAAGTAGCGGTAAGCCACATCGATCGTGATGCCTTGCTCCCGTTCTGCGCGCAGGCCATCCGTGACGAGGGCGAGGTTCACATGTTCATCGCCGCGCTTCTTCGAGGACAACTCGACGGCCGCGAGTTGGTCTTCAAAGATGTTCTTCGAGTCGTAGAGAAGTCGTCCGATGAGCGTGCTCTTGCCATCGTCCACCGAGCCAGCGGTCGTGAACCGCAGCAGGTCCATGTCTTCAAGATTGGTTTCGGCTTCGGTCGACATCTTAGAAGTATCCTTGTTTCTTGCGGTCCTCCATGGCGGTCTCGGAACGCTTGTCGTCGGCGCGGGTGCCCCGCTCGGTCTCCTTGGCCGCCGCGACCTCGGCGATGATCTGGTCGAGGTTGGCGGCGTCGGATTCGACGGCCCCCGTGCAGGTGGCATCGCCGATGGTGCGGAAGCGGATACGCTTTTTCTCGGGGCTTTCTCCGTCCTGGAGGGTGATGAAGTCAGTCACGGCGAGGTAGGTGCCGTTACGGAAGATGACGTCGCGTTCGTGGGCGAAGTAGAGGTTGGGGAGGTCGATTTCCTCGGCCTTGATGTATTGCCAGATGTCCATCTCGGTCCAGTTGCTGAGCGGGAAGACGCGGAAGTGCTCGCCATGTTGCTTCCGGCCGTTGAAGAGGTTCCAGAGTTCGGGGCGCTGGTTTTTCGGATCCCATTCGCCAAAGGAATTCCGGTGCGAGAAGAAGCGTTCTTTCGCGCGGGCCTTCTCTTCGTCGCGTCGACCGCCCCCGAGCGCGGCATCGTAGCCACCGCTCTCCAAGGAATCCAACAAGGTCACCGTTTGCAACGCGTTGCGGCTCGCGTTCGGCCCGGTCTCCTCGACGACACGGCCCTGGTCGATGGAGTCCTGCACGAGGCCGACATGGAGGTCGGCCTTGATGCGTTCGACGAACTGGTCGCGATAGACGATCGTTTCCGGGAAGTTGTGGCCGGTGTCGACATGGAGAAGCGGGAAGGGGAGCTTCGCCGGGTGGAACGCCTTGTAGGCGAGCCAGGCCATGACGATGGAATCCTTGCCGCCGGAGAAAAGCAGGACTGGTTTTTCGAACTGGGCCGCGGTCTCGCGAAGGACGAAAATGGCCTCCGACTCCAACTGCTTGAGGTGGTTAACTTTGTATCGCATCCCGGGAAGTGAGGGGCCGGAAGTGTAGCGGGAAGGGGAGAAATGTCAAAAATCCGCAGACTACGGATGATTCCTTCAAAATCACGGGCGGATTCTCACGTTTTTTACAGGTAAAACCCGGGCCGTGGAGCAGGGGATCACCGGGATCGCCGCCGCCGAGTCGAAAGGCACAGAGGCCGATGGCGGGAGTTCTTGAGAGGGAGGGAACCCCGTCGTGCTCCAAGCTTCTTTGTAAGCGTCATACCGGGGGCGGAGGCTTGAATGGTCCTTTTGCGGTGGCGGGCGAAAGATGGGCGGCAGGGCTTCGTTTTCTTTCCCCACCATGAATGCTCTTGCTGTTGATGATGCTGTTGTTGTTCGACCGATCAATGTTCGCCGCGCGCTGGCCCTCGTCTTTACGTTGCCGCTGATCCTTGCCGCTGATTTCCTGATCTTCGACCGGCCGGTGGGGTGGGGATGGATGCTTTGGGTGTCCGGCCTCTGGGGGTTCCTCGCGGTGACGCGGTGGCAGCCGGCATGGAGATGGCGGACAAAAGACGTCTTTCTCCTCGTCCTCATGGCGTCCTCCCTCGCCCAGTGCGCCTGGCGACCGTCGCTCTCAAACAGCCTCGTCCTCGTCTGCCTCACGGCCTACGCGGCGGCACACTTTGAATTGAGAAACGTCGGGCCCTGGTGGGAGAGGTTTCTCGCCGGCGTCCGCGCGGTAGGGGCGGGACCGCTGCGCTGGGTGCAATCCGCCGGCGCCGTGGCGGGTCTGGCGGACCGGGTAACCCGCCGCGCGATAGAACCGGACACGGTGGGGAACCTGCGCAACTTCCTCATCATTTTCGGCCCCGCATTCGCCATCGGAGTGGTTTTTTTGGTCTTGTTAGGTTCAGGGAATGCCGTGCTGGGGGTGGCGATTTCAACGGCGGTGCAACGATTCTTTGACGCGTTGTGGGCGTTCGATGTACCCGGCCCGGGTCGCGTCGTCTTCTGGGCTTCGCTGGGGACGGTGGTCATCGGTCTGCTTTGGCCGCTGGGTGCGGGCGTCGTCCGTCAGAGCATTCTCGGTCGAGGCATGGAGGCGGGAACTTTTCCCGCGCCGCGGCTGGTGGACGTGGCGGCTTGGAGTACGCGCATGATGCTGCTTTCAGTGAACGTCGTTTTCTTTGCCGCGAACACGATTGATGTCGTGCACCTGTGGCGGGAAAGCGTACTACCGGCGGGGTTGACGTTGAGCGAGTTCGTCCACAAGGGAACATGGAACCTCGTGGCGAGCGTGGTCGTGGCGGCGCTGGCGCTGTGCGTGATCTTCCACCAGAATGAACGGGTTGTCCGACGCCGGGGAATAGCTGTTCTCGCGCTGGTCTGGATTGGCCAGAACCTGCTCCTGTTGAGCAATGTCGGGTTACGGCTGAAGCTCTATGTCGATAGTTTTGGGATGTCGATATTGCGCGTACACCTTGCACTGTTCCTCTTCCTGGTTGCGGTGGGATTCGTGCTGCTCGCTATTCGTGTCGTCCAGCGACGGAAGCTGAAGTGGCTTTTCGGGGCGAATCTCCTCGCGACTTTTCTCCTCTTCTTCGGTGTGCAGTTCTGGGACACACGCGCGTTTGTGGCCGACCTCAACACGCGTCAAGACCAGGTGGAGGAGCTTGGACTGGACGTTCCCTTTCTTGTGGAACTGGGTCCTTCGGGATGGGAGGCATTGAAGCGTGTGGCGGAGGCGGAAATGGGGACCGCGGCTCACCCTTATCGGGAGGCGGCTCTAACCGCCCGGCAGAAACTCGCGAACGCCGAGAAGTGGCGGGAGCAACGGTATGGCTGGAGGAGCCTGCAGGGGGAGAGACTCCTGCGCACGCGGGCGCTGCCGGGGTTTTGAGGGTGAATTGGCTTGAGTTGGAGAGGGGAAATTGAAAGCATAAACAGTTATGAGCGAGGAAGAAACGAACGAAGAGGCACCGTCATTCCAGACACAGCGACAGATCTTTGAAGTGGAGGGAAAGGCGCCCGAGCGGGATGTGCAGGGACCGTTGGCACAGTTGCTATATAACCGGGTCGTGGTCTTCCACCGGATCTCCGAGTCGGAGAACCTGCCGGGCTTGATCGGAACCTTCCTCGTGGCCGGACTCTTGCTCACGGCGTTTTTCGGGGGTTGTCTCGGGATGTTTGCCGGGGGCCTGCAGATATTCTCCTCGGCGGTCAAAGTGCCGCTGTTGCTCTATGGCGCGGGTGCGGTTTGCCTCCCGGCGCTCTTTACGTTCAATGTGCTTCTAGGCTCGAGGTTGTCCTTTGGCCAGACCGTGGCGGTACTGGTGATGGCGACATTCCTTCTCGCGGCCGTCCTCGCTTCGCTGGCGCCGATCGTGCTGTTTTTTGTCATCAGCACAACGTCGAAGAGTTTTGTCATCCTGCTTTGCGTAGTGTGCCTTTCGGTGGCGGGCGTTTTCGGAGTCCTTCTCCTCTGGAAGGCGATGGGTTACCTGACGGTGCGTGCCGGGCAATTTTACGATTCAAAGATCATCAAGACGTGGACGTTGATCTACGCCTTTGTCGGGACGCAACTCAGCTGGTTGTTGCGGCCGTTTGTTGGTGATCCCGGAGAGTTTGCGTTCATTCGGAACGTCGGTGGGAACTTCTACACCGGCCTTGCGAGGATCGTGATGGAGCTTTTCACCGGTGGGTCGGGCGGCTAGGGTCGACGGCATGAATCCTCGAATTTTCCTCGTCAGTATTCTTTTCTCACTCGTCGGCGTCCTGGCCGTCAGCGGCGAAGAAGACCGCAAACCCAACGTCATTCTCATCTTCACCGATGACCAGGGAACGCTCGATGCGGGCTGCTACGGGGCGGAAGACCTGGAAACTCCGGCCCTGGATGCGATCGCAGCGCGGGGGGTGCGATTTACCCAGTTTTACGCGGCGTCGGCCATCTGCTCGGCTTCGCGCGCGGGGCTATTGACGGGGCGAACGCCGGTGACGGCCGGGGTGCCGGGGAATGTGGGTCTGACCGCGGAGGGCCTGCCCTCGAGTGAGGTGACGATTGCCGAGGCGTTGCAGGACGCGGGCTACAAGACGGCACACATCGGGAAGTGGCACCTGGGGAATCACGAGGGCACGGTGCCGAACGGGCAGGGGTTCGACTACTCGTTCGGGCACCACGTCGGGTGCATCGACAACTACTCGCACTTCTTCTACTGGAACGGCCCGAACAAGCATGACCTCTTCCGCAACAACGAAGAGGTGCACTATCCCGGCGAATTCTTCCCCGACATGATGGTCGCAGAGTCGATCGCCTTCATGGAGAAGAACAAGGACGATCCCTTCTTCATTTACTTCGCGCTCAATCTTCCGCACTACCCTTACCAGGGCGACCGCAAATGGCTCAAGCGCTACAAGGACCTCCCGTATCCGCGCAACCTCTACAATGCGTTCATGTCCACGATGGATAAGCGCATCGAGCAACTGCTGGATTCCCTCGACCAACTCGGCCTCACCGAGGACACGATCGTCATTTTCCAATCCGACCACGGTCACTCCACGGAGGAGCGCGCGCACTTCGGCGGGGGGTATTGCGGCCCATACCGCGGGGCGAAAGCGAGTCTCTACGAGGGCGGAATCCGCGTGCCGGCCCTGATTTCTTGGCCGGGAAACCTGCCTGAAGGCGTGGTCCGCGATCAGTTGGCCGTGTCCTGCGACTGGTTTCCCACCATTCTCGACCTCTGCGGGGTCGACATGCCGGAGCTGGACCGACCAATCGATGGGAAAAGTCTCGTGCGGGTCATGGAGTCGGAAGAGGCACCGACCGAGCACGCGTATTTCCATTGGTACCTCAACAACCAATGGGTGGTCCGCGAGGGCAACTGGAAGCTGTGTCACAACGTCAGGGACACGACCGATGGCCGGAACCGGACTGTGGCCAAAGGCACCCAGCTCTTCGATCTCGGGAGTGATCCTGGCGAATCCACGGACATCGCCGCCGATCACCCCGAGGTGGTGACACGGATGGAAGCCCTGCGCACGCAGTGGGCGGCGACGTGGGAGGATTGAGCGTAGAAATCGGACGCCCGCAGATATACGACGCCGGTGGAATGGTGGAAGGCGTCGGTTCCGAGAGTCTTCCTGAAATGGCCAGTGAACTGAACGCTTTTACCGCGACTGCGGGAAGTTGCCGTAGCGGGCGTCGTCGAAGCCTTCGAGCTGGCGGTTCCAAGGCTGGCTGCTGACGCCGCCGCCGGGCTGGCCGACGGCAGTGGGCTCGCAGCTTGTCAGGAACAAGGGAGCGAGCAGCGCGGCGAGGAGGCCGAGGGCGATGGGAAGGCGTAGACGTTTCATGGCCGTTAACAAATTCCGGAAGGCTTACTTCTGCAAGTCGGCGAAGAAGACGCGGTCACCCGGAAGAACGAGGGTGTCCTTGCCGACGGAGTCCTGATCGATACTCGCCACGGTGAGATTCGGCTCTACGGAGACGATGTTGAGGGCGCCGACGACACTGGGGCCGCGCTTGATGATGAGCTTGGATTCCGAGTCCACGCCCTGTTCTTTTCCGGCGCGGAGGACGACGACCCCGTAGTCATTGTTCACCGCGGTAATTGTGGCTTCGAGG
>JBCDLR010000086.1:0-12053 GCA_038745205.1 Verrucomicrobiota bacterium
CTGATGGACACAATTTCGTGTTCCCCGTCATCGGCGAGAACCTCCACGGACCCGGAGCCATTCACCCAGGTTGACATGTCCGCGCTGAATTGAGGTGTGTAAGTCAGGCCATGGTCTCCGAAGTCCTTTCGCCTCACAAAGAGCAGTCGATAATCCACACCAAACGGAAGCGCTTCATATCGCAACGAAGGCTGGCCCGTCCCGACAAGCGTTCCGTTTCCGGCCAGTGTGCCCGCGTAGACAAGTTCGGGAACGCCACTCGCGGAATTACCGGGATTGGTTCCAAAGGCAAACTCAATGAGGTTTGATTCTCCATCGCTGTCCGCATCCTCACCGGGGCCGCCTTCGGGATCACCAACACCCAAAAACTCCACCTGCCAATCATCCGGCAATCCATCTGCCGCGTATGTCTGGAAATTGTCATCGATCGTTTCGAGGACGGTCAGTTCGAGGGTGGAAGAAACACCGCTACTATCCCCACGCAGAATCGCCGTCGTGTCCGCGTAGACAGAGGCCGCCGCGACGAGGCCGCCCGAAGAGATGGAATCGATGGGCCCGTCGATGATGCTCCATGTCACCGCTGTTCCGGGAACGACGGCCCTTGAGCCATCATCATAAATCATCTCCGCCTCAATCTGGCGCGTCCCTTCTTCGTTCAACGTCAACTCGAGGGCGCTGAGAACCAACTGTGTGGCCAAACCAAACGGAAGTCTCCCCGCAAAACCACTTCGTGAGAGATGATTGGCGCTATTGCCGAAATTCCCTCCGGACAGGGTCTGCACGAGGCTGTAATTCGTGCTGCCCCCCTGACCACCGCCGCCATCAAGGACGTGAGACTCAAGCAGGTAGTCTCCGGCACCGAGTGAAGAACTCGCGCAAAGGGAGAAGAACACACGAACAATCGTCTTGCTCATTCCTTCGCAAGTGCGCGCTCGATGGCCTCCAGTCGTTCCCGCAACTCATCGATCTCGGCGTCCTTCTCTTTCAATTGGCGATGCAGTTCCCGAACGGCGGCGGCCGAATAAATCGTCAACGGGTAGGTATCGACCTGCAGGATTCCGGAGCCGTCAGGCAGCGATTCCCCACTCATTTGCACGTGTTCCGGGAAGACTTCGGCAAACTCCTGGGCAATGACATTGAGGTAACGGCGATCCTTGATGTCCGGATGATCCTGCAGGAATTCACCCGTGTAGCGAAACTCGACGAGGTTCACCTCGTCCAGCTTTTCGAGGGCAGCACTCCCACTTACCGGATGGATATCGGTCTTGATGCGACGATCAGAATTGGCCAGCCAGTTTCCGGCCGTCGACTTGCTTGCGTTGCCCTCGACTTCCAGCGTATTGGCGACCGCTTCTCTGCCGACTCCGATCCTGCGTGAAAAACGATTCGGCTGGTCGAGCCGGGCAAGCTCTGCGGGAACCAAAGACGCCCGCAGGACGAGCACATGACTGCCACCCGCGGCGATCCCGACGACGTTCTTCGCCGCTTCGGGCACATCGAGTTGCAGGGACGTGTTGTCTCCCCATGCCACTACCGAGCCGTCATCCTTCAAGGCCACGGAAAAGGCGTATCCGCCGGACACCGCCGTGACGCCGGTCAAACCGGAGGGAATAGTCGCTTGCCCCGCGATGTCCCAACCCCAGGCGACCACCGAGCCATCCTCACGGACCGCCAAGCCATGGTGCGAACCGGCGGCAATTCCTTGAACATTACTCAACGATGGCGGCACATTGGTTTGCCCCGCCTCGTTTCTTCCCCAAGCGACGACGGTCTTGTCCGCCTTCAGCGCCAGGCTGTGATCCGCGCCGGCGGCGATGGCAACCACGTCCGCGAGACCACCCGGAATGCTCGTTTGCTGGAAAGTATTGTCTCCGAATGCAGTGACCGTGCCGCCTTCATGCAGGATGAGACTGTGTTTCTCACCTGCAGCAACGGCAATGGCATCGGTGATACCTCCGGGGACTGTCGCCTGCGAATAACTGTTGTCTCCCCAGGCTGTAACTGTCCCGTCGGACCTTACTGCGAGATAGTGGGAGGCTCCCGCCGCTATACCAATCACATCCGTGAGTCCGCCCGGCGGCGTTCCGTTGCCCCATTGCGCCACCGTCCCATCGGAAAGCAAGGCAAGGCTGGCTTCGGCCCCCGCCGAAACCGCGGTTACTTCGCCACTTTCCAGAACCGAAGGAGTCGTTGCCTGGCCCGAAGAATTGGACCCCCAACTCACGACCGGGTCCAGCGGCCGGGCCACGACATCATCGAGCAAAACCTGATCCACGCGCGCCGCCGTCATCGCGTACGGAACCGTCGCCAGCCGCTGGTCAGGGACAATTTGCTGGGAGCCGTTGACCCCGTCGTTGAACCAAACTCGGAGCCAAAGTTCGCCCTGTTGAAAAAGATCCGATGGAAACGCCATCATCCCGACGAGGCTCGAGTCGCCGAGCAATACCGCATACAGCCCTTGATCAACCGTTACCGAAACCGCGGCCGTCGGTTCGCTTCCCGCCGCGCTCGTGCCATCGTTGCTCCAATAGCTTTGGGTTCCGTCGACATTGACAAGGGCAAACTTGAATTGACCTGTTCCATCGAAAGCCGTGCCATCCGCAATCATCCGGCCCTGGTGGTTCAACAGACTCGGCGTCTCCGCAGCCGCCGTTCCGAAAAACAGGCAAAAAAGCAGTCCAGGAATGGAGCCATGTGGAATCAATCCCTTCATTTTTGCACACGCGGGGCTGGCGGTGAATGCCCGGGAAGACGACCGGCGCTGGCTACCTGGATTTCCTTTGCCGCAACGGGTATCTCGGCCCCAAGGTGAAATCCGCCTCCGTGATCCGTTGCATAGAGGATCCCGTCCGCGCCGAAAACAAGTTGCATCGTGGCGGAAGCGGACTGGAGAACCTTCGCGTCCAATGCGGCGGGTGAGAACCACGCCGGCGGATCAGGAATCGGCGCGATAGCCGGAGCACTGGCGAGGTGGAAGGCATTTTGCTCGCGCAGGTAATCCACCAATTGGTGCGACGGCCGCACTTTGAGAAACCACTGCCACTCTCGCACCCCGTTGGTATCGGACCATTCGCGCCGCTCGGCTTCAAGAATTACATCGTCTTTCGTGGGGTTTCTCCAGAAGGCGCGCTTGAATACCTCTTCGGGAGGAGCGCTCGTGTCGGGCACGGCTCCAGTGCTTGTCTTTTCCGGCATCCTAATGGCCTCAGGTTCCGGTGAAAACACCATGAAGAGACCCAGGCTCGCCATGGTCATGCCAATAAGTCCGAACCACCGGCGCAACGCCGCAGCTTGAAAGAGGGGATTGGATTCGTGATTCATCAGTTACCCGAGTTCGAATAGGTGCGCAGGAAGAGTTGGACGTCGGCGACACTCGCAGCAAAGCGGTCGAGGCCTTCCTGTTCGTCGTTGAGCAACGTGTAGGCAGGGATGACCAGCTTCCATTGACCGTTCCAAACACTGCGGCCGATCAAGCGCGAGTTCGTAAACTCGGCAGGAACACGACTGTAGAAGACGGTAGGATCATCCACCGGACGGAACGCCTGGTGCTTCCGCAGGATCCACGGTTCCTCGCTCAAGGTGCCGTTTGCGTTGAAGAACTGCGTTTCGTTGAAATCATTGGCCCCGAGGTTGAAGGGCAACGGCAGCGCCTGGTCGTCGACCATCCACGACCGCACCGTGTTCGAGTCACCAAGCGGCGGCGCCAGCATGAAGTCGCTGCCACACGGAATGAGATAGACATACGGCGTCGCGCTAAGGGCGTCGGGAGCCCCGGAACTCGGCGCCCCGCTCGGGTTCCCGGTCGCGTAGGAATCCATTCCCACGTAGCCGGGCAGGACCACTCCCACGCTGTAGATCTTCGTGGCAAAGTTTGTCGGCGTGTAGGCATGGTCACCCGCAGCCAGTTCCAGGCCGAAGAAGTTCCGCCCGTGTTCGATGGTCGAACTAAAGGGAATGATGATCCCGGGAACCGGGGAGCCGTCCGGTTTGGAGATATTCCGGCAATGCGTCACCACATCCTCATCGGCAAGCACATTCGCCACCATTTGCTGCTCCAGCGTTTGCCGCCAGGCCGCATCATCGCTCGTGATCGACGGGTCGTTCATGAGGCGATAGAGCTCGGTGCGGAAAGAGAAGAGCGTGCCGTTCTGATCCGGGTTGTTGATCCCCAATCGACCTTCGGCCACGGAGAAGTCCGCGTTCAATTGCGCCATCGACCCGGCCAGTCCGCCATCGCCGATCGTGCTCGTCGTCAGTTGCGGCACCCCACCGGTCAGGTCACCGAGTGAGCGCGAGGCGACAATGTCATTGAAGACTTCCTCGCCCTGCGTCGTGCCGAGCAACCCTGTCTCGTAGTCGTAGCTCTTCGCCGCGAGATAAGTGTAGCGGCTGGCCAGATCATAGAGACTTCGATATTGCTCCAGCGCTTCATTGCGGAAGAGGCGGAAGCTGACATCCCGGGTGCGATACCCTTGAATGATCGAAGCCGCACGCTGGCGATAGATTTCTCGATCGGCGAGGACGCGATTGGCCTGGCCGAGAACGTTGGCCACGTTCTGCACGGCACGCTGGTGTTCGATCGCAAGCTGCATGAACTCGTTCGCATGGCTCGTGAAGTCGCGGTAGGCCGTGGAGAACTCATAGGCGAACTGCATCTCTTCCTGCGCGAAGCCGAGCTTCTCCAGTTCGATCTCAAGATCCTTCTCCACCGTGAGCACGCCGATGCTCGTTGCCCCCGCCGCGGCGCCGCTCGCGATCGCCAATCCTTTGAGAATCTTGGAAGCCAGGTCTCCCGTGACTTTCGCCGCTCCACGCGCCCCCGAGGTCGCGTCCGTCGCCAGTCCGACCGAGCGCGGGAAGAACTCCGCCAGCGTGTCGCCGAGGTCGTCAGCAGCATCCGAGGCAAAATCGAGTGTGGTCTCGGCCGTCTCCAACGCCAGCTTGACGCTTTCGAGGGCGATGACCGCCGTGCGCGCATCCGACATTTCATCGATATGCTCGCCGTGTTTCGCGACGAGATCATTGAAGACGAGAACCATCTGCCGCAGATTCGCGTTTTCCTTCTGGTAGTTGACCGAAGCCTCCTTCAACGCGAGCCAAGACATCTGCGCATCAAGAAGCGCATCCTGAATGGCACCGGTTTCCGGACGTGACCCCAGACCTCCGGACCTCCACACATCGTTGTATTGCACAAAGGACGACGGCTTCACCGTGTAGGTCCCAGAGGTGACGGCAGTGCCCTCGTCGAGTCCGTTGACGATGTCATCAATGCGATTGCCGGTGAAGGCGCTGAACTCGTTGGCTTCTTGAATCGTGACCGTAAAGGTCTGGCTCGTGTCCACGAGGTCGCTCGGCCGGTCCACAATGAAATAGCGGAAGAAGTCCGGTCCTTCATAACCTTGTTCATAGAGCTTCCCGGGCCCAACGTCGCCCGAGTAGGGACGACCGAAGAGGGCGATCAACTCGTCCTCAAACGCGTCCTCTTCTTCGAAGATGGCATTGTTGAACTCATCGAGCGTGACTTGCTGAGTCCGCAACAAGCCGGTCATCACTGCCGCCTGGTTGAAGGCCCCGGCCGCGTTGTTGAGCGAGACGAGCGCCCTTTCATAGACCTGTTCGAAGTGGGAATGCCCCGCTTTCATGTCCGCCGGCGAGATATCGAAGGCAATGGCCCCGGGACTCAGGCCCAGTGGATTGAGGCGCGCGTTGGCATTATCGATCGTCGTCTGGAAACCCGCCGCATAGGTCGGCAACTCCTTGACTTCCGGCACGGTAGTGCGGTCGATCTTCTGGATCCCGGTGTTCACAAGGTCCTCTTCCGGTAGGAGTGCGTTCGCAACTGCCCAATGGAAGAGCGTGCCTTGGGCACTCCGGCTTACCCATTCGTCGAGTCCCTGTCGCCGCGTGATGCCGGTTTGCGAGTTTGCCCCCTGGTCGTCGCGAAGGTGTGTCCAGCCCGCAGCCGGATCGTCCTCGTAATACTTGCGGTATGTCAGGGAGACTACCTGCTCCGCTGTTCGTGCCGCGTTGCCCGCGGCCGCCGCAAACTTCCTTTCATCGAAGTAATCGATGGTGACCGGTTGCCCGAGGACGGTCACCGCTTCGGCCCGTGGCGTCCACGTGAAGTTTTCATTGGTCAGGAGCTTGTAATAGCCCTTCAACGCTGTGAGGTAGTGACCATAGGCATCGCCATGCCCCTGCGGGAACATGCGCTGCGCGTCGGCCTCGTCGATCACTCCGTCGGCGGTTTCACTGCCGATCTTCTCGTGGATGTTGTAGTTCAGGGCGTAAATGGCCTCACCGCTGTTGATCCCGCGCGTGTAATTCCAGTAGAGGCGATTGTAGGCGGGCGCCGTCCGCACCCCGGGGCTGACGAGATCATCCCGACCGCGGAGGAGCGCCAGTTCTTCATCGAGGGAACTCGCCACCTGCGCCTCGAAGGAGAAGCGGCTGGTATTTACCTGCGTCGAACTCCCCTGGTCATCGATGGAGATTGTGGGATTGGCCGCGTCGGCGAAGGCCTCGTTACCGAGCAAGGTGTAGAGGTCGCTGAGGTAGCCGGCGGCGAGAAGAAGGGCATTGTTCGTGTCCGGATCATTCGTGTTCGCATCGATACTCATGCTCTTCCCGCGATTGAGCACGGTTTCGTAGATCTCGATGAGCCCGACTTCGTTGATGTTGTCGAGGTTGAGTGCAATGTCGCCCTCCCAGCGGGTTCCGGCCTGGGTGAGCACGCTCACATCCGTGTTCACCTCGTTGCTGAAGAGGTCCTTCACGCGTTGCTCAAAGGGATTGATCGCCGCAAGCACGCGCTTGATCCAGCCCTCGACCAGCATCGGATTGGTCCAACGCGACCATTCCACATCCTCCTGCGTGGCCGCGCCCTCCGTCCAGACTCCCTCGGCGGAGAGCTTGGGCCGGTAACGCATCGTGAACCATCGATCGTTGAGGACGAAGGTCGGTCCCCCGAACGGATTGAGCGGGCTCCCGCCGACGATGGCGATGTTCTTGTTCTGCTCGGTCGGATCGGGGGCGATTTGCCAGACACTGCCACCTTCGACCGCGTCCACCTCCTCCGCCACTTCCAGCATGAAGTCGAGATTCGACTGGATCCACACATCCGCTTCCGAGTAGAGGGCCATCTCAATGCGGTTGAGACCCGCCGAGAAGAAGCTCGGCGCGACGCTGAACTGCTTGCTCAAGCCGTTGGGAGTGAGTCCACTACTGGCATTCGTATTGGCAAGAATGCCCTCCGGAGCCTGGTGGGCCAGTGCTGGCTTTCCATTCACGTAGAGGATGAAGCCGTCCAATGCACCGAGGTTGGCACTGAAGACAATCCGCCCCGGAACCCCGTCTTCCGTGAAGTCGAGGCCGACGGTCGACTTCATAACGGTGGTAGGGTAATTCGCTTCGTCGTCCTCGGCCGTGTAGAAACCAGTCTTGATCCACATCGTCCGTGGAAAGGGGAAAGCGAGCGCGGCGTCGAATTCGAAGGACGACGCCATCGCCTTCCTCGGATCATAGATCACTTTCCACTCGTGACTGGCCGGGGAAGCGCCCTGATCGCCGATCCGTTCTTCCATCGTCTGCGTGTAGACTGCTGGAGCCGTTGCCGCTCCTGTGGTCCACCGCCAGTCGAACTCATACTCCTCCGGCTTGCCGCCATAGTCACCGCTGTGACGCAGAGACACCTGCTCATCGAGCGGATTCTCCGACAAGAGCGTCTTGAGGTCGCCGACATACAGTTGCGGCGCGACCTTAAAGACCTGAATCTGCACCGGATCCCCCTCGTCCGTGAACACATTGCCGTTGCCGAAGGCCATCGTGACAAAGCCCGTCCCCTGCCCCGTCGCTGTCAGCGCGTAGCTGTCCACCGCCGTGTCCGGGTCGTCGATAATCGCGAGGTCATTTTCGCCGACGACCTCGTCCTGCGCTGCATCGACGATGAAATCGCCCTCCAGATTCGGATTCTCGATGAACGTCTCCACGGTGGTGGTCAGCGCATTGATCGCGGCTTCCCACTTCGATTTATCGGCATTGCCCACGGGAATCAGATCCTTCATCGCGGTTTCATCGGCCGCGGAAAGCAAGTTGATGTCGAGGTAGTCCTCGCCCGCAGGAACGTCATGGAACTCACCAAGAAGGATGAGTGTCCCACTGTCGCCACGCAGCGGATCAAAGAAAAAGCGCTCCTGTAAATGTGGGGGAAGCCCCTGGAAATAAACCTTACCCTGGTAGTTCGTCGTCATGAGCACCGAGGGCAATTCGGTCAGCCCCACCGATGGCGCATCAATCTCCACCGTTTTCTCCCGTGTCGGGTCATGCAGGGTCACACTCCTTTTCGAGTCACCAGTAGTCGTCGCCGCATTCGCAATCGACTGCTGGTAAAGAATCTGGGCGCTAGATTGCCCGCGCACCTGCGGCAATCCGAATTTCGGCAACATGAGCGACTCCGCGATCCTCAACTCCGGCGCATCCGCCGGCCACGTCGGACGATAAACTACTGTCAACGGCTCGTGGTCTTCCCCGTTGTCGATCTTGTCCAGATCAAGTGTCGTTCCGGATTCAGACGGATTTCGCAGGAAGGGTAGAATTGTATCGACCTCGGGCTGTGGCGAAAATCCCGGGAAATAGAAACCCTCGCGATTCAGGTAATACAGCTGCATCGACAAGGTAGGGCCGGGCGGCGGCGGAGTGAACGTTCCACCCTCCGTGATCAATTCATCCGAAACGCCTGACCCCATATCGTAGGAAACGGTCAATGTTTTTGCCTGGCCGGGAGCGGGATCACCACCCATCGTGAAATTGTCCACGACGAAACTCCAACCGTTTGCAATGGCGTTGGCCAAAATTGCGGTGACATCCGAAGTCTGACCGGTGACACCATAAGTAGCACGAACGAGCACCTTCGGCTGGTGCGCGCCGCGGTGCACCCAGGTGAATCCCTTGCGGTCTTGGAAGGTGAAGCCCGTGTAATTCGTGTCCTGGCTCCGCGTTTCGTTCGTCGGGTCGTCCGCGGACTGAATCTCAAAGTCCTTCGCTCGTCGGTTTGTCCCGGTCCCTTCCAAGGCCAGCGGCATCAGGGGCAACGGATAGGGTTTTACCAGCAGCGTCCCGGCCGTGGCCGTGTAGTCGAAATCAAAATACGCATTGGAGCGCTTCACGTTGTAGGCCTTCATCGCCGGGCGCCCGTCGACGGAATCGGTGTAGGCGAGCAGGATGCACGGCAAGGACGTGAAGTCCGGGCCGCTGACGACATTGAGATCATCCCGGAGAGCGTAGGCACGACCCGCCAGCATGAGGGCGTGTTCCTCGTTCGGGTTGTAGCCAGGCTGTGAATCATCATTCTGGTAGTAAACGCTGCCCGCGGCCAACTCCGGCGGCAGGTCATCCGTGCCGACACCCTGGGCAATGACGATCTCGGGAATCGTAAAGGTCGGGAAAACGGAAGTGTAGCGACCGGTTTTTCCAGGGACGAAGAAGTCCTGGAATGACGAGTTCGGGGCCTTCACGCGCTTGAACCAACGAACGGTCAGTTTTTCATTGCCGGGGACGGCATTGACCGGAATAATCGCGCCCTCGTTAGCCACCGGAACCCCGGCGACAAAGGGATCGACATACCCTTCCGGATAGTACCCGGTTCCATCGGAGATATAACCCCCGGCCTCATGCCCCACCGGGGGAAGAATCCGGCTTCCCACGAAGGCAAACGTATTGATGAAGGCCCTTTGGTCCGATTCAACAGTGTAGGTCCAGTCATGCGTACCACCTCCCGCGACATAAGTGGAAAGCTCATAAGTCGTTTCATCGATGATCCTCGAGATGGTGGCATCACCGATAATCCCGGTTCCCGTGACGACCATTCCGACTTCCAACCCTGCCGTCGAGGCGACGTTGACAATGGTCGACGTCGGAAGCGACGGATTTGTGACCCATCCGTCATAACGAAGAAGGTAGAAGCCATTGTATGGCCAGCCCGCGTAGATGAAGATCAGAAACTCATGATAACCGAGGAAGCTATCGAGATACCTGAATCCCAGACGGTACCTTGTTCCATCGATGACTTCCGCGACGTTGGTTCCAAGATTTCCAACGGACAGTATGGAGACGGGATTACCCGGAGCGAGCCAAATCGTCGTGGGCGTCGTTACGATGGACCGGTCATCGAATGCCTGCGTTGTCGAAGAAACCACCTTTGCCCGCCCTTCGCCCTGGGAATACATGACCACATACCAGACTTCCCCGTTGCTCGTGAACTTCAGCAAGGACCGGTTCCTCTCATCCGGTCCCAGATAGTTGATGTGAAATCGCTGGGTATTGATATCGATGACCGACTCCGCCTGCGCCGGGTCATCCTGGTAGATCAATTGCGGTAGAACCCCGCCCGTGAAACTCACTCCAGTGTCCACAGTGCTTCCCGAATCATCCACCGTGTAATGAGCGTAGTCGTCCAGGTTCGGCGACCATCGCAACCAATACCGGTCCTGGTGAGTCGGCCAGGTGATCCCGAAGTTGCCTTCTTCCAACCAATAAAAGACGACCTTGTTGAAAGCCTCGTTCGGATTGTTAGGGCTGCCGTCATCAGGGTCATTGGCGATACTCGTTTCCCGTTCGGCAAAATACGCGAGGGTCTGGTCCGGCCGAACGCTCGTCCCGTAGAACGTAACTCCTCCCTGCTGGCTGTTGAGGACGGGAGACGCGATCAAGTCCGGCCCGCCCCGGCTGGGAAGGATCTCCTGACCAAGATTGACGGAGGGATAGCCGATGGGCGGCACGCGCTTGATCTCCACAATCTCCAATCCCAGGAACTCATGGGCTCCCGCGCTATCCCGAATCTCGCCGAGATACTCGATGAGGACCCTGCCCTCGACATTGTAGGCCTTCAACTCACCCACACCGTTGAATTTCTCAAAGGAGATGGTGGTGAGGTTTGGTGAAATGGGATTGTAACCGGGAATGCTGACTTCCTCCGGCACTGCCTTGGGCACTTGTCGGTTGAAAACCGGATTGATGGTGGTGATGCTCCCGTCGTTCACCTGGACTTTCGGGCCGTCGAACGTTCCTTCCGTCCAGAAGATGGTGCGGATGGCGCGGCCCGTGTTCGCCGAGACAGCGAAAATCTCCTCCACCGTGCGGAACGAGCCACCTTCCTGCTGCGCTGTGACCCAGGTAATCGTCACGCGACCCGGTTGATGCGCGAAGACCTTTTCCGCGTGAGGGCTGTAGTAATAGTCTGTCGCCGGCGTCACGCTGACGGAAGTGGTTCCGCTAATGGTCGTGGAAGCATTCCCGGCAAGCGTCACCGTCGTTCCGATGACGCGGGTCACCGGTTGACCGAGCAAGTAAGAACCGACGACCAGTTCCGAAGGAACGGAATCCACCACGACCGTTGGACTTGTGTTCGATGCAGTTGTAACGTTGACTGTTCCGGCGGGAACCGGGGTTCCGATTCCGGAAATGACTTCTCCGGGAAAAACCGGCTTCTTTCGCCAATACCCCGGCGGCGCTTCCGTCGCGCCATCCCACTGCAGGCGCGGTGAAGTAATCTCGTCGCCAAGGGCATAACGCGGAACACCCGCGGCGAAGGGGGATCCAATGATTGCTTTCTTAAGGACCGTATCCCCGGCCGGATTCGAGGGGTATTGATCCGCCACTGAACCTGTGTCGGAGAGAGCGCCGACCCCGCCCGACGTATTCACGACCGAGGCATTCTGCCCACTCGTGGGAGGCGGGGAAGCGACATTAGGTGCACCAGCCTGAAAGTTGGTGTTGTAATTAGGCGGGCGCAGTTCCAACTGTCCGTTGACGGTGCCGAGGCCGGCGATTGCGACCAGAACTGGAAGATAGGACCTCATGAGAGAGACGTTGGGAAGAGTTGGTTGAGCTTAGTCGCAAGGACTCTCGGCGACTTGAAGGCTGGGTAATTTTCGAATGGAAACTCCGGTCGCGGCCTGACACCCGTTGGAACAGTTTTCCAAACGTATGCTCGCTTCACGACCGCTAACGTGGCGATGACTAATCGCAAGATTTGGAGGACAGAAGAGCAAAGACGC
>JBCDLR010000087.1:0-11980 GCA_038745205.1 Verrucomicrobiota bacterium
AATCGACTTCATTTTCTACTCAGGGAGTTTTCCACATTTCGTACGGATGGAAACCCGAAAATAGGGAACCCGAATATTCATCAACTTCGAAGTTTATAAAATTATTGAGCGTTATGTGATTTCCCTATGGTTTCAGAAATTCTACGATGAACACTCGCCTCCTCTTTCAACTTTATACCCTTATTGTCGCCGCCTTCTTCATCGGATGCGGTTCCCGCGACGGGCACGACCTCTCTTCCTCGGTCGATTCCGGCCCTGACGTCCCTTTGCCTGAAGTCCTCCGACAGGCGGCGGCGCTCGAGGAAGTCGCCTTTTCCGACATCATCCAAGCTTCAACCGGGAGGAAAATTCTTCCGTTGGGGAGATCCTTTACCGTCGCCGCCTCGGTTCTTGCGGAGGTATTCAACGAAGTCCTGACGGAAATGAACCTGCCCGGCAGCCCGATTCGGGGCCTGCGGAGAATCAATGAGGCGTCGCGTTTTTTCGAGGACGCCATCCGGACGCGCATCGATCAGCACGCGGATTTCCAGTGTCACGTCCCGCCCAACGCCGAGGGAACCCCCCAACGCACGGGATACCCCGACCTTCGCATCGTTCATCTGCCGACGAACTCTGTTTTCTATCTGGATCCCAAGCTTTACGAAACGGGAAGCGAAGACAGTTCGCTACGCACGTTCTATTACACGCCAAACTCCAACAGGACCAAAGTTCTTGAGGATGCCCATCATCTTCTGGTTGGATTCGCCCACGATGGAAACGACGGCCAGTGGCGTTTCCTGCGCTGGCGACTCGTCGACCTGTCCCAATTGACCGTAAGGCTCAAAACAGAGATCCAGGCTTCGAACCGGGATCTCTATCAAAACGACAGTCTTATCCTCGAAAGCTCACTCGGTTCCGGCGATCCGCAGCGACGCGACTAGTCGCCGTTCCACTTCCTCGTAATCCTTCCCGGAAATCTCCTTCATCTCCGCGATCAATTCCCCAGGAGGAACATCCCGAGCTTCGAGCCATCGCGAAAATCGCGCAATCGCAAGCCGCTTACGCATCGAACGGGAGGCCTGGATCTCCCCGGATTCCTTTAACCTCGCCACAGCCTGATCCTCGCCTCCCGCCACGACAACATCGCCGAGATCGGCCGATACGGTAGTTGCCACATGCGACGGGAATCCCGGACGCGCGGCCGACGCCTTCGCTGGCTCGACTTCCAGCAGCAACTGCCAACCACCCCGGAAAGCGGCCGACGCAGGAACACTGATGACGAGTTCATCCCTCGAATCCATCCACTGCACAGAGTCCACCGGTCGAAATCTCGAGACGCGATTGCGATCAAACTTCACCGCAACCAGGGGCTCTTCCACACCTTCGACCGGGCCATGGAAAGTCAGTTGCTGGAGCATGCGACCGTCGCCATCGGGCTCCGGGACGGAATCATAGCGCGCGAGGCGCCAGCGATCAGGCTCCGCCTTCACCGGACGGATCTCGTCGAGTCCGTCGACGGCCGCTTCAAAGTCCAACTCGGGAAGGAGGGCGGCGTCGAGAGGAGCCAAGGCCTCCACCAGTTTCCGGAACGGCAATCGGCGCTCCGCGCTCACCGGCGGTGACTGCTCGCCTTCGGTAACGTCGACCACCACGGTTTCCGCCGGTGTCCCAGTCTCGACCCGCCTTCCCGGCAGATCGCCCTCACCCTCGTTGGCCGCGACCACCAGTTCCTCTTCCTCTTCCGCCGGTTTCTCAAGAATCAGAACACGCATGACGACACCATCGACTTCTTCCGGCGCCACCCATTCCACAGGGCTCTCAACTTCCACTGTCTCGCTCGTCGGTGCGGGCATGACGGCCAGCAGAACGAGCAAAGCTGCCGCCACCCCGAGTCCGGCGAGGATTGCCTTCACAAAAACCCGGCGGTCCCGCGGCGCGAGTTTCGGCAGGGATCGCATCGCCCCGGATCCTCCAAGCAGGAGCTGTCGCTGCGAGTCCGTGAGACGGTAATCCTCCTCCTGCGCGTAGGCATCCGACACCATCCGGGCCACTCGTCTCGTGGCCTCGATCGTTTGCTGTTCCCTTTCCGGAGCCTCTTCGCGAGCCGGCCATTCGCCGAGAGCCTCCCCGGTGAGCCGGATTTCCAGTTCGTTATCGTCTTCGTTCATTCTTAGGTAAAATGTTAGTAATTTGCCGCCTCGGCCGCCCCGAGTTTGCTTCGAAGTTTTTTTAGTGCTGCATGCAGGAGAAAGCCGACGTTTCCCATGCTCAGTCCGGTCGCCTCGGCGATTTCCTTGTAGCTCAGTTCGCCCTGGAACTTGAGCCGCAGGACATCCTGCTGGTTTTTAGAAAGTGTCTTCATCTCGGCGTAGACCCTCTCCAGTTCCTCCCCCCTCTCACGCTCTCGTTCCCGCAATTCCATCGCCTCCCGCGGTGACGGGTCCGCACCGCCCAAATCGTAGAACGAAGACTCCTCCACCGGCACCATCCGCTTTTCCTTTTTGATCACGTCGTAGGCCCGGTTCCGACACACCGTGAAGAGCCACGAACGCAATTTCGGCCGGATCTCCTCCTCGTCCTGCTGGTAGAGACGAAGGAAGGTGTCCTGCACGACATCACGCGCCCGCTCGAGGTCGTGCAGAATGCTCATTGCATAGCGAACGAGCGGGACCTCGAATTCCTCCACCGCTTCCCGGACCAGCGAACCGGTCGTCTGGGGCGGAGTCGTCGGACTTTCAGACATGGGCAAGTACCAAGATACCACGACTGAATGCGCCGCGTCTTAGGGATCGACCCGACATTGCACACCCGGCAATCCCCAGCCTATCGTGGCTTCATGCACCAGATTCATGCCGATCCCGGACTGGGAGACCTCTCCGCCATGCTCGAACACCGACTCTCCGAGACGGCCGAAGAACTTCGCCCCGAGGACCTCCGCAGCCTCATCGACCCTATCGCACGCTCGTTGTTCGGCGCCGCCATGAGCGTCATCGGATCGGACAGCGCGACCATCTGGGTTGCGGACAAGGAGCGCACGAAACTGACCGTCGGTTTTGCGGATGAAGAACCCAAGCTCATCGGCCAGGAGCAACCGCTCGACAAGGGACTGATCAGCCTCGTCCTCGCCTCCGAGCACGCCATCTGCGAGAACAAGGTCTACCAGCATGCGGAGCACTCGAAACTCATCGATGACGCCCTCGGATTCATCACCTGCGGAATGATTGCGGTTCCGTTTTATCTCGGCGGTCAACTCAGCGGAGTCATCTCCTGCGTCCAACTGAAGAAATGCGAGAGCGATTCGGACCCCGACGGGTTCACGGCCGCCCACCTCTCGGAGGTGCAGAAGATTTCCAAGGTCATCGAACGTCTCGTGAACTACCGGATCGTCCAACTCCTCCTCGACCTTCACACATGAGTCGAAAGAAAGACTGGCTCGAACCAGAAGAGGCCCGACATGCCATCCAGCATGGAGACGGCGAAGGCATACGAGTCGCCGTTCTGGACTCCGGCATCGACTTTTCCCACCCGAAGTTTGCGGAAATGAAGATCGGGGATTGCGTCTCCGTGGTCGAGGAAAATGGACGTGTCCGCACCATCGACGACGACGAAAGCGGCGATGTCTATGGCCACGGCACGGCCGTCGCGGGCATCATCCATGAAGTCGCGCCCAAGGCCGAGATCGGAAGCTTTCGCGTTCTCGATGCCCGCAACCTCTCCCGATCAGCCATCATTGCCCGAGGAGTCCGCCTCGCTCTCAACCGTGGCTACGACGTCCTCAACTGTTCCTTCGGGTGCAAGGGAAGCGTGCGCTTCATCATGGCACACAAGCAATGGGTGGATGCCGCCTGGCTGGCCGGGGTGCATGTCGTTTCCGCCTGCAGTAATTTCGACGTCTTCGAACCCGAGTGGCCCGCCCACTTTCCCACCGTGCTCGCCGTCGACATGGCGCGCACGGACTCCGGCTACTTCTTCTTCCGCGACGACGCCATGGTCAATTTCGCCGCTCGCGGCGAGGACATCGCCGTTGCATGGACCGGCGGCGGCATGAAGATGGACACCGGCAGCAGTTTCGCCGCCCCACGCGTCACCGGCTACCTCGCACGACTACTCTCCGCCGCACCCGATCTCTCCCCCGCCCTCGCCATCGATCTCCTCCAACGCAGCGCCGAGCAGTGGCAATGTAACATGGAGTGCATGTGACCCGCAGGAGCACCATTTCTACCCTTCGCTGACAAACGAATAAATCACGCCGTCATCCGCCCCGATGACCACGCGTCCCTCGACCACGGCCGGCGAGGACTTGATTTGCTCCCCGATTTCATAGTTCCAGGCCTCTTCCCCGGTCTCATAATCAATCGCATAGAAACGTCCGTCGTGGGAGCCGACGTAGACATGCGCCCCGGCCAAAACCGGCGACCCGGAAATCGGTTTTCGCGCGCGGAACTCCCACTTCTTTGTCCCCTTCTCGCGGTCGATCCGGTAGAGACGCTTGTCGAGGGAAGCGGCGAGCACGGAGTCATCGGTCAACGCGGGCGACGCCACATACTCGAAATCCCGCTCACCGAACTGCCAGACTGTTTCCTTCTTTTCGAGGTCGAAGGCCATGACTTCATTCTCATGATGCGCGATGTAGGCAATGTCGTTTTCCACGACGATGTTGTTCCCGATGTAATACCCGATTTCATCGGACGCGATCACCTCCCCGAGAGCGGCGCTCACCTGGTGAATCATCCCGTCACATCCTCCGAACAGGATGCGTCCCCGCTGCACGACCGGGGTCCCGTTCACGTAGTAGCCTGTCTCATACTCCCAAAGCTTCTCGCCGTCTTCAATACCGAGGCCGTAGACAAAGTAGTCGTGGCTCCCCACGATGATCGTGACCTCTCCTGACTCCGGATTGCGAAAATAGGTCGGCCCTCCACTGACTTTGTCCTCGGCGGTGAACCGCCACTTTTCCTCTCCTGTTTTGGCGTCCAGAGCGACCACCAACCCGAGGTCCGTGCCGAACACGATGATGCCATCCACATAGCAGGCTGGGCCCTCGATCCTGGCCTCCAATCCGTCGTCATCCTCGGCCGCATACTCCCATTTCTTGTCCCCGGTCTCCAGATCGAGGGCATAGAAAATCCCATTCATCGAGCCGATGAAGACCGCTCCCTCCGCAATCACCGGCGATCCCGTGACCGCGTCTCCGGCCTCGAAGGTCCAATCCGGGGTCAACGGCGGAGCGAGCGTAACCTCGGCAACTCCCTTGAGTTCAGGACCTCCGCGAAACAGCGGCCAGTCCACCGGCGGTGCTGGCGCCGATTCCAACTCGGCCACCAGGGACGCTGCCTCCCCGGTCTCGCCTCGCGGCTCGTCATCGCGGACTTCGTCCTCCGAGTTGCAGCCGACAAAAAGCACCAGGGAAAGAAGGAAAACAGTCGATTTCATGAGCAATTCCAATTTATTGGAGGGCGCGACGGGAGCAATCTTCATTCACAGGGAATGCCCGCTTCGTCCGCACTCTCTCCATGAAAGACGAATTCGAACCGCAACCGATTCCCGAAATCCTCCACTCGGAATACCTCGAGGCCCCCTTCAGGGTTTGCACGCGATGCGGGGAGTCCTTGGGCGACTTTGACGACGGCTACCAGATCGTGAAAACCTACAAGGCGGGTGAGGTCATCATGGAGTATGCACTCTGCGGCCCCTGCGCGATGAGCCTCCTCGACGAGTACTCCGAGGAGACGCGCCAGAACATGGAACGCTTCTTCGCAGAAAACTATGTCCGCGGCCTTGGCCTCGGGAAATGCGGCCTCTGCCAGGACGAGGAGAAACTTGAAGGAAGGCGGGCCAACGAGTTCGCGCTCGTCGGCGCCTGCCTCGGCCACGAAATGTTCGACAGCATGCGCGCCTGCTCCGTCTGCATGGAAAAAACCAATGAACTCGTCTCCAAGAAAACCCGCGACGTGTGGCGCGACTTCATCGACAACAATTTCCCCGGCGTCCCCGAGAGTTTCGCTCCGGAACCGGTGGGGATTTTTGTATGATTGCCGCCGTCATTCTCCGAAAAGCCACCGAAGCACCCCACAGTTCCCGCAGGCACATTCAACGTCTATTTTTCCTTTCGGCGTTGGCATTTCTGGTTCTTGTCCAACTCGCCCCGGCCCTCGAGCACGGCACTCTCGAGGTCACCGATTCCCCCTTCAGCGTCACCCTCCTCCCCACCGCTTCCCCCGGCGTCACTCTTCCCTCGAACACGAACCCCGGTGATTACACGGTCGGGATCGATCCTCCCGGCGCCAACAACGACGGCATCGTCATCAGCACGATCGCCCAGAACGGCACCGATCCCGTTCGCTACCCGAGCACCAGCGCCACGCCAGACGGAACCATTTCCATCCCTAGACTCCACTACATCCAGATTTTCGAATCCGCCCGCAATACCAGCATCGAGGACAACGCCAACGTCGCCTTCCTCTTCTCCACCTTTCAGGAATTCTATTGCGGCGTCGCCTTCAACTCCACCAATGGAGGAGCCATCACGACCCTCAACTCCTCCGCCAATGTCCGCCTCGGGATCGAGTTCGAAGACAACGCCGATGGCACCTATACTCTCGACCTCACCGATCCCTTCTTCGGCGACTCGACCTCCTCCGACGGCATCCTCCTCGTCAACGGCGCGAAGAACGAAAACAACTTCGCCCTTTCCCGCGCCAACATCGACGGAACCTTCACCATCTTCAATCACGACAACGGCCGCGACGCCACCACCTACGAGCGGGACCCGGTCTCCTTCCTCTACATCCCCCTCGATCACCAAAAACCCGAGATCATCGCCATGGGCCGCATCGACGGCTCCGGCGATCCCGTGACCGTCGATGGCAACCCCATCGCCGACGGCACTTTCACCGTCACCAAGCCCTCCACCTTGTTCGGCTTCTACTACCTCGACATCCCCGGCCAAACCAATTGCACCGGCACCCTCATTCTGAGCCCCGAAGGCGGTTCCGGCCTCAACGTAGACAACCTCTGGTCTTACGAATGGGACCACGAAGCCGGGCACTTTGTCATCGCCAGCCGCGATATCGTTGATGACCCACCCGGCGGACCCGTCATCCATCCTGCGACCAATCCCCAACACATTTCCAACGGGACGCCCGCTTTCAGCTTTGTCTTCGTCCGCACTCCCGGCAAAACCGTTTATGTCGACCAAAACGTCGCCGGCGGCCTCAACGACGGCACCTCGTGGAACAACGCCTACTCCGATCTCCAGACCGCGCTCGCCAACGCCACCTCCAACACCGATATCTGGGTCGCCGAAGGCAACTACAAACCCGGTCCCGCCGGCGACCGCACCGCCACCTTCCAGCTCAAGCGAGCCGTCAAACTCTACGGCGGCTTCGACACTACAGGCGGTGCCCAACCCACTTTCGCCGATCGCAACCCTGATCCCGAAGCCAACAACACCATCCTCTCCGGCGACCTCATGGGCGACGACGGTGTCGACTTCACCAATCGCTCCGACAATGCCTACCACGTCCTTGTTGCCGACGGCACCGATTTCACAACCTGCCTCGACGGCTTCACCGTCTCCGGCGGCCAGGCCGACGGCTCTTCCGATCAATCTCAAGGAGGCGGCATTCACATCAGCGCAGGCCGACCCGTCATCGCCAACGTCCAGTTCACTGACAACTTCGCCACCAACGGCGGAGCCGCCTATCTCGAGATGGAATCCCGGGCCACCTTCAACGACTGCCGCTTCACGGACAATCAAGCCGTGGACGGCGCCGGCCTCTATGTGACCAACAGCGATCCCACCATCGAGGACGGAGTGATCGAAGACAACATCGCCACGACAGGCGGCAGCCTCTATCTTTTCCAGGCCGATCCCCAAGTGATCGATGGCTTCATCATCGACAACGATGCCGAAGTCGGCCCCGCCGCGCACATCCGGCAACAATCGTCACCGACG
Organism: Verrucomicrobiota bacterium; assembly: GCA_038745205.1. Taxonomy (GTDB): domain Bacteria; phylum Verrucomicrobiota; class Verrucomicrobiia; order Verrucomicrobiales; family DEV007; genus JBCCWV01. Next base: position 7,937 of record JBCDLR010000087.1, read on the forward strand.
TTCCTTCGTTGCAACATCAGCTCGAACAGCGCGTCCGCCTTCGGCGGAGGGATTACCATCTCGGAAAGCGCCTCCCCCCATTTCGATGCCTGCACTATCTCCAACAATTCCGGCCCGGACGCAGGCGCCGTCCGCCTCTACATCGGCGCACAGCCTACCTTCAAAAACACCACTTTCTTCCAGAACAACTCCCGGGACAACGGTGGCGCCGTCCGCATCGAGCCCGTCTCCGGCGACGGCCTCCCCATGACCACGACCTTCGAAAATTGCCTTTTCATCAGAAACAAAGCCACAACGCCGGAGGGAGGCAGGCGCGGTGGAGCCATTTACTCGTTCGCAACCGGAAACACCACCCACCTCACGAACTGCCGGTTCGTTGGCAACGAGGCCGGTAGCGGTGGGTGCATCGCCACCATCCTTGCCACGACAAATGTCACCAATTGCGCCTTCTCAGGCAATGCCGCGAGCTTCGGCGCCGGGGTTTTTCAACAAAGTGGAGTCTCCACCATCACCAACTGCAGCTTCACCGGAAACACCGGCGTCAGGGGACGCTGCTTCCATTACTTCCTTCAAGCCGCCGGATCCTCCGCCACTTGCACGAACAACATCTTCTGGGATCCCTCGCCCCTTGAACAGAACGGCGGCGCATTCACCCCGACCTTCACTTTCAACCTCACCTTCGACGCACCCGGTTCCACCGACCCACTCTTCGTCAATCCACCCGGCCCCGACGGCACTCTCGGCACACGCGACGACGATCTTCGCTACCTCAAAAACTCTCCCGCCTTCAACTCCGGCTCCAACAGCGCCAACACCACAACCACTGACCTCGCCGGCAATCCCCGCATCCTGCAAACCTTCATCGACCGCGGCGCCTACGAAGGCCCCGTCTTCGCCAACTTCGACCTCCTCTTCCCCAACCTCGATCCTGAAGGCGATTCCAACAACAACGGCATCAAAGACTACCTCGAATACGCCGCCGGATCCGACCTCTCGTCCCCAACCCTCGATCCACCCCTTCGCCCTCAAATCTACACCGAAAACGGCGACCTCCTCTTTCAAGCCACCATCCGCACCAACGCCGACGACGCCTTCGTCACCTACGAAAAATCCACTGACCTCAATATTTGGGACGAGATGGTCCTCGGCATCGACTTCGAACTAGTCGATGCCAACCCCGAAGGCCCCCAACGCGAAGAATACATCTACCGCCTCCTCATCAACCCCAATCCGACGACCGACGACCGCCAATACTGGCGTCAATCATTCACCACACTTCCGCCAGCTCAGTAGCCAAAGATCGAGCGGGAAGAGGACACAATTCGACGAGTTTCACGGGAATGAGACGACTTCACATTCTCATCCTCACAGCCAGCATATAATTCAAGCGTCGCGCCACGCCAACCTTCACAGCAATGCTAAATTCACTTTCCTTGATGGAATTTTAGGATTACTTCCTTGCGAGACAAGCGCCGTCCGGCGCAGTCGCAGGAAAATAATCGTTCCATTGAAATTTCGCTGAAGGTCACCGGCTCGGGGTCGCCCCGCAGTCGCGATTCGAGTACTCGACGTTGACCGTCGATGCACCAAAGCTCTCACTCAGATCGGGCAGGAGGAACAACTGCGTCGCCAAAAACGCCGCCAATTACTCCGTGATGAAGAATATAGTTGAGGTGAATGGACTCGTGAAGCGACTGGGCGGAAAGCCGATCGTGAAGCGGAAGCTCCGGAAGAGGGTTTTTGGGGAGAAATGAGCTGGATTCCCTTCGGAACGCCGCCGGAATTCCAAGCACCTTTCATCATATTCAATATCGGCTGGAACATGGACAATAACAGATTCTAGACAGAATCAATTCTGATCACTCGCAGAGTCCTCACTCTCCTTCGCATTCGTCCGGCCCATTTTTTCCAATCGGTAGTACTTCTGGAAAATAAAGGAAATTAGCTTCTCATCGATAGGCTGGTAATTCTTCAAATAAAGATCCCAGGAAAATCTATCTAGGTTAATAAGATGCCACACGGATAAAAACCCGTCGTTCAACTTATAAACGTAGTGATGTTTTGGATCCTCCCGCTGTGCTGAAATTCCGTTGAGCAGGTTAATCCGCTCCTTACTCATCGGGAGATTGTAGTGGGTATGAACCAGCATGAAATGCCCTCGTCCGCCATGAAGATCAAACTGGGTATTCATTCCAGGATTTCGAAACCTCATCTGAAATAAATACATCCCATCCCGCGAACCCGACTCGACCGCTGCCTCCTGTTTGGCACCATCTCCATTCTCCCCTTCATTCTTATATATGACCAGTCGAGTGGCGCCGTCTCTACTTGTCGTGAAGACCTCTTCTACCACAAAACCGGCTTTGGAGACCTTGGAAGCGAGATCAATTTGCAATCTCTCCTCCATGTGGCGGAAATCCGGAAGCTCTCGAGTTGGAGGCATTGAAACTTCGACTTGCAATGAATCCCCCAAAACCCCAGGTGGAGCCAAGACTTCCAAGTTCTGCAAAAGCTCTGAGTATTTTACTAACCTTTCGGGAGAAAACGTGTGGTTCTCCTTAAATCGTACGTTCTCGATCACCACCTTTCCTCCTCTCCCACCGATTGTGAATGCGATCTGCCCTTTACCGTTCACATCAACATCTTGGCGGGAAAGCGCTGCAAAAATTCTATCATTTAAGTGACTTTGATAGTCTAATCCAAGGTTTTTCTTGAAATCGGCTTTTCGGATTTCCGCCTTTTCCAAATCCACCTCAGTCCCAGTGCCATTTTCGTAGCACTCCGCAATCTTAATGTCGGCATCCGTGAAGCCCACATCGGCCAATTTCAGCCAATAATCGAAAGCTTTCTCCAGATCTCTCTCGATGAGGTCCCCGTCCGTCAATAACTGCGCCAGTGCCTTAAAAGCGTCCGGATTTCCCGCCGCAGCTGCGTCGAACAAATATTTCAGACGAAGCTCATTAGCATCAGGCTTCTTTCCTCTCTCCCCAATCCCATGCCAATTCGCAAAAGCATACAGAGCCTGTGAATTTCCAGACCTCGCCAAGGCTTCGATTGGAGAATTCGGGGCACCAGAGAAAACGAGGCGTGAGTGACTATTCCCATCACGTGCAGAAACCTCATCAACGATGATTTCATCCGCGCAAGTTTCTCCTGCAAATGAAACCATTGCTGCGACTGAGATTGAAAATCGGATCATCAAACATTGAAATTCGAAACGACTGGTTAATCAACTCTCAATCCCACAGTTCAAGCGTCCCTTCCCCCTTAGTGAAGTTAACCACTTTTGAGGATTCTTCGCAAAGGCAGGGGGAAATCGGTTTAGTAGCCAGGATACCACATTGCTCAGCACTTTGTCGCGCCATTTGGCAAGCGTTGGCGCTGACTAGTTGCGATAATCCCACGATACAAAGCGGAATTGACGCGGCATCTTGGTCAGCCCACGTTTCCCACCCACGACTAAGCGACACTCTAAATAATGCTCCCTGGTGCCCGCCATGCCGGAATAAATAACGACTGCGATTAGCCGAAGGGGTGGGAACACACCTCGAGCCGGTTTACGTGAAACCGATTCCCATCCTACTTCGGAGCAGGATGAGAAAGCCCCATGCCCGCGTGGAGATCTCCACCTTCCAACAATCAATCTTCATCATTTACGCCTGTTCAGCATAGTCTGATCAGCCCCTTGGCCACAGTTGCCGATTGCAGCTCAGCCGTGCGAACCCGGGTATTCTAACTGGCCCACACTATCCTCAGTTTTTTCGCTACCACCAAGCAGACTTACACGGAAGAAGAGCAACTTGAGCTTTCCTTCTGCGTGGGAACCCAGCTGGGGCGCGGTCACCGTCGTTCTTGTCGCGATGTGGAGCCGCAGGAGTTGGAAAAACACCTCCTCGATCACCGCGAGACCTTGGTTCAACTGGCAGAGTTCTTCCTTAACGAGGTAAAGCTCGGGTTCGAATACATTCAAAGGGCGAACGAACTGTATAAGGAACAAGGGATCGACCTGCTTCAATGACAGTATCCCTCCCGCTACTTATTATC
>JBCDLR010000088.1:0-11908 GCA_038745205.1 Verrucomicrobiota bacterium
AGGGCAAGCAATTCGTCGATGTGCAGGTCAATGGGCCCTTCGCGGAGTGGCTCCACCGCCACCGGTTCGTGCGCAAAGGAAAGTCTTCGAGCGTCCTTCTTGACGAGATCAGCTACCGCCTGCCCCTCGGGTTCGTCGGTCAACTCTTTGGAGGGCGCTTCGTCAAGAGCCGTCTCGAGCGCACCTTCCGCTACCGGCACCGGGTCACGTCGGACGATGTCGCCCGGCTGAAAGACCCGCTCTTTGCCGATGTTCAACCGATGCGAATCCTCGTCTCGGGTGGCCGTGGATTGGTGGGTGACGCTCTCGCCCCGCTTCTCCGAAGCTTTGGACACACTGTTCTCGTTTTGACCCGCAACCCGACATCCGAGAACGACGTCGCCTGGGATTTGAAAAACAAGACCATCGATCTCGCGGGAGCCGGAAAGGTCGACGCCATCATTCACCTTGCCGGGGAGAACATCGCCGGCGGCCGCTGGTCAAAGAAGCGCATGGACCGCATCTTCTACAGCCGCAAGGACGGCACAAGGCTGCTCGCCGACGCGGTTGCCCGGATGGACTCCCCACCCCGCGTCATCGTCAGCGCAAGCGGCATCAACTACTATCAGTCAAGCGCCCTCAACGTGCACACGGAGGACTCGCCGATCGGGACCAGTTTCCTCTCCGAAGTCTGCCGGGAGTGGGAGCAGCAATGGTGGCCCGCCGAGGAAGCCGGGATTCGGGTGGCGAAACTTCGCATCGGCGCCGTCCTTTCCCCCGCCGGGGGCATGCTCGCGAAACTGCTTCCCGTTTTCCTTCTGGGAGGCGGAGGACCCGTGGGTCACGGGCGCCAAAGACTGAGCTGGATCGCCATTGATGATCTCGTCGACATCATTCATCGTGCGCTTCTCGACGAAAGATACGCAGGCCCCATCAATACCTGCGCCCCCGAGTGGGTTTCCAACAAGGACTTTGGAAGAACGTTAGGGCGAATTGTCCGCCGCCCCTCCTTCCTGCCCGCCCCGGCCTTCGCCCTCCGTGCGGCCCTCGGCAAACTCGCGGACGAGGCCCTGCTTTCAGACCTCGCTGTGGAGCCTGCGAAACTCAAGTCCCTCGACTACCCATTCCGATTGTCAAAGCTCGAAGACGCCCTCTGCCACCTCCTTGGACGGCGGCCTCCTAAGAAGAAATGAAGCGCGTGCTGGTGATCGGCGCGGGCCTTTCCGGGCTTTCCTGTGCACGGGTTCTGCACGAGCGAGGCCTCGCCGTTGAAGTGGTCGACGCCGCGGACGCCGTCGGCGGAAGGGTGCGCACGGATGAGAAAGACGGATTTCTTTTCGACCGGGGATTCCAGGTCTTCTTACCCAGCTATCCCGTCGCAGGCGCACGATTTAAGGAACTCGATTTTCGTGCCTTCGCACCGGGCGCCTATGTCCGGCTTGGAGGGAAGTTTCACCTCGTTTCCGATCCCTTTCGTGATCTACTCGGAGGATTGGCAACGGCCTTTGCACCCATCGGATCCATGAAGGACAAGTTGCTCATCGCCCTCCTGCGTCAGTATTCGATGCGCCCGAGGAAAGAGTGCACCAGGGAAACATCCCGGGAATTCCTTCAACGCTTCGGCTTTTCACCCCGAATGATCGAACGGTTTTTCCGGCCATTCCTGGGCGGTGTCTTCCTCGAGAACGCCCTGGAGACCAACGCGGAAAAGCTGCTGTTCGTTTTCAATCATTTCGCCCGCGGTGCAGCCGCGCTGCCGACCGGCGGCATTGCGCAGCTTCCCCGGCGATTGGCTGATGGCCTTCCCTCACCGCGCCTGAACACCCGCGTCCGTTCACTGGATGCGGGCGGCGCTCGCCTCGAAACCGGGGAGTCCATGGAGGCCGACGCCATCGTCATTGCCACCCATCAAGCGCAGGCCCACCGGCTTCTCGGCAGCACTGGCAAAACCACATCGCACGGGGTCACCTGCCTCTACTTTTCCTCGCCCGAATCTCCCTTGAGCAAGAAATGCCTCGTCCTCAATGGTGAGGGGAATCAGGACGGTCCGATCAACAATCTCGCGGTCCTTTCCGATATTGCACCGGGGTATTCACCTCCCGATCGGGCCCTGATTTCCGTTTCCATCCTTGGAGCCCATGACCCTTCCGCCATGACCACTCCCGTCCTGAACCAACTGGAGTCGTGGTTCGGAGACCGCGCGAGAGATTGGCAGTATCTTCGCGGATATCGCATCGACGATGCCCTTCCCGCACAACACGCCGGGGAGAGGAGTCCCGCGATCAACGTCCCTCCCAATGTGACTCTCGCGGGCGACTGGCTTGAGAATGCCTCCATTGAGGGCGCGATTGTTTCCGGTGAATCAGCTGCGGAAAATGTCCTCGAAAGTCTGGCCAATTCGCCACCTGCATGACACCCGCGGTTTCGGTCATTCTTCCCTGCCATCGAGGCCACGGCATGCTGGCCCGGGCGATTGAAAGCTGCCTCGATCAAACCCTTCGGGAATTGGAACTCATTCTCGTCCTTCATCGAGCTGACGACTCCGCCCGGGCGATCGCGGAACACTTCGAACAACTGGACGCGCGGGTCCGGGTTCTTCGTTCGGACCAGAGTTTTGTCGATGCCGTCAATGCCGGGCATGCAGGCGCGAAATCGGAATTCGTCGCTCGCATGGACTCCGATGACATCGCTTACCCGGAGAGACTGGAGCGCCAGCTGAAATTCCTCGAATCACGACCGGACATCGCGGTCACGGGATGCCTCGTCCACATCGCCGATCCCGATGGAGACGAACCCCGGGAAGGGTTCGCCGAGTACGGACGGTGGGTCAATTCGCTCACGGAGCCGGAGGAGATTGCGGCCCAGCGCTTCGTCGAGAGCCCCGTTGTGAATCCCACGGCCATGTTTCGCCGCAGCGTCTTCGAATCAGTAGAGGGCTACAAGGAAAGCGTTTGGGCGGAAGACTACGACCTTTTCCTCCGGCTGATCGAAGCGGGATACGGGATCGCCAAAGTCCCCCGAGTCCTTCACCGGTGGACGGATCACCCCGACCGCATCACCCGCACCGACAGCCGCTACTCACTCACCAACTTTCAGGAAGCCAAAGCTCACTTTCTCTCCCGGCTCCGTTGCATTCAGGATCACGGTGTCGTCCTGCTCGGCGCCGGGCCAACAGGAAAATCCATGGCGAACGCACTCCGTATCCGCGGTATCCAGATCCAAGCCTATTACGAAATCCATCCAAGGCGAATCGGGGAGAGAATCCGAGGGACCCCGATTCGCGACCAGAAGGATTTTAAAAGAACAAACGCGACGGCTCTCGGAGCCGTCGCGCAGCGTGGACAAAGGGAGAAAGTGCGAGACCTCGCGTCCCTCTCGGGCTATCGCGAGGGTCTCGATTTCTTCAGTATCGCCTGAAAATCAGACACGAAGCCGGAATCCATCGTCGATGCTGTCAAAGCGCCGCAGGTGACGGCTCTTTTCGCCTTCCTGCTTCATCTTGATCTTCATCTGCTCCGCGTGACGACTCTGCTCGTAAATCGATTCAAGAGTCTCAACCCTGAGAACACTCTCCGCATTGAGAACAACGATTCTCAATCCTGCGTAGTGATATCCCCGCAAGTTGATACGGTCCTCGGACTCATCCGTGAATGCCGTGAGATAACGCTCAAGAGCTTCCGCCTCGACTCGACCGAGACAAAGCAAGGCCGGATTTCTTCCGTTGCGATGAGCATCCTCGATCAGCGCGTGGACCTCGCGGGAATTCCACGAGGTCGGTGATTGGTTGGTAGCGGACATGCCTCCACTGTCGGCAGGGGTTTGCCGGCTCTGTTGTTCCTCCGTGATGTTTTTCATGACTAACAAGTCTTCAAAAGATAGAGCACTGCTCGTGCCATCTGATACGTTCTAACCTCCAAACCGGGAAAAAAATCACGATTTTTTCGGTCTCTTGAGATCAAACACGGGAGACGAGGTCAAGTTTTTTCCTCCCGGTGAAAAATTTTCCAAAACCGAGAGGAAAAGGTAGCCGATTCACCGCGATTTGCTGAGCCACCAGCGAAAAAATTTCGCCACTGTCGGAGTGAATCGCTTCTTGTTGTAGGCGTCTCCAAGCTGTCTAATTGCCTCTGCCTGAGTCGGATAAGGATGAATCACCGAGGCGAGCGCCCCCAAGCCCATCTTCCCCCCCATGGCCACCCCCACCTCGCTGATGAGTTCCCCAGCCTGGCTTCCGACGATGGTTGCACCAACGATCTGATCCGTCCCTTTACGGGTGTGGATGCGGACGAACCCTTCCGTTTCACTGTCGGTCTTCCCCCGGTCCACATCCGCAAACTCCCGCGTGTAGGAATCGATTTCCACCCCATTTCGGGCGGCCTCAAGAGGACCGAGACCAACATGCGCCACCTCAGGCTCCGTGTAGGTGCACCACGGAATGCTCAAGGCACTCAGCCTTTTGCGACCGAAAAAAAGTGCATTTTGCACGACGGCCCTCGCCGCGAAATCGGCGGCATGGGTAAACTTTTTCTCCATCGCCACGTCACCGGCGGCAAAAATCCTCCGGTTCGATGTGCGGAAGAAATCATCAATCACGACTCCACGCTCGTTCGCTTCCACCCCGGCCTTTTGCAACGCAAGCCCCTCCGTATTCGGACGCCGACCTGCACTCACGAGAATCTCGTCGACGGTGATCTCCTCTGAACCGTCCGGCGACTTCACGGTGAGGGTTTTGTCCTTTCCGTCCAGCGTGACTTTGGATACTTCGGAACCCGTCAGCACACGAACGCCTTCCCGTTCAAGACGGGCCCTGACCCATCCGGCGGCGTCGGGATCCTCGCTCGGCAGAATCGCCTCGCCCCTTTGAACCAGCGTTACTTCCGATCCGAGGCGCTGGAAGGCCTGTGCCATTTCGCATCCGATGGGCCCCCCTCCAATCACCGCCAACCGCTTGGGCAAAACGGTCAGATTGAAGAGCGTGTGGTTGGTCAAAGGAGCGGCCTTCTCCAGACCTTCAATCGGGGGCAAGACCGCCCGGCCACCGGTTGCAATCACTGCTTTTCGGAACTGAAGCCCAACCCCGTCGACACTCACGGTCGAATCGTTCTGAAACTCCGCGGCGCCGAGGAAAACGTCCACGCCAAGGTCGCGGAATCGCTTGGCCGAATCATGGGGACTGATTCCCGCACGAATCTCACGAACGCGGGACATGACACTGGCGAAGTCGACCTCCACCTTGCCAACCTCGACGCCAAAATCGACAGCCTCCCGCGCGTGCGCCGCGGCCTTGCCGGCACGGATCAGCGCCTTCGATGGCACACAGCCAACGTTCAGGCAATCCCCACCAAGCAAGCCTCTTTCAATCAGCGCCACTTTACCGCCGAGCCCCGCAGCCACCGCTGCCGAGACCAAGCCTGCCGTGCCACCGCCGATAACCACCAGGTTGTAGCGTCCGGAAGGTGTCGGATTCTCCCAATCAGCGGGATGGGCATTGGCGAGGAGTTGCTCATTGAAGTCATCTCGCGGTGACAGTTCGAAAAATTGCTCTGTATTCATGCTTTGGACCCCTCCTCCTCTGGAATCATGTCATTCAGCTGTCGACGAGCGGCGCGGGTAATGAATACCGTGACGGTCACGGTGGCGATAAGCCCAACGAGAGTGAAGATCCATTCCCCTGTCGTCTTCCCCATCGCCTGCCCCCTCGCTAGGGATCCGATGTAAACGTAGAGGATGGTTCCCGGAATCATCCCGATTATCGACATGATCACGTAGGGCGCCAGCTTCACTTTCGTCAAACCGAAGGCGTAGTTGACTAGATTGAACGGCATGACCGGAGAAAGCCGGACGAGACCCACCACTTTCCAGCTCTCCTGCGCCACCGCTTCATCGATCGCGCGAAAGTAGCGATTGCCTTCGATCTTCGACTGCACCCAATCCCTGGCAAAGTAGCGCCCCGTAATGAAGGCCAGAAAGGCACCAAGATTTGCGGCCAAGGTTACCCAAACGGTCCCCCACACAGCGCCGAAAACCACCCCGGCCCCAATCGTCAGGACAGACCCCGGGATGAAGAGCACGGTCGCGAGGGAATAGATCGCAATGAAGACCACCGGCGCCAGAATCCCGAGAGACTCAATCCAGTCCAGCGCCTGCGACAACCGGGCCGGAAGGTTGAAAACGAACACGCAAACGATCAACGCCACGACCGTGACACCGAAAGCGATGGATTTTCTTTGGGAAGACATGAGAACGAATATTGACGGGCATTGCCTGCATGGCTTCTTCGCCGCCGTTGTGAATGAGAGCTTTCATCCGCGGACTTATTCCACTTCCGTTGACGCCCACCACTGCCCCGCCTAGCCTCCCGCCCATGAGTGACAACCCTTTTGCGACGGAGATCCAAGAGTTCATGCGGGAGCTGAAATTGCGGAATCCCAACGAACCGGAATTTCATCAAGCCGTTCATGAAGTCGTCGAAACCATCTACCCTTTCATCCACGAAAATCAAAAGTACCGCGACGCGGCCATCCTTGAACGCCTGACGGAACCGGACCGTGTGATAGTCTTTCGCGTCACCTGGGACGACGACCATGGGAAGACTCACGTCAATCGCGCTTTCCGCGTTCAGTTCAACAATTCCATCGGCCCCTACAAGGGAGGACTTCGCTTCACAAAGTCGGTCAACCTCAGCATCCTCAAGTTCCTCGGCTTCGAACAAACGTTTAAGAATTCGCTGACGGGCCTCCCGATGGGAGGAGCAAAGGGCGGTGCCGACTTCAGCCCCAAAGGCAAGTCTAACGCCGAGATAATGCGCTTTTGCCAGTCACTCATGGTCGAACTTCACCGCCACATCGGCGAAGACACAGACGTCCCCGCGGGCGACATCGGGGTTGGAGCCAGGGAAATCGGCTATCTTGTCGGTCATTATCGCCGGATGGAGAACCGCTTCACCGGCATTCTCACCGGCAAGGGCTTGTCCTTCGGCGGCAGCGACATCCGCGTCGAGGCGACCGGCTGGGGGGCCGTTTACTTCCTTGAAGACATGCTTAACGAACACGGTCATGGATTGGGTGGACTCAAGTGCGCGGTCTCAGGCTCGGGCAACGTCGCACTCTACTGCATGCAGAAACTCAACCAGCTTGGCGCCATCCCCGTCACGGCCTCGGATTCCTCCGGGACCGTACACGATCCCGACGGCATCACTGGCGAGAAATGGGAATGGCTGCGAGAATTGAAGGAGGAGCGTCGAGGCCGGGTCCACGAGTATGCCGAGAATTTCGGCTGCGAGTATCACGAAGGCGCTTCCCCCTGGAGCGTCAATTGCGATATCGCCCTGCCCTGCGCGACTCAGAACGAATTGGACGGTGATGACGCAAAACTGTTAGTGAAGAACAAGATTATTGGAGTAGCCGAAGGCGCCAACATGCCCTGCACGGAGGCTGCACTCACCGTCTTCAAGGAGGCCGGGGTCCTCGTCGCACCCGGCAAGGCGGCGAACGCCGGAGGTGTGGCCGTCTCGGGGCTTGAGCTCAGTCAGAATGCACTGCGCATCAACTGGTCACGGGGAGAAGTGGACGCCCGACTTCGCAAGATCATGAGCGACATCCATCGGAAATGCGTCCAGCACGGCAAGAACGGGGAACTCGTCGACTACATTCAGGGTGCCAACATCGGGGGTTTCGTCAAGGTCGCGGAAGCGATGATGGCCTACGGGACAGTCTGAACTATCCCCGGGGAGTCACCGGGACAACATTCAGGATATCCTCGGGCAGGAATGGCTTGATGAGGAAGGGGCGATCCGTCTCCATCACTTCCTCGCGGTAGTCATTCGTCATGAGTTCGCCGGAGATGAAGACAAACTGCCCATTGAAATCCGGCTTCTCGTGAATCAAGGCATGGTAAAATTCCATGCCCGTCATTTTCGGCATGCGGATGTCGCTGATGATGATGTCGAACTCTTCTTCCACCGCCATCCGCAAGCCCGCCATCCCATCCTCGGCCGTGGCCACCGTGCAATCGCAGGCCTTGAAGAAGGCTCCGAGAATCTCGCGAATGTAATGCTCGTCGTCGACGATCAAGACCCTCAGGGATAGCCGCTTCAATCCGCCGGACACTTCATGATGATCGTCAGGCTCCGTCTCGATGACCTCGAAGAGGCCTTCCTTCCGGGTCCGGCTGCGCCGCATCTCATTCCTCTGCTCTTCCGCCTGTTCCTCGATCACTTCGAGATTCCGCCCCTCGAGGGACGCGACCGGCAATTCGATAAGAACCGTCGTTCCCTCTCCCTTCGTGCTCTCGCACCAAATATGTCCTTCCTGCTCACGCAGCGTTTCTCGAGCCAGCCACAGGCCCATTCCCCGATGAGGCACGGAGCCCTTTCCTCCCTTGAAAAAAGGTTCGAATGCCGAGTGCACCTCCTTGGCATCCATGCCGCAACCATTGTCATGAACAGCGATGCGGATGATTCCCGTGCGGGGATAAGCGGACTCAATCCTGATTCGACCTCCCTTTCGCCCATGCATCTCTCGCACCGCGCGGGTCGCGTTGTCGAGCAGGTTTCCAAGGATGCGTTCAAGCTTTCCACGCCCGAAACGCACCGCGGGCAGTTCTTCCATCAGCCCGTTTTCCAACTCGACCCCCTGCTCGGCAAGCTCGCTGGTCATGCCCCCGATGAAGTCCTCAAGCAAATGACCGATCTCCTCTTCTTCCCCTTCCAAGTCCAACCGATCAACCAGCGTTACACCGTATCCATTGAGCTTGCTCACGAACCTCCCCGTTCGTTCAATGCTCTTCTGCATTTGCTGGACCATGGCCCTTGTCTCCGGACTGCCAATCTCCGATCCCAGGATCGAACACTGACCGAGGATGCCCGTCAGCGGCGAATTGATCTCATGCGCAAGTCCCCGAAGGACCTTCGAGGCCCAGGCATCCCGCTCCGCACGCAAGAGGTCACGCCTTGCCTGCAGGTGCCTTTTCCGCTCCGCGTCCTGCCTCAATCCCATCGAAACAACCGCAGCCATTGCCTGCAGCCGCTCAAGAAGACTGTCATCAAAGGCGGCCTTCTCGCGGGAACCAATCTGCAATAATCCCAAACCGTCCTCGTCTCGACCCACCGGCAGGAAAAGCTCACTTCCCGTTCCCTCGAAAATCTCGACGAAGCTGGAATCACCGGCCGCATCCTCGATGTAGAGAACGTCCTCCTCCCCGCTATCGATGAGTCCTCGTGCGCCTTCAAAAGTCATCTTGAGAATGCCGATTTTCGCGGAATCCCAGTTCTCACCAAGAACCGCCCGCACCTGGATCCGTCCACCTTTCTCGACCGTCAGGAGGGAGCCATAAAAACCACCCGCCTCGGCAACGACATGGCGAAGCAATTCTTCAAACGACCGCTCCGGTGGAGCCACGTTTTCGAGAACAGTGAGGACAGACTGAAGACGTTGGGGAAATGAGGAATTGGGCACGAGCTGCTAAATATTCCATAATTTTCACAAAAATGGAAAATTTTTGCCTGATTGCCCTATCATTTTCCCTCAACTTCAATTCTGCTAGCTCTCCGCTTGGAATTCAGGCATATCGCGGGGATGCCGACCTCCCAACGACTGGAGTCTTTCTCGCTCGAACTGGCCGGGGAACAGGTGCTTCTTCATCCTTTTGGATCGATCTTCTGGACCTCGGCCTCGGCCCTCGTCCTTTCCGATCTTCACTTTGGAAAGGAAGCCAGCTTCCGAAAAGCCGGGCTGCCCGTTCCCGATGGCGGGATGGAAGAGGACCTCCTCAAGATCACCCATCTTCTTCATGAAACGAAAGCGGAGCGATTGATCATCACCGGCGATCTTCTCCACGCCCGCACAAGTTCGACTCCCGAGGTCACACAATCTGTTGCGACGTGGCGCCATCAGTTTCCCGAACTCTCCATTCAACTCACGCTGGGAAACCACGACCGCCATGTTCGATCCATTCCCATGGAATGGAAGTTCGAAATTCATCCAACCCGCCTCGTCATTCCGCCTTTCGTCTTTCAGCACGATCCTTCGGCGTCCCCGGACGGCTACGTCATTGCCGGTCATCTCCATCCTGTTTTCTCGACGGGCTCTACCAAGCGACGACGCAGCCTGCGGCTTCCCTGCTTTCATGTGACGCGGGAATACGCCGTCCTCCCCGCCTTCGGGCATTTCACCGGAGGGCATCCAGTCCGGCGCGAAAGCGAGGACCGTCTCTTCGCGATCGCCGGTGACAGGATCGTCGAAGTGTGAGTGTTAGTCTCTCCCTGATCATCGGGACTATTCCAGACTCAGACGTATTCGCGCGACCCGTGCAGGGCCTTTTTCGGCACGACAAGAGAAGCAAGGATGACCGCAATCCTCCGGTGTCCCCACTCAATACCTTCCACCGTTCGGCCCATTCACCCACGCCCAGGCTGTCTCAATCGTCTCCCGCACGTCCTTGTATTTCGCCTCCCAGCCAAGAACCTCCCTGGCCAGCGAGGGATCGGCGACGAGTTCCGGCGGGTCACCTTCCCGGCGATCCCCGTACTCAACAGGGGCCTTCTTCCCGGTCACCTCTTCGGCGATGGAAATGATTTCCTTCACGGAGACGCCCGTGCCTGTCCCCAGATTCACACTCACCGAATCTCCCCCTTTTTCGAGATGCTCCAGCGCCCTGAGGTGGGCACTCGCAAGGTCGAGGATATGAATGTAGTCGCGGACACAACTCCCGTCGGGCGTCGGGTAATCCGTTCCGAAGACGGTAATCTTCTCGCGTCGACCAAGAATGGCTTCAAGTACCAGCGGAATAATGTGCGTCTCCGGATCGTGATCTTCACCGAGACGGCCATCCGGCGAACACCCGCTCGCATTGAAGTAGCGCAACCGGACGCTCTTCAAGCCGAAGGCTCTCTCGCAGTCCTGCAGAATCTGCTCGAGAAACCATTTGCTCTTGCCGTAGGGATTGATGGGCGCTTGGGGATGGGTTTCGTCCATGGGCATGCGAACGGGATTCCCGTAAGTCGCGCAGGTCGAGGAAAAGATGAAACGGGAGCATCCGTTCCGCTGCATGGCATCGAGAATGACCAGCGGAGCCGCCGTATTGTTGCGGTAGTATTTGACCGGCTCGCTGACCGATTCCCCCACATAAGTGTAGGCCGCAAAATGAATGACGGCGCTGATCTTGCGATCGCTGAAGATGGAGGCGACCAGCTGTTCATCGGCCATGTCCCCTTCGATGAGGTCCACCCCCTCGGAAATGATCGCCTCCCGGTGGCCGTAATCGAGGTTGTCGAGAACGAGGACCTTCCGCCCCGCCTCCTCCGCCAGCATGCGCACGGTGTGCGAGCCGATGTAACCGGCTCCACCCGTGACCAGGATCGTTTCGTCGCTCATCGGTCGCGACCTTCCATCGATTGACGGAACTGTCAATCACGCCCTCTTGCGAAGACGGGCCGCTCTGCTTCACTATCCGGAGTGCCTCTCGCCTACTACGTCCACGACCTGAACCCCATCATTGTCCAGGTCACCGAATCCATCGCCCTCCGATGGTACGGGCTCTCCTACGTCGCCGCGTTCTTCGTCGGCTGGTGGATCCTCCGCCTTCTCATCCGTCGCGACTACTTCGCCCTCCCCGAGGACAAGTTGACCGATTTCGTGACCTACGCCGCCCTTTTCGGCGTTCTCCTCGGCGGGCGGCTTGGTTATATGCTGCTCTATGACGCAGAGAATTTCTTCAGGGACCCGCTCATCATTTTGCCCTTCAGGAAGGGAGGAATGTCCGGGATGGCCAGCCACGGTGGAATTGCCGGACTCGTGCTCTTCACGCTTGTCTACGCAAGAATCTACAAGATGAGTTGGACAGGCCTCGGCGACAATCTCGTTGTGGTCGCTCCGCTGGGGATCTTCTTCGGGCGAATGGCCAATTTCATCAACGGCGAACTCTACGGCCG
>JBCDLR010000089.1:0-11856 GCA_038745205.1 Verrucomicrobiota bacterium
CATCGACGTGAATGACGGGGTGCTCATCCTTGGGGCGACCAACGCCCCGTGGCACCTTGATTCCGCGTTTCTCCGTCCCGGTCGGTTTGACCGTTTGATCTTCGTTCCCCCACCCGACGAGGGCGCGCGCGCGGAAATTGTGAAGATCATGGCGGAGGGCAAGCCGGTTTCCGGACTCGACCCCGAGGGCCTCGCGAAACGCCTTCGCGACTTTTCCGGCGCCGATATCCAGGCGGTGTTCGACCAGGCCATTGAGGCGGCCCTCGATGAGGCCATGAAGAGCGGGAAGATCGTGCCGGTTTCCGGGAAGCAGTTGGCGAAGACGGCCAAACAGGTCAAGCCGTCGACCCGGCGTTGGTTCGAAAGCGCGAAGAACTACGCGCTCTACGCAAACCAGAGCGGGTTCTATGATGATGTGTTGGAGTACCTTGGAGTGAAGAAGTGAACGGGGATTCAAGACTGTTGCGCGGGGTGCATCTTCGGAGTCTTGGTCGCCATGAAGAGGCCGAGGGGTTCTTTCGGGAGGCGATCTCGCAGGACGCGAACGATCCAGAGCCCTATGCGGAGTTGGCCCTCAGTCTTATTCAGATGGAAGGAAGGAAGACGGAGGCTCTTTCCGTCATTGATGCCGCGGTCGGGCTCGATCCCGAGGACGACTCCTATCACGCCGTGCGATCACTCGTCCTCAGTCACCTCGACCGCTAGAATGAGGCGCTCGAAGCCGCGGAAACGGCCATCGCTTTGGACCCCGACTCCCCCTTCAACCATTCCGTCAAGGCGCAGGCCTTCGCGGGGAAGCGCGATTGGTCGAAGGCCGAGAGTTCCGCGCGCGCCGCCCTCGCCCTCGACGGGGATTTCGACATGGCCGAGAATCTCCTGACTCAGTCCCTCCAGTTCCAGAACAAGCTCGAGGAAGGAGAATCGTCGGTGAACAAGATGCTTGCCGACAATCCGCAGAACTTCATGGCTCACTACAATGCAGGGTGGGCGGCCATGCGTCGGCATGACTCGAAGAAGGCGGAACTGCATTTTCGAGAGTCTCTCCGCCTCGACCCCGACTTTGACCCCTCCCGCGATGGTCTGCTCGAGTCCTTCCGGGGGCGTTCGCGTCTTTACCGGATCTACCTGCGCTACATTTTTTGGGTGCAGCGATTCTCGGAGAAGTCGAAATGGCTGCTCATCATCGGGATCTATCTTGGATTCAAGTTCGGAAGCGCCATTCTCGAATTGATTCATCCCGTTCTCGCCGCACTTCTCACGGTCACCTACATTCTCCTCGTGTTTGGAACCTGGCTGGCTCCCAGTGTCGGGAATCTGCTGATCTACGCGGATTCTTCGGCTCGCATGGCTCTCAAAAGGGGTGACCGTCTCAAGGCGATCTTCGGGGGCGCTGGTTTTCTCGTCGGACTGGCTTTGATTGCCGCCGGCTTTGCCCTTCCCAACCTCGATGAACTATTCACGATCGGTCTTGCCCTCGGCGCTGCGGCTATCCCGGCTTCGATGACCTTCGACAACGGCTCAAAGGCCGGAAGGTGGCTTTTCGGGGGTCTGTTTGTCGGCACTTACGTGATGGGCATACTGTCCCTCGTCTTTCCCTCCGTCGAGGGCTTGTTGCTGGTCGCGGCGGTGGGATGTCTGTTCTCGACATGGCTGGGCAATGTCGAGTCACTTCGCTGCGAGAGGCCGAAATGAGCGGGGTGCATTACCCACCGGCCTGACGGGCGGCTTCGATACTTTCCCGGTTGATGGTGAAGCGGGCGGCACAACGCGGGCAGTCCGCCTGAATCGAATCTTCGTTTTCGAAAAGATCCTCGTCGCCCATGGCGGCGAGGATGCGGATGATGCGGTCCGAATCGCACCCGCAATGGAAGGAGAACTTCCGCTGCTCTAGCAGGCTCAGCGATTCGTCTTGGTCAAGCTGACGGATTGCGTCGTCGTCAAGGGCATGAAACCAGTCGAGGTCACAGTCGGGTTGGGCGCTCACGAGGACGAAATCCTCGTCCATGTGCCGGAAATATCGGGCCGGCAACTGCTCGCTCTCCCGGTAATAGTGTTCGACAATTTCAAAGAAGGTCCCCTGCTCAAATCCCACGACACTCTGGCGCGATGGCTTTGGCTCTTCCTGTGACTGCGCAAAGAAAAGGTTGGTGGCCATGTCCTTGATGTCCCTGGTGAAGACGCGACCGACGACGGACTCACCAACACTGCTGCCCGTGACAAAGACGTTCAGGAATGGTTCCTGGAAGTGAACGGTCCATGCAGTTTTTTCCTTCCAGGGGCGTGAGACCATGTGCAGGGCGAAGGCGGCCAACGCGTCCTTGAGGTAAGTGTCGTGATCCACCCTCAGTTTGAGCCCGTGCTGCATGAGGTGCAGGTAGTAGTCAATGTAGAGTGGTGCGAAATCCGCACGCACGACGAGCGCGTTGCGCTCGCGGACGAAGTAGCTCCGGGATTCGATGAGGTTGGAGTTGGCGGTGGTCTCGGGCAAGGGAAGGGATTCCGGTGAATTGTTGGCGCCCTTTCAGAGGACGATGAACTGTTGAGCGATGGTGAAATAGATGATGAGCCCAAGGATGTCGACAATCGTTGTAATGGCCGGGGATGCCACCACCGCCGGGTCCAGGTTCAGCGAACGCGCGATCATGGGCAGTGCGGCGCCGGTGGTCGTCGAGGTCGTGACCTGGACGGTGAGGGCGAGAGCTACAATGAAGACAAACTGGCTCAATCCAAGACTGACCGGCAGTTCCACCCAGCCCGCTGGGACGACGACATATTGAAGGGCAAGAAAACTGATGATGCCGACGAGCACTCCGACGAGGCCGCCAAGCAGGAGCCCGATGCGCAGTTCCTTCCAGAGCACCGGCAGAAACTGGTTTGGCGAAAACTCTCCGAGTGACATCGCGCGGATAACCATCGTTGCGGATTGGGCTCCGGTATTACCGCCGGTGGCCACCACCATGGGCAGGTAAATGGCCAGCAGGAAAGTTCCCGCGAGCACGTCCTCGTAATTGTAAAGGACGACCCCCGAGAGAATCCCGACAAGACCAAGACCGAGAATCCAGAAAAGACGGCGGCGAAGATGCGCGAGGACAGAGGACCGGAGGTAGCCGTCTTCATCGCGGGTGCCTCCGACAGCTCCCATCTTCTCAATATCTTCCGTGGACTCCTGTTCCTGGATGTCCAAGGCGTCATCGAAGGTGATGACACCGAGAATCTGATCCTGGTTGTTCACGACCGGGAGGGCTAGCATGTCGTACTTGGTCATCATTTTCACCGCGTCTTCCTGGTCGGCGTCGGCGCGTATGGACAATTGCTCGTCGTCCATGATGTCCTTCACGAGGATGCTCCGCGAATTGAAGGTGAGGTCCCGGAGCCGAACTTTACCAATGACGCGGTTGTGGTCATCGACGACGAAGATGCGGGCAAGGATTTCCGTCTCCTCCTTCTTTTCCGAGAGGGCTTCGATGGCCTGACGGAGGGTCATGTCCTCCCGGATAGTGGCCATCGCCGTTGTCATGCGTCCCCCGGCCGTTTCCTCCCCATATTGGAGCAGATCCTTCGCGACATCCTTCTTCGCATCGGTGAGATCGAGGAAGCTCGTTTCCCGGTCATCGGGTTCAAGCTCCTGAAGGACGTCGGCGAGAACGTCATCCGGCAGGTCATTCAGGACATGCTTTCGGTCTCTCTCCGTCAGATCCTCGACGAGGGCGGCCGCGGATTCCGGGGCGAGAAAGGTCGTCGTCAGGACAAGGGCGTCGTTGCCCATGAAGTGGCCGAATTTTTCCCGCTGCGCGTCATCGAGACTGGAAAAAAGAGCGGCGGCGTCCGCCGGGTGCAGGTCTTCGGCCAATCCCCTCACCCGGTCTTCATCAGACGAATCCAGAGCTTCTCGAATGGCTGTCCAATCCCGCATCGGCCCAATCTCCGGGTTCCCTGCATGCGGTCAAGGCGGCGCTTCCCCAGCTCCCCTTCCCTTTTTTGGATTTCCCGATGCCGTTGGAAAATTGGCTGGCCATTCCGTCGGAGTCTCAATATAAAAGAGGAAATCCCCGAATTTTCACATCCCGTTTTCGCGGGCTTGTAGATGCTCGGGGCAAAATTACACATCCCCGACTTCATGAAAAACTTCCCTTCCCGTGCGGGTCTTCCGCTCGTCGTATGCTCGTGCCTGTTTTTGTTTTCCGCTGCTAAAGTTGCCGCCCAAACCACCTATGAGTGGATTTCGGGGGTGCAGAACGCCGACTGGGCCACCAGCGCCAACTGGGACATTACGGCAATCCCCGGCAGTAATTTCAGCGGCGCTTTCGATGATGTGGTGACCATACTGAACAACTCCGCAGGGGGCGGAAATCGGAACACTCGGCTTTCTGCCGATGCCGGAACCATTGGCGAGTTGCGAATGGGAGGAGAAGGCGACGCCACCTCCACGCAAAATGCCCAACTTCAAATGCGGGCTGGCTCCAGTCTGGTGGTGAGCGGGACGACCTTCATCGGGCAGGTCGGGCCCTTCTCGTCGACGGCTCGGAACGGTCAAATTAACATGAACAATGGGACGACTTCACTCACCCTCAATGACGTGGTCAGTAACAGCACGGGTGGCGGAAATCTCATTCAGACGGATGCCGGGGTTCCCACCCTTTTCCTCAATGGTGATATTGACACTTCAGCCGTTCGAGCGGCAGCGGGTGTCCTGCCGGCTGGCGATGACTTCGAGATCGACCTCAGGACCAATGATGCCAATGCCATCGTCTTCGCGGCCGGAGGCCAGGTCATCAACGTGGAGAACTTCGATGTCACCAATACCGGCGCCAACAACCGCAACGGGGTGCAAACCGTCCCCGCGGGTGTCACGATCAACGCCCTTGCCTCCGAGATTGGGCGGGTCAGCCGGAACAACAACGACAATCGGACCGTCAGCGGCGTCATGAACGTCGAAGGGGCGACGATCAATGTCACGAACGATGTTCGTCTCGGGCATTCCAACCACGCTTTAGAGTTCACGGCCGTTCACACCATGACGGCAACGCTCAACGTCGGCGATATTTCCGGGACGATCGGCGGCACCATTAACGTGGGAGACGAGCTGCGCCTCGGCCAGGTCAATGACAATTCCGGCGATGACGTCTCGAACTCAACCGTCAATGTCCGGGCGGCAGGGGCGGTCCTCAATGTTGCCGACGGGGTCCTGATGGGCACGGGTCCGTCCGGAACGATGACGGCGACGGTGATCATCGATGACGGGCTGGCCATGTTCAACGGTCCCATTACGGACAGCACCCTCGTTACTTCCGAGTTCCAGGTCTTCGGTGGCGAACTGCAACTGCTCAGTGCGGAAGGCGGCGCCCGCATGGTGGACACCCTCACCCACGACGGCGGAACCATCGACTTTCTTGCCCTCGGTTCCAATCCCCCGTTGGACACCACCGACACTTTCCTTTCCGCCGGCCCCGGCGGTTCCGTTTTCGATATTACCACTCCACCTGCGGATACGGTCTCCAGTTTGACCGACACTGCCGTGGCCGTCGCCCCCGGTCCGTGGCAGACGCCGGCGACATGGGACACGAGCGTTGTTCCCGCCCAATCCTCAGGAGTCGTCAGCAGCGGTCAGACGCTCACGCTCGTCACGTCCGACAATGCGATTTTCGGGGACGCCGCTGCCGCGGTCATCGGGAATTCCGACGGTGGGTGGACGCTTTCGCAAAACGCCAATGATGTCAGCATCACACGGACGGGGGCCGGTTACGGTGCCGGTCCGGCGCTGGCGGTCATCGATACGACTGTGGCGGTTACGAGCGCCTTTGATTTGAGTCTTCAGTCCGCCGCCGGACAATCCGCGGATGCGACCGGACTTCTCATCAGTGCCGGCTCGTTGGATTTGACCGGCGGCAGCAGCCTCACCCTCGGCGGCGTGCAATCGAATGGGGTTGTCACTCAGGATGGAGGCGCAGTGACAGTCGATGGAAACCTGTTGTTCGGTGGGACGGGAGGCAATCTCGGTGGAACCTACAATCTCAATGCCGGCACCATCGCCGTGAACGGGGACATTCTCGAAGGGGGGGCCGGTGCCCTCGATCCTCTCGTCGATGGCGCTCAGTTCCAGATCAACAGCGGCGTGAATCCTCTCGCCATGACCAACGGGTCCCTGCTCAACGTGCAGCGATTCTCCGTCGGCCAGGAAGATGGCTCGAATGCGACGCAGACTCTGGGCGACGTGGGCACGATCGATATCACCACGTCCGGAACATTCGCCGTCGGCACGGGAACTGACGCGGGTTCCGGCGCCACGGGGACATTCACCCTTGGCGTCAACGGCACGGTGGACGCCCTCAACGTCAATGTGGCGGAAAACGGCCAGTCCGTCGGCACTCTTAACATCAATGGGCCCTTCACCTCCCAGCAGCGTGTCTATGTTGCGGGTGGCGCGACCGGCGACGCGGACTCCAGCACGATGGGAACGGTCAACATCAGCAGCACCGGCTCTCTCACCGTTTTCACCGGAAACACCGAGATCGGTCGCGACGGCAATGGCTTCCTGAACATCAATGGCGGAACTTACCTGCAAAAGGCGAGCAACCTCGTGCTCGGGCAAGGCGGCGGCGCCAACACCGCAGGCGGCGGGACGGTGACTATCGGCCCAGGCTCGACTGTTACGATCGGAGACGGCGACAACGGGCCCGGCAACTCCAGCATCAATATTAACCAGTCTGGAGGCAGCATTACCCAGACCGGAGGTGACCTCGTCGTCGAGCAAACCTTCAACTTGAGCAACGAGGGTCGCGACAGCTCGTTCACCATGTCCGGAGGTACCCTGACCGTTGTCGGCGAGGACCTCAACGTGCGCGGGGGCGATGGGCAGGATACCATCACCCTGAGCGGCACGGCCGATATCACGATTGCCGATGACTTGATCTTGAACGGCGGGTCAAACAACCTCCTCGAAATCATCGGTGGGAACGTCAACCTGCAGGTCGGCGACTCTCTCACCGGGGGGGCTTCGGCAACGATACTCTTCAACTTTGATGGCACCGGCATTTCCCCCATCGTGCCGAATGTGGCCAACCTCAACGGCACTGTTCTTGACCTCACCGGCACCCTGCCCTCGACCGGCTCCACCACCCTGATTGCCGTTCGCGGCACGGCGCCGAACACAAACGGCACCTTCGCTGGAATTCCCGAGGGCGGCTTTTTCGAGCGAAGTGGACAAACTTTCCAAATCACCTACGTGGGCGGCGACGGCAATGACACCGTCATCACCGCCTTTGCCGGTCCTACCGTCAGCATTGCCGCCGATGTTGCGGCAATAACGGAAGGCGACGCCGCGGCCTTCACTCTCACGCGAACCGGCCCGACCACGGAGGCCATCGATGTCGAGTTCCTCTACACCGGATCTGCCACCGATCTGGAGGACTTTGTCGGCACCTTCTCCGTCACCATTCCCATCGGGGTTTCCACCTTCCCTTTCAGTTTCTCCACCAGTGTAGACGGTGAATTTGAAGGTTGCGAGGTCATCGTCGCCAATATCGACTTTGTCGACAACAACTCGGCCAATGCCGAGATTGGCACGCCCTCCTCGGCGAACGTCAGCCTCAATGACGCGAGTGTCTCGCCGGTCGAAGTTTCCGGCGTCAATCAAATCAGGGTTGGTAGTGGGACCGTCGGTCTTGACCCGCTGGTCTTCTTCGATCCCGACGGCGCTTCCTATGCCTCGACGTACGATGATTCGACCGCCGAGCCGCTTTATCACTTCTCCGGCCAAAGCAACACCTCCGTTTTCAGCGATGGAACGCCCGACGATGATGGGTTGTTCACCACGACGGGCCTCACCGCTGCCTTGGGGTACTCGCTGGAATACGATTTCACGCCGGATGCCGGAGACCTCGACGGAACCGTCATGCTGTGGGAGACTGGAGGAACCAGCAACGGCACCTCTCTCTACCTCTATTTCGGAGTGCCTCACGTCCTCATCAAGGCCAATGGCCAGGCCGACGATGCTCCTACCGACACGGGAGCCGTGCCGGGACTCTTCACCGACCTGAGTTTCGACGACGTGAACGCCAGTTCAGATCTGCAGGATGACATCGTCGTCGTCCCGCTTTCCACGAATCAAGTCACTCCCGGCACACCGGTCCGCATTGCCTACACCGTCAATATGATCGGCGGAAACGTCGGTTCGGTGACGCACTCCGTGAATGGCGAGGCGACGGCCACGACCCCGCTCCTCGGCAGTGCTGGAAACAATAACTGGGTCGGTAACCAGTCCCACAGCATCGCGCAGGCCGCCGGAGGCGGAACCGGCGGCAGCTCCAATGCAGGTCTGGGAACTCCGTTCGCCTTTGACACCTTCGACAATGTCACGAATGGCGTCTCCTCTGTGAGTTGTGTCAGGTTCTGGAACAGCGACGAGGGATCGGTCACCGAAACCGCGGGGAGCTTCGGCATCCTGACCGCCACCTTCACCATCAGCAACTGGGCCTCCACAACCGACGGCATCATCCCGGGTCTGACCGACCTTGGAAGCGGCGTCTATGAAACGACCGGGGATGTCCCCGCCATCGTTACGGCCCTGGCCAACCTCGAGTTTATCGAGTCGACGGCCACCTATCCCGTCACCATTGGGGTTTCCATCTCCGACGGTAACTCAGCGCCCCTCACCGGAAGCATCCTCCTCCTCGATGTCCAGCCGGATCCCATCTACGTCGATGACGCCTTCGCCGGATCGGGCTTCATGGCTCCGATTGTGGACGGCGACGACGGCGTTGCCGGCAATCAGTCCGCTGTCTTCGGCATCGATGCCTTCGCCAACCTCAACGACGCCCTTGGCGTAATTTCGACGACGGCCACCGTCATTGTGAATGACGGGTTCTACCTCGAATCGCCCGATTTGGGACTTGCGCCCAACGCCGTTCTTCAACTGACCGGCTCCCTCGACACGCCAGGCACGAGCATCGTGACCTTCGACTCCCTGTCGGCGGCCGCGACCAACGCCATCAACCTTGGGGCGGAGGAACTGACTGTCGGTAATGATGCTGGTGACCAGGTCATCGCCGCCCCCATCAGCGGAACCGGGAATCTGACCAAGGTCGGACTCGATACCCTGATTCTCACCGGAACCAATACCTACACCGGGATGACCTTCGTCCTCGACGGCATTCTTCGCGTCGGCGACAACGTCACGGCGGGAACCCTCGACGGAGATGGTCCGATCAGCAATGACGGGACCCTGCAGATCCGGCCACCGATCGATTCCACGGTCAGCATCACGAACGTCATCAGTGGAATCGGTCTCGTGGCAACGCAGGGTGACGGAACAACCATCTTCGACAACCCGGGCGCAAACACCTTCTCGGGCGTATTCGAACTCGGTGACGGAGGCGTCTCCAGCTTCGACGGCGTGGATGTCGGGGATAAGCAGGGCTTCACCGTGGTCAATCGCAATGACCACCTCGGCACCGGCGATATCCGTTCCCGCGGTTCGCAACTCCAGGCGGGAACGCCCGGAGTCGTGATTCCGAACAACATCAACGTCGACGGTGGAGGATTCCGCACAGGCGGTGACATCGATTTTGAGTTGAGCGGCAACGTCAATCCGCTGGGCGCGACCCGTGGATACGGCAACTACGGTCTTGAAGGGCTCGATGTCACCATCAGCGGCGGCATCGTCCTTACCGACGGCAATGCCAACGTCGAGGGCAGTCCCGACAAGGACAACGGCAACTGGTTCTTCACTGGCGACATCAGCGGCACCGTGGGCGGCGTGAACGTGACCGGTAGCTTCGACGACGGAGAAGTGACAATCTCAGGAACAAACACCTATGCTGGCAACACCATCGTATCCGCGGGCACGGCCTTCCTCACCGGAAACCACACCGGTGGCGGCAACTATACCGTCAACGCAACCGGCACGCTTGCCGGAGACGGTTCGACCGATTCCAACGTGACGGTCAACGCGGGCGGCAAGATCGCCCCCGGCCTTAGTCCGGGAATTCTCTCCACCGGAAGTCTCACCATTCGCGGTGAGTACGAAGTGGAGATCCAGGACACGACGATGGCTCCCGGTCCTTCAGGCTACAGTCAGATTGATGTGACCGGCACGGTGGATGTCAGCTCCGCGACGCTCTCCATCGTAGAATCGGCTGGCGCTGTTCTCGATCCCGCCACGCTGACCATCATCAACAACGATGGAGCGGACGCCGTCATGCCCGAGTTCACCGGTCTTCCCGAGGGCGCGATCGTTCCCCGCTCCGCAGGAGGCAGTTACGGGACGATCACCTACGGCGATCCCCCATCCTTCCCCGTGAGCTACAACGAATCGATTGATGGGGACCTATCCACAGATCCAGCGGCTCCGACCCCTCTCGCTTTCGATGTCGGCGTCAATTCCGTCACTGGCAGTGTTTCCACAGGGACAGACACGCGCGACTACATCACCTTCACGATTCCGGCGGGTCAATCGCTCGACTCGCTGCTTGTGCAGGATTATGACGATCTGGGAACTGCAGCCGTCAACGATGGAAATCGTGGGTTCCATGCGATCAATCTTGGAAACACAAGTTTCATTCCAAGTGGCGGGACCATCGGGAGTTTCCTCGGAAGTGACCATCTTGATCCCCCCGCTCCAGGGACGGACCTGCTGCCGACCCTCGGCGCCGCTCCCCAAGGCGGCACCGGATTTTCCCCGCCGCTCGGGCCCGGCACCTATAGCTATGTGATCCAGCAGACCGGACCGCAAGATACGGCTTACACCATCGAGTTCGTCATCAGCAACTCGGCTTCGACTGGCAATGATGTCGTCATCGATTTCGATCTCGTCACTGATCCAGACGCGGACGACGATGGCATCGTTCTTGTCCTCGAAACCGCCTTCGACACAAATCCCTCCGATCCAACTTCGGGTCGGGAAGGGCTTCCCCGGGTGGAAGCGAACGCGACGGACCTCATCATAAAGTTCCGTCAACTCAACAGTCCCGGATCGCGTCAGTACATCGTGCAGCAGTCCTCGGATGCTGCGACCTGGATTACCGCGCCCGGGGTGCCTTCGGTTTCGTCCGACCAATCCTTCGCAACAGGGAACACCATGATCATGGAGCTCGCCGTGCCGAAGGGTGGACCTCCACGCCTGCTCTACCTCCGACTGCTCATTATCGAGTAGATCCATCCGCAAGTTCCAGACACTGTGGTCATAGCCATGTAAATCCGGACTTTTCCGGGTTTGCGGGCTCGCCTCGGACGAAATTATTCGAATAGGCTTATAATCCGGGAAAAAAGCCTTTGTTCTCAGGCTCGGATTGGCCTGATTACTATGTCTTTACACGAAATTCCTTGTGTTCAGAGTGACATTGCCGCAAAAATCCTCTCCGCCAAAGGGGAAATCCCCACGTTAACCCTCAATTACCCCCACCACTGCACTCGTCAGTCATAGTGCCAATACCCCCCTGCTTTTCGCGGCTTCCGACTCGGTGCTTCCGCGTCCTTCTCAAATCGGTGTACCTATCCATTCAGGAAAAATGAAGAACAACATCCACTCCCATCTTCTCGCATTGTTAGGATTTGCGAGCGCATTAGTCACGTCTGCTTTCGCGCAGACGACCTACACCTATATCGGCACTGAGGACAACAACGATGCCTCCAGTTGGAACCTTCAAGGAGGGGTCGGCGGGGACGTGAACTGGGACGACAGCACCATGACCCCGGCAGGCCCTCCTGGATCACTTCTCGGTGGCGCCGTGGACGATATCGTCATCCTCAAGAATAATCGGAACCCCGCATCGAACCAGAGGATCCGTCTCTTTGCCGACGCTGGCACGATTGAGACTCTCTTGATCGGGGGCGAAGGTGTGGCCACTGGAACTTCGAACA
>JBCDLR010000090.1:0-11849 GCA_038745205.1 Verrucomicrobiota bacterium
CAGACGATGCCGCCCTTGTTGCGAAGGAGGTAGACTTTGCCCTCGTAGGCGATGGGGCTGGCGACGAAGACGCCGAAGTCGTCGCGTTCCCAAAGTCGATGGGTTTTGGTGACGTCGCCACTGCCTCCGAGCTGGACGGCGTGCACTTCGGCCTGCTTGCGGTCGTCGCGACCGACGGGAATGATCGCGACGTCGCCGGAGATGACGGGCGTGGCGATGGGTGGCCAGAGTTTTCCGGCCCTTGGATTGAAGCCGCCGCAGGACCAGAGGAGTTCGCCATTGTCGGCGGCGTAAGTCGTCACGTGGTCGGAACACCAGATGAGAACGGCGTCCTTGTCACCGTGACGAAGTGGAACGGGAGTGGTGTAGCCGTTGTCGTTCTCGGCGGGGACATCGTAGTTGCGTTCCTTTTTCCATCGGATCTTTCCGTCCTTTTTATCGAAGCCGGCCACCCACGAATCACCGCCGTGCAGGCGAGGGAGAATGAGGAGATCTTCGACGATGACGGGGGAACTTCCCTGGTCCCAGTAAAGCTCTTGGGCGCCGAACTCTTCGGTGAGGTTGCGTTGCCAGCGCACATTGCCGTCCATCTCAAGCGCGGCGATGTTTCCACTCTTGAAATAGACATAAACGCCCTCGCCATCGGTGACCGGAGAGGCGTTGCTGCTCGTGCCGAGCTTTTTGTGTTTCGCCGGTCGCTCGTCGCCGAGAGGTGTTCTCCAGATTTCCTTTCCGTCGAGATCGAGGGCGATGACGGTGTCGATGCTGGAGTCAGGGGAAGTGACGAAGATGCGGTTTTCCCAAACAATGGGGCTGGAAGCGCCCTTTCCGGGGAGGGGGATTTTCCATTCCACGTTCTCCGGGGTCCACTTGGTTGGATAGCCCTCGCCTGCGCGACTTCCCTGATGTGATGGTCCACGCCAGGAGGACCAGTTCTCGGCTCCGAGATTCGCTGTGAGCAAGAGCAATAGCAGGCATCCAGTGAAGAGGGGGTTCGTCGTTTTCATGGTGAAGATTCTTAATGGGAAACGCGGATTCGCTCCAGATCTTTTGCGCTAACGGCGTTCCGGCGCGCAGCGTTCGCCGTCGAGGTAGCGTTTCAGGAGGCTGCGCATTTGCGCCACCTTCTCGGGGTGCTTCGCGTAGAGGTTTTTGGACTGACGAGGATCCTTCTTGAGGTTGAAGAGAAGGCCTTCGTGGCCTTTTCCGTATGTTTCGAAATCAAAGTATTTGAGGTAGTGGTCGCTTTCCTTCTTCGCGGCACCGGAGGAGGCGTCGATGAGGACCCAGTCTCCTTGGCGGAGGGCGAATTTGCCCGGGTTGGTGTTTTGCACGGTGGCCTTCCGCAAAGGGCTTTTGTAGTCCTCGCCTTTCAGGACCGGGAGCAGGTTGTAGCTGTCGATGGCGTCGTCGCCCAGATCGTAATCGACGATGCCGGCGAAAGTGGCCGCGAGGTCGACCTGGCTCACCACCTCATCCGAAACGGCGCCGGCTTCCACTTGGCCGGGCCAGCGGACGATGAAGGGAACGCGATGGCCGCCTTCGTAGATGTCGCGCTTCACGCCACGAAATTTCCCCGAACTCCATTGATCGAATTCCTCCAGCCTGTCGAAGGCCGCGGTTTCGGCGCCATTGTCCGCGGTGAAGATGACGATGGTGTTCTTCGCGAAGTCTTTATCCTCGAGAACCTGCAGGACCTTGCCGACCTGTGCGTCGGTTTCGATGACGAAGTCCCCGTAGTAGCCGGCTTTCGATTTTCCGTGGAATTCCTCGTTCGGAACAATGGGGTAGTGGGGTGAGTTGAAGGCAAGGTAGGCGAAGAACGGCTGATCCGTGGATTGTTTGCCTATCCACTCGACCGTCTTGTCCGTGATCGTCGGCAGGATATCGTAAGGGTTCCAGCTCTCGGCCATGGGGCCTGCGCGAAACGTGCCGCCGCCGGCGAGGGGTTCGGACTTGATGACGGGTTTGGTCGGAATGGTGACGAAGCGGTCGTTCTCGATCCAGCAAAAAGGCGGGAAGTTGATGGTTCCGTCACCCCAATAGTAGTCGAACCCTTGATCGAGCGGCCCATCCGGAAACGGTTTTGTCCAGTCGTAGGACTCCGCTTTCGGGATATCGGCCTTTTTCACGTTTGGCTTGCGGATGGCGTCGAAGTCCCAGCCGAGATGCCACTTGCCGAAGCAGCCCGTTTGGTATCCCTGCTTCTTGAACATCTTGGCAATGGTGAAGTCATCGGGTTCAAAGACTGTTCCTCCGAAGGCGCCGACGATCCCATGGAAGCGACGCCAGTGGTGCTGGCCGGTGAGCATGGCAAAGCGGCTCGGCGTGCAAATTCCGGACGAACTATGTCCGTCGGTAAAGGTCATGCCCTCGGAGGCGAGGCGGTCGAGATGAGGTGTCTGGATTTTCGCCTCCGGATCACCGTAGGAAACATCCGCGACGCCCATATCGTCGGCGTAGAGAATGACCACGTTTGGAGGCTGGGCGGCGGGGGAAACGTGCGCGAAAAAGGTGGCGAAGGTCGCGGCAACGACGGTGGTGAGTGGTCTCTTCATGGGGGTGATCGGAAGGGAGGAGGATTCTCTTAGTCGAACTGGAGTTCGCTCAATTTGACCTCGAGCGAATGGATTTTTTCGCCCTCAATGTTGATGATGGAATAGGTGACGGTCGGATCCTCGGCATTGAGATCGAAATCGACGCGCCCGAAGGATTGCTTCTCGTTGTATCCAAACAAAGAGGACCCGATGATCGGATGCATGTGTTGGTTGGTCAGGCGGGAAGAGCTGAATTCGTAGAGCGGATACATGCCGTCGATACCGGTGTCGATCTTGTAGGCGTCGGAGCGGTGGCGGTCGGCGGAGAGGATGATGACTCCGGGAATTTTCTCTTTCGCGATGAACTGGTAGATGCCTTGGCGCTCTTTGTCGTAGCCGTCCCAGGTGTCCTTCGAACCCGGTTTCACGTTGGGAGCCATGGGGACGTTGCAGCAGATCACCTTGAAGGTTGCGGACTCGTCTTTGAGGGTCTCTTTGAGCCACTTTCGCTGCACCGGGCCGAGCATCGATGGGTCCTTCGTCTTCGGTGACTCACGATAATAGCGGCCATCGAGGAGGATGAATCGGACGTCGCCGATGCGGAAGTCGAACCAGCAGCCGGGATTCTCCTCGCCGCCGCCGTAGGAAGGGTTGTCCCAGTTTTCCTGGAAGACATTCCAGACCTCCCGTTTCCACGCGGGCTCGTCGATCTTGGGTCCTCCCCATCCGTCGTTCGTCGTGAAGTCGTGGTCATCCCAAATGCCGTAGATGGGAACGTTCTTTGCGAGGTTCTTCCATTCGGGTTGGCTTTGGCGACGGTAGTAGTGGAAGCGTTGCACGGCCGGCGTCTCCGGGTCGTCGCTGTAAATGTTGTCGCCGAGCAAGAGAAGCGCCCGTGGTTCGATCGCGGCGATGGTGTTCCACATGTATTCGTGATCTGGGACGTACCCGGCCCCGCCGCCGAAGGCGATGGTGAATTGGTCGGTTGGCGCGCCCTGTTTGAGCGAAGTGTCAGGGAGCGCGCGTTCCCAGGGCCAGGATTCCTCGTCGTAATTCCAAGCACCCGGTGCCTCGTTGATGATGTCGAGAAGGAGCTTGGTGTGATCCGGATTGATCTTCGTGGCTTCGACCGACTCGAGATACTCGACCGCCTCGTCGGTCTGCCCCTTGATGATGAGCTTGAGGGCGTAGGGGTGAATCCGCTTTAGTTGACCGGTGATCTTGGCAGGCTTTTCGTTGTTCGGTTTTGGCGTGGAGGCCTGGGCGAAGAGAGAAGGGGCTGGGGCCGCTGTTGTCAGGAAGGTAAGTGCCAGGGGGAGGGCAATGGATGGGCGGGGCATGTCAGTAAATCGGGAAATCGATGGTAATCTTACTGGTTGTCTATCGGCGTTGCGGATTCTTCGATTTGCGCGTGGCTAGTGCCTCACTTCCGGCCAAATTCCGGATGGGATACGATGGCTTCAATCGCCGCTCGCAGGGAATAATCGCGGGCTTGGGCGGCTTGGTAAACGAAATCAATGTAGGGGCGGTCCGCCACGGTGGTGTCGCGGCCAAGACCGTAGCCGATGAGTTTCCCGATGATCCCTTTGAGAATCCGTTCCTTGTCGGCCATGAGGGCTGCCTTCAGAGTTGGAAGATCGCTTACCTCGCGACCATTCGGCAACTCCATCACCGCCTCGATGGGAACCTCGGTGAACTTGAGTTTCTTAGTGAACGAGGTTCCCTCCTGCTCGGCAGGGAGTTCCTCCACGTGGCGGTATACTTCTCGCTTGCGGCCAACCGGATCGTAGAATTCGAGTGCGAATCCCAGCGGATCGATCTTGGAATGGCATCGCGCGCAAGTTTCCTCTTGTTGATGCTTGAGCAACGCCTCACGGATCGTGGTAGTGCCGCGGATGTCCGGCTCGTTGATCACTACATCGGCCGGCGGATCAATCTTTTCATTGTAGAGATTCTTCAGGATCCACGAACCACGCAGGATGGGGGAGGTGGCGAAGTCTGTGGAGGTGAGCTTGAGGAACCCGGCTTGAGCAATGAGGCCGCCACGTTCGCTGTCCATTGGAAGTTTCACCGGAATGAAGTTGTCGCCCCTGACGGGGGACAGGCCGTAGAATCGGGCCAGCCGGTCGTTCACCATGACGAAATCCGAATCAATGAAGTGTTCCATGCTCAGATCCTTTTTCAGGAGGTGCGCGAAGAGCTCCCGGCCTTCGCGTTCCATGGAATCCACCGTCATGCGGCGCACGTTCTTATAAACGCGCACATCCGGGCCGAAGTCGTCCACCTTGTCCCGTTGCAGCCACTGTCGGGTGAAATCGTCGATGAATCGGTCGACCTTCGCGTCCGCCAGAAGGCGTTTCACCTGCGCCGAGGCATCCTTGCCGAGCTCCCCGGATCTGGCTGTTTCCAGCAGCTCGTCGTCCGGCACGGAATTCCAGAGGAAATACGACAGCCGATGCGCCAGTTCCACGCCGGTCAATTCCGGTGACTCGGCTTTGTAGATGAAGTGGGGCGAGGTCAACAGAGCGATCAAGACCGAGCGAGCCATGGCGATCCCCGATCCTCCCGATTCCTTCCTTCTTCTCGCAATCGCAATGAAGGTCCTGCGATCCTCCGCTGCGAGCGGGCGTTGGGTCAGCAAGAGCGCAATGTGATCGACCAGTTCGGCCGGCTTCATTTTCGGCTTGGGGAAAAGGGCCTGCATTGCGGGAGTCGGCCACTCTTCCGTCAGCGGTCCTGTTACCTTCACATGGGAAAACCGTACGTCGGGCCCCTTGTGTGGCTTCTTCTCAAGACTTCTTCCCGGAACGCGGGCGCTGTCGAAGGTGAAGGCCAGGTGGTCGCCCTCCTTGAGAGTGAGCTCGATCGTAAACCCGTTCGAGCCGTGCGGCATGGGGATCCGTCGGATATTCCGGAAGCTCGTTGGAATGCGCCCGTCCCCGAGATTGATCCCGATGACTTCGCCTTCCTTGGAGTTTGTTGAATGCGCCTTCACCTCGAGCCGGTAGACCCCGAAGGCGGGAACGATGAACTGGTCGTGGCTCTCTGGATCGATGGAGAAATGCAGGTTGCTGCGGTAGGGGCGAAATCCCGTGAGAACATACTCGTCCCCATCGCGGTAATCGCCGCCCCCGCCGACTGCGAAGTTCTTGCTGCCGTGGAAATGCCGTGCATCGAACTCCCAGGTTCCCGTCTTGGGCTTCTTATCGGGAAGGAGGCGCTCGGCGACGAAACGCGCCGTCTTGAGATAGGCCACCACCTGGTAGGATGACATCAGGTGAGACTCCCCGAACTTATCGAAGCCATGTTCCACCTGGTCGGGTGGCAGGAGATCGATGAAATCGAAATCCACGTCGAAGAGATCATGCAGCGTGTTCTTGTACTCCGCCCGCGTTAGTCGCTTGATGGGATTGGCGGGCCGATTGGCGAGAATGCGCTTCTCGAGCAACTCCAAAGCCTTTTCTCTCGCTTCCGCCGTGGGCTGCGGCTCATCTTCCGGCGGCATTTCCCCGGCCTCGAGAACGGCAACCACCGTGTCCGGCAGCTCCGCGTTGGCGAACAACTCATCGATGCTTAAGTCCAGCCGCACCTTGCCCTTTTGGTTTTCGGGCCCATGGCACGCCACACAGTGTTTGGCGAAGAAAGCATCCAGTGCCGGTTCCGCGCTGGCGCCATGGGGCAGGGCACAGGCCAACAAGAGTGCTATCCAGCCCCGTTGCATCAGCCCAGGAGGTCAAAGGCGCCACTGCTTTCGCCAAATTGGCCGCGTTCGGCGCCAAACTGTTGAAGCAATCCAAGATAGAGATTGCTCATGGCCACATCCTTCTGCCGCGAATAACCCGGAGTCTTCATGCGCGCATCGAAGACCAGGGCGGGGAGGTCGTCGAAGTTATGGGCATTGGCGCTGCCCATCGAAGCCGTTAGCAGGGTGGTGGTCTGGTCGAAGAGCGAGGAGTTCCCCACTTGGCGCTCCTTCATCGTCGTGAGCGCCGCACTGATGCGCGTCAGAATCCCGTGCTCCAGCATGAGCAGCTTATCAACCTTCTCCTTCTTCTGGCCGTGATGCGAGAGGTCGTGGTAGTTGCCAGTCAATTCCGGCTCCTTGAAGCCTTCCCAGAAAGGAATCTGCACGGTCACTGCCCGGGTGGAGTCGGTCTCCAGGGCCAGCACCGCCAAATCCATCAAGGTGGCCACGTAGTCGTCCACCGATTTGCGGTCAAAGGTTTCGAGTTCGTAATCCACCTTGGGCTTCGGGCGTCCCGACCAATGAGCCTGCTTGCGCACCGTCTTCTCCGCATCGCGCACCGAGGAGAGGTATTCGTCCATCTTCTCCCGGTCCGTCGCATTGAGCCTCTTCTCCATCGACTTGGCCTGGGAGAGCACCGCGTCGAGAATGCTGCGATTTTCTTCGAGGATTTGCTGCTGCATCTTTTCATTTTCGTTCACGCCAAAGAGCAGATTGAAAATCTTCCGAGGTGAATCGATTTGGTGCACCGGGAGACCGTGCTTGTCCCAGGAGATCTGGGAGAAATTCAGATTCTCACCGGCCTGGAACACCAATGACCGGAAACGCGTCTCGTCCGCCATCTGATCCGCGATCGCCTGGTCGATGGAGATCCGGTTTTTCCGGTGCAGTTTGTTGAAGTAACCGGAGAGAATGCCCACGCAGGGCGTATGCCCGAAGCCGTTCTGCACCGCGGGATTGTTCAGTCCGCTGTACATCTTCATTTGCTGGAAGTGATCGGATAAGTTGGCCAGCAGCGGCGGCGGCTCATGGATGGAGCCGTCGGTCTCCGGGAGCAACTCGGGCTGATAAAAGCTGAGGTGATTGACGATCGTGAGCAGTCGCCGCGGCGATTGTTCCTTCACCTGTCCAAGGCTTTCGAACTGCGGAAGCAAGAGTGCGAGACCAGCCCCTTTCAAGAAGGACCGTCGTGGCATGCCCACATTTCCCCGCTGCTTGCCTGATGGGGGTTCACGCATATTCGGTTAAGAAACAGGAATTGAGACGACGTGTATAGCAAAAACCGGACGAATTGAGAGCGGTGAAATCGTCTTTGGGAGTGTAGGGCTGCTCTTGCGAAGAGCGTCGCCTTCCCTCTTAACCCGAAATAGGCTGCCTCGGGATTGGCGCGAGGTCCTTCACCCAAACTCCTTCTTCATCGCCGCAGCGATTTTCTCATTCGCGGCCTTCATGATTTCGACTTCTTCCCAATCGGGATTTTCCATCTCATCGAGGAGGCCGCGGCGGCGGGCTTTGTTGCGTTGGTAAGCGCCGCAGAGGTGGAAGCCGATGCAACCGGGATTCTGGTAGACTGCGTTGAGGACGTCGGCGTACCATTCTCCGTCATTGGGTTTCCAGAAAGCCTGGTTTCGCCAATTGACGCCCGCGGCATCGGCGAGGAGGACGGGGATGTCGGTTTTCTGGTGCCACTCGGCGAGGTGCTTCTTGGGATCGCGAAAGTCCTGGAAGGAAAGGACGTCGATATAGGGCTTGGCGGCTTCGACGACTTCCATGGCGATCGGAGCGTTGGCTTCGTATCGGTCGCCGAGGATCAAATGGTGCTTGTCGTAACGGCGAATCGCGTCGTGCGTCGTCTTGTAATAGATCGTGGCGAGTTCGGTCAGTTCTTTGCGGCCGGCTTCCGACTCGAGACGCTCGGGATCGAAGATCGGCCCGCGCCATTGGTTGTCCGGTCGATCGTGAATCCAGCACGGACAATCGCTGTAGAAATACCCGATGAGGTTCTGATCATCAGCAAGTTCCGCGCAATGGGAGCGGGCGATGTAGTCGCACCACTCGGCCCAGTCCTCGCTGCGAAAGTCGAAGTGCACGGTGTGCTTTTCCCATTGGTGCGACTCCATGAAGGGCAGGAGATGGCAGTAGGGCATTCCCAGGGCCTTGTATTCGTCGTTGGTGAACGGGCGCGAGTGCCGCCATTGGCGGACGGTGACTTCCTGCACCCAGCCGACGGTGTTGAAGCCCCAGCTCTTGAGATTCGGGACGACTGATTCCTCGATCCAGCGCACGGTGCTGCTGCCGTATTTGTCCCGCCAGATGTGGATGTTTTCCGGGTAGCGTAAGCTGGCGGGATCAATGTGATTGAGGCCGATCGTGAAGAAGGGCGACCCGTCCGGGCTGATCAGCCACCAATGGTTCTTGCGTTTGCCCAGCGTGAAGAATCCGTCTGGCTCGGGTTGCGTGGTCTTTGCCCGCTCTGGCGAGTCATCGGAGAAGAGGCGCATGGTTCCTGCGCCGAGGCCTGCGGTGAGGGCGGTGCCGAGCCTCAAGAAGTCTCGTCGGTTTTTGGTGGGATGGGATTCGCGATGGGTGATTCGCATAGTGGCTTTTTGGGGGAAGAGGGTGCTGGGAGACAATATCAATTTCTGAGCCTATCCCAACTCCATTATCACTGTGGTCTGCGAATCATTCCCTTCCGGCGACGTGGGTGAGGATCCGGACGAATGAGGCTCCTGGGTTGGGCATGTCCGGATCAAGGCGACGTTTTTCTTTCCAAAGTTGGCCAACCCGTCCTCGCTGCTCGGGTTTGAGCCCCGCCATGACTTGGTCAACGTAAGGCTGGTGCTGGCTTCCACGGTAGGCGTCCGGAAGGGGGTTTTTGTCGATGCGTGTGAGGAGTTCCGCGGTCCCAACGGCAGGCGGTTTTGGTGCGTTTCCTCGGGGCTTCTTCGCGGCGGCCAGTTCTTCGGGAGTGAGCCACTCCGGCGCATCCGCCATGACACTCTCGTAGATGGCCTCGGCTTGTTCTTTCATTTTGGCGGCAAGTTCGGGGCGCTCTTGCGCGATGTCGGTTTGCTGGCCGAGATCCTTCGAGAGGTTATAGAGCCGGACGCTGCCAACCCCGCCCTTTTTGAGTTCGGGAATCCAGGCTTCGTCGAAGTAATACAATTCCCGATGTTGTCTCTGCAATCGATTGGCCTCGGCATTGGCGAACCTCCCGTTGAACATGCGGGAGCGAAGGTCCAATCCGCCCAGCTCTTTCTCCAAATCGTCGCCGAGGGCTTCTTCGACTTGCTTCACGAGTTGAGCGGCGGCTTTAAAGTCGACCCGCGGTCTCAAGGTGCTGGCGGTGAAAAGCGTGTGATCACCCATTCTCAACACCATGTTCGCTTCACTCATCCAAAAGAGGGGCTGATTCCTCTCGAAGGTTCCAGTCTCCGTGAGAAGAGGCGCAAGGTTGGAGCCGTCGAGATGCACGTCCCCGGGCTTCTCGATGCCAATTAATCCGCACAGTGTCGGAAGGAGGTCAACGGCACCAGCGGGCTCGTCCTCGACTCGGCCGCCAGGGATCCCGTTTTTCCAGTGGAAAATTCCGGGGACGCGGTACCCGCCTTCGAACAGTGATCCTTTCTTGCCCTGCAGCTCTCCGCTGCGCTCCTGCCGGTAACTGCCGTTGTCGGAGGAGTAGATGATGATGGTGTTGTCGAGCTCGCCGAGTTTCTCGAGCTTGGCGACGAGTCGTCCGATGGCCCGGTCGGTGTTGTCGATGGTGCCGTTGTAAATCGCCTCCTGATCATCGAGGGCGCCATACTGGGAAACGATTTCGTCGGGTGCCGCGATCACGGCGTGGGGTTCGTTGAACCAGAGGTTGAGGAAGAAGGGGGCGTCGGGCGCGCGTTCTTCATCGAGCCAGGTGAGAGCTTCGTCGACGACGATCTGGCAGGAGTAGCCTTTCATCGGTCCGGCGGGCTCTCCGTTGCGAAGGAAATTGACGGGGTCCTTGTGACTGGGCTGCGCGCCATTGACGAGGCCGAACCAGTAGTCGAAGCCATGATCGGCCGGGGTGGGATTCTTGCGCGTATCCGTAGGCATGCCGAGGTGCCACTTGCCAAAGTGAGCAGTGCCGTAGCGGTTCTCCTTGAGCACCTCCGCAATGGTCGTTTCGCTCTTCGAAAGATGCATCCTGTGAAGGTGCTCAGTGATCACGGAGTAGACTCCGGTACGGTAGTGGTGGCGGCCCGTGAGGAAAGTGGCGCGCGAGGGGGAGCAGGTCGCGGCTCCCGAGTGGAAATCGGTAAAGCGCACACCCCCGGCGGCCAACTTATCGAGGACGGGAGTCTTGACGGGACCGCCGTAACAGCCGAGGTCGCGGTAGCCGAGGTCATCGACGAGAAAGGTGATGACGTTGGGCTTGGAAGA
Source organism: Verrucomicrobiota bacterium (assembly GCA_038745205.1). GTDB lineage: Bacteria > Verrucomicrobiota > Verrucomicrobiia > Verrucomicrobiales > DEV007 > JBCCWV01. The sequence goes on from JBCDLR010000090.1 coordinate 10,699, forward strand.
TTTTGAGGCAGACGGTTTCGGCTTTACCGCCGCCGTGCTCGCGCCTTCTTCGAGGCAGTAGAGATGGCGGGTTCCGCGGAGGAAAAGTTGCTTCCCAGCGAGCGCGGGTGAGGCGTGGAACTGGTCGTCCAGTTGGTTCGTGGCGAGAACCTTCAACTCGCGGCCTGGCTCCAACACGACGACTTTTCCTCTCCGGTCCGTCATATAAATCCGGCCTGCGGCGCCGACTGGCGAAGCGTAGAGGCCGGCAAGTCCAGGGAGGCGGACGCGCTCGATCACCTGATCGCCGGTCTCGGCAATCAGGCAGGACATGACGTTTTGATTGGACTGGATGAAATAAAGAAGTCCGTCGTAGAGGAGGGGAGAGGGGACGTAGGGGGTTCCCCGTTCGGCACTCCATCGGATCGAGTCGGTGACATCCCCCTTGCCGGTGATGGGAATGGCGAGAAGCGCATAACCCTGGTAGCCGCTCATGCAATAGACGGTCTCGCCGTCAACGATGGGGCAAGGGGTGCAATTCCCGGTCAGGCCCGTGGCTTCCCAAATGAGGTCACCGGTCTCGAGGTCGTAGCTGCGAACTTTGTTCGAGGCGGGGGTGATCACCTGGGTGACTCCGTTGTGTTTGGCAATGGCCGGAGTGGCCCATGTGTTTCCTTCGTCGCGGTTCTTTTTCCAAACCGTCTTTCCGTTGGCCGCATCCAGGACTTCGATCGTCGATTGTCCCGCGTGGTCGCGCACGAGAATGACCTTCCCGTCGTGCACCACTGGTGAGCTGCCTTCGCCCAAACTCGCTCCCATTTTTGCTTTCTCCAGTTCACGTCCCCAGACCTTTTTCCCGTCGAGGTCGTAGGCGAAAACTCCCGCTGACCCGAACCAGAAGTAGACCTTCTCGCCATCGCAGTAGGGAGAGGCGGAGGCAAAGCTGGCGTCCCTGTGATGTCCTTCGTGCGGGACGAGAGTCGTGGCGACATCGCGCCAGAGGACTTTCCCGGATTTGCGATCAAGGCAAAGCGTCACCATTTCGTAAGTCGTGTTCGGGTGCTTGATGCCGAAGACCCGTTCCGGTTGGTCTTCGGGCTTGGGAAGGGTGGGGTCCACGTGTTCGGTGTTGATCGCCGTGGTGAGGAATACTTTATCGCCCCACACGATCG
>JBCDLR010000091.1:0-11778 GCA_038745205.1 Verrucomicrobiota bacterium
CCACCCGATCCCGGGCCACCGCCCCCGGACCCGACCGAAGAGGTGGAGGTGTTAGAGTTAATCGAGGCTTCCGATCACGCGACCGTGGTTGCCTCAGCCGGGAGGAAGGCCCGCGTGCGTGGATTCGTTTCCGAGTCGAACAAAACGGCAACGACCGGAGCGAATTTTCTGAACCTGCAGGACAGCGACTTCACGGTCGTCATTTTTGGAAAGGCTCTCACGAATTTCACCGGCGGTGAGCCGGCGACGATCTACAAGGGCAAGTGGATTGAAGTGAGCGGCATGATTGAACTCCACCAGGACGACGCCGGTCGGCCGCAGATAGTCGTCGAATCGCCGGACCAGATTCGCGAAGTCGCCGAGCCCAAAGAAGAAGACCCGCCGAGTTCGGAACCGACCGCCAATCCCGGCGAGCCGACACCATCGATTCCCGAAGGTCCCAAAGAGGTCGATTGGCGGGATTACTTCGAAAAGTAGCAGACGCAGGGGCTTGCTGACGCAACCAAGGCGCGAGGGGTGCGGCGATTTCTGTAGTGGGCTCAGGCTGAAAGCCTTTTAGATTGGGAAGATTTCTCTAAAAATTATAATAATTCCTCTTTTTGCTTGAATAGGCCTATCAATATTGTAAATTTTAGCAATTCAGATTCTCAACCTCGCGAAAACCCATGGAATTCTCCAAAAATTCAGAGAGAGGCATCGATCCCCTCGCCAAGATTCTTGGCAGTGCCCACGCCGAAAAGAAGGCAGCGGGCCGGGACAAGGGCACCAAGTCCTCCGGGAAGGCCCGTCAGATCGTGACCGTGCCACCCCGACCGGCCGAAGAATCCGCCCCTCATGAAGCCTCGAAGAGTGGGGGGGAGGATCCGTTGGAAGCCATTCGCAAGGCTGTCTTTGGTGACCGCATTGAAGGTCTCGCCCACGAGGTCAATCGCATCGAGTCCGAGCTCATCGCCCATCGCGATGAAATGAAGAAGCATGTCGCCGAGGGCTTTTCTTCGTTTGAAAAATTCCTCCGTCGCGAGATCTCGTCCTCCGCCGAAAAGATCAACAGCGATGTCGCGGAAAAGACCCGCGAAATGAAAGAGACCAAGGAAAGCGTCGAGCGAATGATTCGGGAAACGGAAGAACGCATGCTGAAGTTGGAGAAGGAAGTGAAGGGAGCGCAGGATGCCGCCGCCGAGGAACTTTCCCAACGCTCCGCCTCGCTCGCGAAGCAAATCGAGGAGACCGGTCGCCGTGTCTACGAGCGTGTGAGCAACGAGCTCTCGGACATGGATTCCAAGCTGACCGACCGCTTCGCCCTTGGCGATGCCCTTCGGGAAATGGGAGACCGCCTCTCTCGCGAGACGACCAAGGCCCGCTGAAGATCCGTGGGCGGATAGATTTCTTGGCCGCAGTTCGAGGACGCGCTAGGGTGCAGGCATGAGCGATACTTCCCTTGCGACGCGTGTCATGGACGACCTGAAGGCGGCCATGAAAGCCAAAGACAGCACGGCCCTCACCGTTCTTCGTGCCCTGAAATCCGCGATGAAGAACGCGGCGATTGAAAAGGGTGGGGCGGACTACGAGCTCAACGAGTCCGAAGCCATGGCCGTCATCCGCAAGCAGATCAAGCAGCGCCAGGATTCCGCAGACCAGTTTGAAAAAGCCGGTCGCGCCGAACTCGCGGAAAACGAAAACGCGGAAATCAAGGTTCTCGAAGACTATCTCCCTGCCGCCATGAGCGAAGCGGAAATCGACAAGCTCGTCGAGGACACGATCGCCGAATTGGGAGCGACGTCGAAAGCCGACATGGGCAAGGTGATGAAGACGCTCCAGGAGAAAGCGGCCGGGCGGGCGGACGGAAAGGCTCTTTCCCAAGCTGTCGGCAAGCGGCTGAGCTGAAGGCTTCGTCGCTGGTCGCGGTGACCAAACATGAAAACCTGCGCCATCGTTGTCGCCGCCGGATCCAGCCGGAGAATGGGGTTCGACAAGCTCTCGGCCCTGCTCGCTGGAAAACCGGTCCTGCAGCATTCACTGGAAGCGTTGTCACAATGTCAGGAAATCGAAGGGATCGTCGTCGTCGCGGGTCCTGAGAAACGGGATTTCATCGACGGGCTTGGCCTGCAAAAGCTGGTCGCCGTTGTTGATGGCGGAGAGGAACGGCACCACTCCGTGGCCAACGGTCTCGCCGCCGTTCCCGCCGAGGCAGAATACGTCGCCGTTCATGACGCGGCCCGTCCGCTCGTCGATCCGGACCAGATCTCCGCGTGCCTGGCCGCCGCGCGGAAACATGGCGCCGCCTCGCTCGCTCATCGCATCACGGAAACGGTAAAACGTGCGGACGATTCCGGCCGTGTGACCGAAAGCCTCGACCGGACGAATCTCTGGGCGATGGAGACACCCCAGTGTTTTCGCACGAACTTGCTGCGGGATGCCTATGCCGCAGTGACTTCGGCCGGGAAGACCGTCACCGATGAAGTCAGCGCCCTCCAGCAGATCGGACATCCCGTCCGGCTCGTGGAGAACCCGAGTGTGAATATGAAGATCACGTTCACCGAAGATATCGAGGTCGCGGCGCGTCACCTCCAGAACTAGCGGCAACTCGTTGCACCCCGCCCCGACTCCGTCTAAACTCGCCGTCCCCGTGAACCCCGGGGGCGACGAAATTTCATGAGCGTAACCATCGATAAACTCCCTGAATGCAAGGCGATTGCACGTGTGGAACTCCCCAAGGACGCGGTGGAGAAAGAGCGCGTGCAGATCCTCAGTGCCTTCAGCAAACAGGCGAAGATTCCCGGTTTCCGTCCCGGCAAGGTGCCCACGAAGGTGATCGAGAAACGTTACCAAAAGGAGATCGCCGAAGAACTGGAGAGCCGCCTCATCGACAGCGGCGTGCGTGAGGCCATTCAGGAAGAGAAACTGGACGTCCTTTCTGTCGCCGACGTTCGCGAGAAGTTTCACAACCCGGACGGCTCCTACTCGTTCACCGCGGAACTCGTCATCGCACCCGAGTTCGAGCTTCCCGAGTACAAGGGAATTCCCGTCAAGGTCATGCCGTCGGCCATCAGTGATGAAGATGTGGATCGGACGATGGAAGGCCTCCGTTCACAATTCGCCGATTACCAGGAAGTCGAGGGCCGCGCCCTGCAGGCCGACGATCTCGCGGTCATCGACTACACGGGAACGATCGACGGCCAGCCCGTTGGCGAGGTGGTTCCCGACGCCCCCGCCATGTACGCCCGCGGTGAAGACTTCTGGTTCCGCATGGCCGACAACCAGATGCTCCCCGGCATGTTCGAGGCCCTGACCGGCGAGGAGAAGGGAGCGGAAAAGGCGCTGACCGTCACCGTTCCCGACCAGGTGAAGCAGGGGGAGATCGGCGGTCGTGTCATCGATTACCATTTGACGGTCAAGGAGATCCGCGAACAGATCCTTCCGGAGCTGGACGACGAATTCGCCTCGAAGTTGCGCAAGGATTCCACTCTCGAAGACATCCGGACGGACATGCGGCATCGTCTCGCCGAAGAGCGTCGCCAGCAGAACGAGACGATGAAGACGAACCAGATCATCCAGCATCTGAACGAGAAACTGGAGTTCGAGGTGCCGCCTGAAATGTTGCAGCAGGAGACGCAGAGCCGGGCGCAAAACATCGTCTCTGAACAAATGCAGCGCGGCGCCCAGGAAGAACAGATCCGCGAAGCCGAGCAGGACATCATCCAGTCCGCGGGCGCCCAGGCCATGCTCAGCATTAAAGCGAGCTTCATTCTCGAACAGATCGCCGACGCCGAAAAAGTCGAGGTCGAGCAAGGCGAAATTCTCGCGCAAGTCGATGCGATGGCGAAGCATTACAAGCTTTCGCAAAAGAAGATGATCGAGCAATTGCGCAAATCAGGTAAACTAGCCGGCATTCATCACCGCCTGCGTATGGACAGGACGATCGAACTCCTGAAGCAACACGCCGTGGAGGAAGAAGCGTCCCCCGAGGAATCTGCCGAGACGCCGGAAGCGTAATCTCATCAATGGCGCCGTGCCTCCTACCGGTCCGGCGATAAGCACTTGATCATCAGTGGTCAAAGGCAGGTGTTATGGCCTAAAGACCTCGGTGTATTCGATTAGCGCAAAATGCCACTTACGTTTAATGTCTAACCCTATGCAGTCTGATTTTCCCTCCTCCGTGTCCCATCCCGGGGTCTTGTCCTCGGCCCGCCGCTTCACCAATCACGTCATCCCGACCGTTATTGAGCAGGATGGACGGGTGGAGCGAGCCTATGACATTTATTCCCGCCTTCTAAAGGACCGGATCATTTTCATCGGTTCGGAGATCGACGGCTACAATCAGGTATCCAACTCCGTCATTGCCCAGCTCCTTTTCCTGCAGATGCAGGATCCGAAAAAGGACATCAACATCTACATCAACTCTCCCGGTGGATCCGTCTCAGCCGGGCTTGCGATCTACGATACGATGCAGTTCGTCACTTGCGACATCAACACCTACTGCATCGGCATGGCAGCGAGCATGGGGGCCGTCCTCCTCTGCGCGGGAACCAAGGGCAAGCGCTTCGCCCTGCCCAATGCCGACATCATGATTCACCAGGTTTCCGGCGGAGCGCAGGGTACGGCGAGTGATGTCGAACGAACCGTTGAGCACATGTACTCGCTCAAGAAACGCCTGAACAAGATCATCGCCGAGCACACGGGGAAGACAGAGGAAGAAGTCGAAAATGACGCTGACCGCGACCATTGGATGAATGCCGATGAAGCGGTGGAATACGGCATCGTCGACTCCAAGCTCGTCAACCGGAGCGAACTTCCCGACGCCGACAAAGCCTAACATTTTCTTAATTTAGCAAACCATGGCCCGTCCCTCCAACCTGACCATGTGCTCTTTCTGCGGGAAGAGTCATTCCGAGGTCAATAAACTCATCGCCGGCCCCGGCGTCTACATCTGCGACAGCTGCATCAACGTTTGCAAGGACATCCTCGACAAGGAACTCGCCGAGGATGTTGGAGCGAGCGAAGGGCTCGGCGGCGCCTTCAAGGTTCCGCGTCCCGACTACATCAACCAGAAGCTCAACGAGTTCGTCATCGGGCAGGACATCGCCAAGCGTGTCCTTTCCGTCGCGGTGCATACCCACTACAAGCGCATCCATGACAACGAGAGTGTCGGCGCCGGGCGACGGGCATCGAACTTCGACGAGTTCGCCGATGTCACGATCGAAAAGTCGAATGTCCTCCTCCTCGGTCCCACCGGTTGCGGGAAAACGCTCCTTGCGAAAACACTGGCCAACATCCTGAACGTCCCCTTTACGATCGTCGACGCCACCACATTGACCGAAGCCGGCTACGTGGGCGAGGACGTGGAGAACATCATCCTCCGACTGCTTCAAGCCGCCGACTTCGACGTGCAAAAGGCTGAACTCGGCATCATCTACATCGATGAGATCGACAAGATCGGCCGCAAGACCGAGAACGTCAGCATCACGCGCGACGTCTCGGGCGAGGGCGTGCAGCAGGCACTGCTGAAGATCCTCGAAGGATCGGTTTGCAATGTGCCGCCGCAAGGCGGTCGCAAGCACCCGCAGCAGGAATACATCCAGGTCAACACGGAGAAGATTCTCTTCATCTGCGGCGGTGCCTTCGTCGGGCTCGAAGACATCGTCCGCCGTCGTCTTGGCAAGAGCGTCCTCGGTTTTGGCGCCGCCCAGTCGGAGAACAAGGACCAGCTGGACGTCAATTCCCTTTCCGGACCGCAGATTCTCCAGCGCACGGAGCCGGAAGACCTGCTTGGCTTCGGCCTCATCCCGGAATTCATCGGCCGCCTTCCCGTTATTTCCACGCTGACGGAACTGAGCGAGGAAGAGCTTATCCGTGTTGTGACCGAGCCGAAGAATGCACTCCTCAAGCAATTCGGAAAACTGGTCGCGATGGAGGGCGCGCAGCTCAACATCACGAAAGACGGCCTCCAGGCGATGGTTGAGGAAGCGAGAAAGCGCGGCACTGGGGCCCGGGCACTGCGGTCGATCTTCGAGCGCATCATGCTCGACGTCATGTATGATCTTCCTTCCCGCGATGACATCGAGAAGGTCACGATCAACCGTGCCGTCGTCGAGGGCAAAAAGCCTGCCATGCTGCGCAAGGCCCAGCCCGAAGAGGACGCCGCGTAGGCTTCTTCTCCGTCTTCGTGGACAAACCCTCCATGGCGCCCGACGAGAATCCACCCTGAGCTTTTCTTGAATTCGCCACGGATTTATCCGGAGGAGTTCGCGCCCGTCTATGTTGTTGTGGCCGCTACACGATCGGGGTCCGCACGTCGGTATTTCCTCGCGACGAAGGCGCGGTAGGCGGCGGGAGTGAAAACGGCGGCGAGGAAGGTTGCCCCGCCGACACCGCCGGCGAGGACGATGGCGAGCGGAGGCCAGAATTGACCGCCAACAAAAACGAGGAGCGGGAGAAAGCTGCCGATGGTCGTGAGCGTGGTGCTGATGAGGTGGCGCCCGCATCCCATGACCTGCGCGGTGATGGCGTCGACGTCTCCCCGCTTCGCTTTTTCGTCGCTGTAGATGGCCGCGAGGGTCACGATGTTGTCATTGAACGCGAGACCGACGAGTCCGATGCAGCCGAGAATGGTGTTGAAACTGACGGGAAAGCCCATGACCCAGGTCGCGAGAAGTCCGTAACCGGCGGCGAGCGGCGCCGTGGCAAGGAGGATGGAGGCGACTCTCACGCTTCGGAAGGAGAGGATGAGAATGGCGATGGTGACGGTGACGATCACCGGCAGGTAAAGCATGAGGTTGCCCACGGCGTCGGATTGGTTCTCCGACTCGCCGCCGACCTCAAGTCGGTATCCGGGCGGTAACTGGAAATCCGAGTCGCGTATCTCCGCGACGACTTCGTTGGTGATATCAATGGGCAACGCACCCAGGGAGGCGTATCCGCGGATCGTGTTGGCGCGCTCTCCATTGCGTCGTGTAATGACGCCACTCGAGGGTTGAAGGTCGAGTTCTCCGAGGGCGCGCAGCGGCACGCGGCCCCCGTCGCGCCCGACGAAGCGCAAGTCTTCGATCGCTTCGAGTTCGCGTCGAGCCTCCGCGGGCACACGAACGCGGACCGGGAGTTCTTCGACGGCCTCGAGAAGACTACCGCCGACGACCCCTTCGAGGTTCGTTTGCAGCTGGTCGGCGATGGACCCCAATTCCAGGCCGGCCCGCCTCGCCTTGACCTCATCCGCCTTGAACCACAGCTTCGGCTCCCCACGCTTCATCGTCGATTCGGCATGAAGGATGCCCGGGTGTTCGCCGAGCCGCCTTTGCACCTCGTCACCCAGCGACTGAAGCGTGGAAATGTCCGGTCCGAGCAAACGGATTTCCACATCGGCGTCCGCGGGCGGACCCTGGGCGAACTTCGAGACCCGGACCAGGGCCTCGGGGAATGCTTCGTCGAGTTGGCGTTGGAGCTTCGGGACGATCTTGTCGACTGTCTTGAACGTGTCCGCCTTGATCGCGGCCATCGCGTATTCCGGCGAATTGTCGCGGTTCTCGATAAGGTTGTAGTAAACCGGGGGGAAGGTCGCGCCCGCAAGCCAGTGCACCTCTTCCACCGCACCGGCGTCGCGAATGAGCTTCTCCATCTCCGTCGCGACTTCCACGGTTCTCTCGAGAGTTGCCGTCGTCGGAAGATTGAACTGCACCGTGAACATGTTCCGGTCGGTGCGCGGGAAAAATTGGCTGCCGAGCGTGGAAGCGGCCGCAAAGCCGAGAAGGGGAATGGCGACGCCGAGCGCAAGACCGAGCGCCGGAGTGCGGACGGATTGGGCAATCAATCGATGCATCAAGGACGTGAACCACGAGACGCGAAGGCCTTCCCGTATCCACGTAAAACGCGCAGGTTTTGCCGCGACCGTTTGCGACCGTTTCGAGATCAGGCCCGCCAAGGCGGCGATCACGGTCATGGAAAGCAAGAAGGAAAGCGTAATGGCGAGGATCACACTGTTCCCAATCGACCCGACAAAGTCCCCGGCATTTCCTGGCAGCAAGAGGATGGGAAGGAAGGCCAGCACGGACGTGAGCGTGGAACTGGAGAGAGGGACGAAAAGATGCCGCACTGCGCTGAGAACCGCCTCCCGCCGTGATTGTCCCGCTTCAAGGAACTTGCGGACCTCGTCCGTCACAACAATGGCCGTGTCGATGAGCAACCCGAGCGCGATGATCATGCCGAAGATCGACATCTGGTGCAGCTTCCCGCCTTGCATCGAGAGCACGAAAAGCGTGGCCGCCGCCGTGAGCGGAAGGGCGAGCCCGACAATCAATGAGCGTCGCCATCCCATCGTGAAAAAGATCACGAGGACCACGACCCCCGCTCCAAGCATGAGATTTCCCACGAGGTCATTCAGTCTTTCCTCGGTGTAGAGGTTCTGACGGTAGAGGATCTCCGTCTTCATCCGCGGCCCTGCCGTCTTTTCGAACTCGGCGACGGCTTCCAGCGCCGCCGCATCCCACAAGTCGACGCGTTGGTCGTCGTCCACCCTTGCCGCGACGAAAACGGCCCGTTGACCGTTGTTGAAAGCCTTCTGCGATGGAGGATCCACCCAGCTTCTCTTCACCGTGGCCACATCGCCGACCCGCACCGAGCGCCCGCTCCCGGCATCCTGGAAAACAATGACCTCGCGAACGCGCTGGAGGGAGTCGAATCGACCGTCGACTTCCATCAAGAGTCGCGCATTCTCTCCACGGAGTTGGCCGGCTTCCACTTTCGCGTCGGCTCTTCTGAGGGCTTCCGCGACTTGCCGGGGGGTCAATCCGCGCTGTGCAAGGGCGGAGGCATTGATCTCGACGGTGATTTCCTCCTCGGGTTGTCCGTAGACCCTGACCAGCTTTGTCCCCGCGACACCTCGCAAGCGGTCGGCCAAATCTTCTGCCCGCCGCGAAAGAATACCCAGTCCATCCGCCCCATTTTCGGCGTCCGTCCAACGCAGGGAGGCGAGGAGCGTATAGGCCACGGCGCCGCGCTTGTTGTCGAACTGTGGCGCAAGGACGCTCGTCGGAAAGCTTGCCGCCGCGTCATTGACCGCGTCCCGGATCTCGGAGGAGATCGGCTCCACTTCGTCGCGTTGCACCGCGTCCTTCAACTCGACGAAGATGAAGGAGACACTGGCTCGTGAGGTGGATTCGATCGTTTTGATTTGCGAGATTTCCTCCAGCTCCTGCTCGATCTTCTCCGTGACGAGCGCTTCGACCCGTTCCGCGGATGCGCCGGGAAAGAGGGTGAGGATTTGCGCGCCGCGGTTGGTGATGACGGGATCCTCCAGGCGAGGGAGTCCATTGGTCGCTGAGAATCCCGCGACGAAGGTCACGAGGATGGCGAGCACCAGCAGGTAGCGGTTGTCGAAAAAGCTCGCGGTCAGGCGCTGAAACGGAACGGCCTTCATGGCAGGTCCTCGGGCGAATCCACCACGCCATCCGTCGTGGCCTTCTCGACGGCCCGCACCCGCTGCCCGGGCGCGACTTTCTGCAGACCGGCGGCGAGGACAAGGTCTCCGGATTTGAGACCGCCGCGGACGAACACGCGATCGGCATACGCTTCAATGACCTCGAGGTCGCACGGTTCCAAACGTGACGCGTCACTGCCGATCTCCTCATCTTCCGTGACGAGGTAGCACGTCCAAAGCCCGCGATTACCCTCCGTCAACGCATCCCTGGGAAGGAAAAACCCGGGTTTTTGAATCTCTTTAAACTGTTCCACGTTAACGGTATCGCCATCCCGTAATCCAGTCGCGTCCAGGGGAAGATCCATAATGACATAAACCGTCTGTGTTCCGGAAAGACGGGTGGGAAGGATGCGGGTCACGGAAAGCTCGCTTTCATGATCAGGCTCCCATGTCACCTTCAAGGAGCTGCCAGGCTGGAGATCTTCCACTGCGACATCGGGAAGGGAGACGCGGATTTCGAGGTGGCCTGTTTCCACGATTTCGAAGACGGGTTGATTGGGAGAAACGATGGCGCCGGAATCCAGCATTCGTTTCGCAAGCGTCCCCTGATAGGGCGCACGAAGCTGGCTCTTCTTCAAGTCCACGTCGACGCTCTCCAGTTGGGCGGCGATGCGGCGAAGAGAGGCCTCGGCGCGATCCCGCGCTTCCCGGGTCGCATCCAGTTGCTGCGCAGAAACCGCACCGGACTTCACGAGCCTTTCCTCGCGTGCTGATTTCCGCTCGTTGAAATTGAGCGTCGCCTGCACTTCCGCGCGGGCGGCCACTAGTTCCGACTTCCTCGCTTCCAGACGTGAGGTATCAATCGCGGCAAGTAACTCATCCTTCTCCACCGCATCCCCCTCTTCGAAGTAAATCGTCTCCAGCGTTCCGGCGATCTCGAAACCCATTTCCGTCTTCTGCCGGGCTTCCACCTCTCCGACATACCGGGCCCGGCTTGGATAGGTATCCGCGGCGACGACCCGCACCACCGGCACCGGATTGAGGCGCATGGAGACGTCTTCCGGGCCGGTCCCCGCATCGCCGCCACAGCCGACGAAAAACACCGAAAAACCCAGGGAAAGCGGCAAAATTGACTTCATTTCATTTTCTAACTCTGAGTCACTTCGCGTGGGAAGCGGGTTTGGTTGCAGCAAAAAGTGGGATTAGGCAGAGGCGATGGTCATTCGGGCGGAGAAACTCGTGCCGAAGAGTTCGCTGGCGATGCGCTCGGCCGCGCCCTCGTAGTCGTGTTCTGAACTCAGCGGTTTCCATCCCGCGCCGTCGAGATAGAGGCAATAGTTGTCGAAGAGGTGATGCAAGGGCTGCGAGGAGTTTTCGGGGCCGAAAGTGGATTCCTCCGAAACCAGATGGGCACCCTTGGAAAGACTAACAAGCCCCCAAACGATTCGTTCGGCGTGGTCAGCGTCAAGCGCGAGGTCGCCTTTCTTCAGGGCATCATGAACCACCTCGACACAGAGTTGAAAACACTCGTGGCTGGTCTTGAAGAACTCCGCCTGCCGCCCCTCGGAGGTCTTGGACCAGATGGACGGAGAGCGCACCAGTTGCACCAGGGGAAAGCTGTGTTCGTAGTCGCGGGAAAGCAGTCGGTCACCCACGCCGAAGGCGAGGATTCGCTCCCGCGTGATGCTTTGGAAGTTCCGGGCCCGGGTGAAGTAGTCGCGCCTGATGTGGAAATGATGGTTCACGACCGCCAGAACAAGATCCTCCTTGCTTCGGAAGTGATGATAAAGCGTTGCTTTCGAGTACTCGACGGCTTCCGCAAGCTCGTCGAGATTGAGCCCGAGATAGCCGTGCACTGCGATGAGCGAGTCTGCCGTTTTCACGACAAGCTCTTCGCGCGCAAGGAATTCTCGTCTCTTTCGATCTGCTATCGCCATGATGAAACGGAGGACCAGTCTAGCCCGGGGTCGGATCGCCAGCACCCATTTCTTACGGGGCCGCTCCTCGTTTCAGATCCAATTCCAATCTGCGGAGGAAGTGAATCTTACTTGGACTTCGCCAGGAGCCGCCCGATCAGGGAAGCGATGACGACCGCTATGTAGAGCGTACCCACGGCGCCTTCGATGCCGGCGAGAAGCCTGGCGTAGGGGTTAATCGCCGTGACATCGCCGAATCCGACGGTCGTGAGGGAGATGAGGCTGAAGTAGAGAATGGTATCCTCGGCGGGGGTGGCAATCGGGCCGTTGCGCCCGACGAGTGTGTTCGGGTCGACGAGCGTGATGAGTTCATAAAACCGAGCCCAGAGAAGCGCGAGGAGGAAGTATCCCGCAATGGCTGCCACTGTCCGGTCGAACTCTGCCTGCACCTTCGCG
>JBCDLR010000092.1:0-11735 GCA_038745205.1 Verrucomicrobiota bacterium
CAGCCTGCCTGAGGTCCGGCAGAACTACGACGCCTACTCGACAGAAGCACGCCTGGTGGCTGCTGCTGTCTGATCGACAGAGAAAGTGGGCCCGCGTCACCAATGACGAGGGCCCGAGTGAGCCAGTCGCGTCGGGGGCAGGAGCGACTGGCTGCAAAAGCTTGTGAACCGCTCAAGGAACGAGTGCGTCCGGTTTCGGCCCGCATATGGGGCCATCGGGGGCGAGGTGGTCGTCAAGGAAGGTCGTGGCCGGTAGGAGGGTAATGCCGTCCTTTTCGAGTTCGCCCGCGATGCCGCAAAAGATGGACTCCGCGTTCTTTTCCTTGAGCCGCCCGAGAAGCATCAGCGTCCGCATGTCCGGCCGGAGATCGAAGAGATTGCGCGGCGCGATCTGCCCGACCATAACCGCTTGCGTGGCGCCCTCGGCCTGGAAGAACTGAATCATTTTCGAGAGTTGCCCGACGCGGAACCAGTTCATGGAGTCGACAAGGTCCTCGAGACCCCCATCGGTCTCGCCGGTGAAGCCCGCGGCCACCAGTTTCTCCACGCCCGCCTTCCGCGCCGCCTTCACAAAGGTCAGCGGATAGATCCCGTTTCCCGCGATGACACCGATGGTCCTGGAGACGTCGTCAATCATGGTTCGCCAAAGGTAGGGACGCCTCGCCGAGGCGTCCGTGTAACCTGCCGGAGGCAGGGTCCGCGGAAGGCGGACAGATCTGGGACGCCTGCGGCGAGGCGTCCCTATCTTCTTCATTCCACAAACGATCTCGGGGAATCGTCATCGAATCAAAAAGAGCGGGACCGGCTGGGTTTCGGCGATATGACGGAGATTCTCACCGTCGAGCAAGCGGCGGGCGTTGGCGAGGATAAGGGTGGCACTTTGCTTTTCCTCGAGGTAAGGCGCGAGTTCGCCGAGCGCCGAGGGCGGGATGAGCGTGACACAGCCGGAGAACTTCTCGCGTTCAAGGATGGCGGTCACCCGCTGTCGTTGGCGATGGGCTTCCTCCATCTGCTCGCCGACAATGAGGATGTCGAGTTCCCGGAGATTGAGTTCCGCGGCGAGGTCCATCGCGCGATAAAGGCGTTGCGACGAACGCAGCGAGGGATCCATGACAAGCGTGGCGGGTCCGCTGCGGCGCTCGCACCCTTCGCGCTGGATGAAGAGGACATTCGTCGAGTCCGCACGCGCTCGCTCCCGGGGACGACGCCGCGACTTCGATGCAAACGCCGTTCCGACGACGCGACCGACGAAAGATCCGCGCTCGACGGAAAAACTCCACGGCACCTGGCAACGTTCGGCGGTCATCTGCAGCGACCGCTGTGCCGAACGCGCCTGCGAACGCAGTGAGCGCTCCAATTCCTCCGGCGACAACTCACGCGCCCGGGCTGAGGCCAAACCCACTTCCGCAGCAAAGGGCATCGATGCCAGGCGCACCAGCCGCGCGTTCTCCACGAACACACCCGACAGCTTGCCACCGAGCTGCACGGTCAAAGCCGCGGCCTCCTCAAGCGCTTCCTGCCGCGGACACGCGTTGTCGATCGCGATGACGATGAGCGGCAACGCCGGCTCCTCGTGGATTTCAGTCGCTGTCGATTCGTCGGCCATGATCAGGAGTTGGCATTGCCGTTGCCTTTCTTTTTCCTCTTTCCATTCTTGTCTTCGTCCTTGCTCGCTGATCGAAGTTCTTCCAGCCGGGCCTCGACCCGCGCGTTGATGGAATTTGCCGTGAAGGCGCCGCTTTTCAAGCGCTTGCCGCCCGGGATGCCGGTGAGGATCTCGATGCCTTCGTCGATATGGCGCACGGGATAGAGATGGAACTGGCCCGCATCGACGGCATCGCGGATCTCCTCCTTCAACATGAGGTGCTTCACGTTGCTTTCCGGGATGAGGACGCCCTGTTCGCCATTCAGTCCGCGCGCCGCGCAGAGATCGAAAAATCCTTCTACCTTTTCATTCACTCCTCCAATGGCCTGCACCTCGCCGAACTGGTTCACCGAGCCGGTGACGGCGAGCGATTGCCTGATCGGCGCGTCGGCGAGTGCGGAAAGGAGCGCGTATAACTCGGTCGAGGAGGCACTGTCGCCGTCGATTCTGGAATAGTGCTGCTCAAAGACAATGCTCGCCGACAACGACAGCGAATGGTCGGGCAGGTAAGTCGACGCAAGATAACTTGAGAGAATAAGCACACCCTTCGTGTGCAGGGGACCGCCAAGATTCACTTCCCGCTCTATATCGATGACCTTCCCGCTTCCCTGCCGGGTGCGCACGGTGACGCGGCTGACGGAACCAAAGGCATGACCGCCCAGTTGGTAGACGGCGAGGGCATTGATCTGCCCGACGCGCTCGCCGTCCGTGTCGATGAGGAGGGTATCCCGTAAAACGGCCTCGCGCATACGTTCCGGGGCGCGGCTGTTGCGGCGAACTTCGGCGTCGAGCGCCGCCTGCACGTGATCAGGGCCGATCGCGCGCTTGTTCGCCTTGCGGGCGAGGAAATCGGCCTCCTGCGCAATGTCCGTGACGCTGAGAATGCGGACGGAGAGCTTCTGTGCATCTTCGGCCTCGCGCGAGGCATGCTCGACCATGCGCCCGACGCCCGATGCGTTGAAGGGGAGCAGTTTTTCGGAACGACAAATCGATCCCAACGTTTGCGCAAAGAGATTCACGTTCTTCCGATCGCGGGGGACAGTCTCCTCGAAGTCGGCGGAAACCTTGAAGAGTTCGTCGAACTCGGGATCGTAGTGCCGGAGGAGATAATAGACGCGGCGGTCGCCGAGGAGGACGACTTTCACGTCGAGGGGAATCGGCTCCGGTTCGATCGTGATCGTGCTGAGAAGGCTCAATCGCTTTCCGAGCGGTTCGGTATGGATGTGCTCGGTCGTGAGCGCCCGCTTCAGACCGTCGTAGGCCGACGGATGACGCAGGAGTTCCATTGCGTCGATGATGAGATAACCGCCGTTGGCGCGGTGGAGGGCACCGGCCTTGATGAGGGTGAAGTCGGTGAGTAACGCGCCCATTTCCGCGATGTGCTCGATGCTCCCCACGAGGTTCTCAAAGGTCGGATTGTCCTCGTAGACAACAGGACGGCCCTTCGATTCCTTGCGATGAATCAGGACATTGACCCGGTAACGCGCGAGAATGTGCGGGGCCGCTTCCGGCGGCGGGCCGATGGCCAATTGCGAGGCCACTACCCCCTGCGCGCCCTCCTGCGGCGGCTGCGGGTGCTGGAAGACGGACGCATTGTCGACGATGTCGTCGGCGATAGCGTTGAGGTAGACGATGACCTCCTCTTGCCTCGCATACTTCTTCCGCAAATCGGCGAACAAGCCGTCAACCACCCCGCGGGTGATCGCCTGGTTGAGGTCGCGGACCTGTTTCTGCAGCTGGCGTCGAAAGCGGGGCGCCTGCTGGATGATCTCCTGCAACTCCGCCTGCACGGTCTTGATCGTGTTCGCAATCGTATTTTGCCGTCTTTCGCTGAGCTTACCGAAGGCTTCCGGGTCGATGATTTCGCCATCCTTGTTCGTGGGAACCACGGCCAGTCCGGAAGGCGTCCTGACAAGAGCCACACTCTTTGACTTGATGCGCTCCCCGAGGTCCTCAAGCGGCGATTGCTCTTCCTCGCTGATCTTCTGCTCAATCTCGTTGCGCTGGGCTCGGTACTCGTCGCTCTCGAACGCGGCCGGTATTGCGGCCACAAGATCGGTCACGAGTTGCTCGACGTCTTCACGGAACTCACGGGCCGTCCCGAAAGGAAGCGAGAGGGCCTGTGGCTTGTTGTTCTCTTCAAAATTGAAAACGTAAACCCAGTCGCAGAGTTCCTTCGCCACCGCCTTGTCCTTCGCGGCCCGTTCATCGAGAAACCGTCGCACGATCCGGTGCTTCGCGAATCCCGACGGCCCCATCGCGAAGAGATTGTATCCCTTGCGCCCGATGTCGATGCCGAAACGGATGGCTTCGACCGCGCGTTCCTGACCGAGCACCGCCGGCGGCTCCTTGAGCGACTGCGTGGTCTTGAAGCGAAAGGTCGACGGGGGACAACTGGCGTAAAGCTTGTCGGAGTTCAGCGCGCGGGGTGACGGCATAGGTGGCAATTGATACCATTCCGGCGGAAAATTGCGAGAGGCTGTTTCTTGTTTACCCCGGGGGGGAGCACGGTCTAGGATGCCGTCATGAACAAGGTTTTCCTTACCGCCATTCTGGCTTTGTCAGGCTGGCCCCTCTGCGGTATGGCCGAAGAAAATAACGGGGAAGGCGCACCGGAGAAGGGAGTCGCGAAGGAATGGAAGCCCCTCTTCGACGGCAAGTCGCTCACAAACTGGGCAATCATTGACTATCCCGGACACGCCAAGGCGGCGGTGGAGGACGGTGAACTCATCATCGAGAAAGGCGTCCAACTTTCCGGCGTGCGCTACACCGGCGATGACTTCCCCGAGATCAATTATGAATTGGAGGTCGTCGCGCGGAAGATCGACGGCTATGACTTCTTTGCCGGCATCACCTTCCCCTACAAGGACACGCACGCGACGTGGGTCCTCGGCGGGTGGGGAGGATCCGTCGTCGGAATCTCCAGCATCAATGACGAGGACGCCTACGAGAATGAAACGATGGAAGTGCGGGATTTTGATTTCGACAAGTATTACACGCTGCGATTGCAGGTGACGGAGAAACGATTCCTCGGATTCATCGACGAGGACGATCGCGTCGTGAACGTGAACGTGGAAGACAAGCGCGTGAGCATGCGCTGGGGGTCGATCGAGGATTCGGTCCCGCTTGGGATTTCAACCTTCATGGTCAAGAGCGGGGTCAAGTCCGTGCGGATCCGGAAATTGAACGAGGAGGAGATCGCAACAATCAAAAAGATGGATGATGACCTTCCGTTTTGAATCGAATCGAGCGGCGGGAAACCAAACCCGTCCGCGGTGGCGAAAAGCCGCGAAAGCGTTTCTTTGGGGAGTTCTATTTGCCGGATTCCTTGGATCATGCACCATCCGCGAGCCGCAGGACCCGAAGGAACTGATCCCGACCGGGCAGTACTTGACCTCTGAGGAGTATCGCTTCCGCCTCACGGTCCCTCCGACGATGGAGATTGAGGAAGAAAGCAATCAGTCGTGGACGGTATCCTATCGTGGCTTCGAGGATCGGCCGGTCATGCGGATCCAGGCAATCGACGGGCTTTGGGATCCGCCCACGCGGACGAAGGTCGGCAGCGACACGATCAACGGGCGGCCGGCCACCGTTTACCGGACGGCGGGCGGTGAAATGATGACCGTCATCAACAGTGACTACCCGCTCGTCTTTACGGGGGAGAGCCGGACATTCGATTCGATTCTTTCGACCATCGAATACCAGTGGTGACCGGTTCCGGCGGGCGGTCGATCAAATCAGTTCCCTTTCGCGAAATTTCGCGTATTTCGTGGATTCCCACCCCGCGACCTCTATGCCAGACACCCCTGACTCCTCCAGCGACCGCCTCCGTGTAGGCGTCGCCGGTGTTGGTTCCATTGGAAAAAACCATGCGCGCATCTTTTCTGAACTGCCCCGTGCGGACTTGTCCGTGATCTTCGACGCGGATGAGGCGTGCGCGAAGGAATTGGCAGGAACTTACGGCTGCCGGGCCGCGACGACCCTTGAGGAATTCACCGAAAGCATCGACGCCGCCACCGTCGCCACGCCGACAAACACGCACTGCGACATCGGTTCGGCCCTCCTCAAGGCGGGCAAGCACGTTCTCATCGAGAAGCCCATCACCTACACGACGGAGGAGGCCATCCAACTCGTCGACCTTGCCGCGGAACACAACCGCGTCCTCCAGGTCGGCCACATCGAGCGCTTCAATCCCGTTCTCGCGAAACTCGAAGAGCAGCTCACCGAGGCAAAGTTCATCGAAGCGCACCGTCTCTCGCCATTCCCCAACCGCAGCACCGATATCGGCGTCGTTCTCGATCTCATGATCCACGACATCGAGATCATCCTGCACCTTGTGCGGTCGGAGATCGAAACGATCGACGCTGTCGGCATTCCCGTCCTCACGAAGCGGGAAGACATCGCCAATGCGCGCCTCCGGTTTACCAACGGCTGCGTCGCCAACATCACGGCGAGTCGCATCAGCCCGGAAAAGATGCGCAAGATCCGTGTCTTCCAGCACGACATGTATCTCTCACTCGACTACCAGGACCAGACGGGCGAGCTCTTCCGCAAGACCGGCCTCGCCATCAATCGCGAGCAAGTCACGGTAGAAAAGGACGAACCGCTGAAACTGGAACTCGCGGCCTTCGTCGACTGCGCGGAAAAAGGCGTGCGGCCGAAGGTTTCCGGCAATGAAGCAGCGGCCGCGCTCAAGGTTGCCATTGCCGTGACGCGCAAGATCGAGGAAGGCGGGGGGATTTTCCAACCGATGGACATCGGATGAGACTCTACCTCATCGCCGGTGAGCACAGCGGGGACACGCTCGGCACGGGGCTGATGCAGGCCCTCGAAGCAAAGGTTCCGGGCGCGGAGTTCATCGGTCTCGGCGGACCGGAAATGAATGCCCGTGCCCCGGGCATCCGGGACTGGGTGGAAGAGGCCGCCGTCGTCGGACTCTGGGAAGTCCTGAAGAAATACGGCTACTTCAAAAAGGAGTTCGATCGCACGCTGGGCGAGATCAAGGCCGCCCGCCCGGAGGCCGTCATCTTTGTCGACTATCCCGGTTTCAACCTCCGCATGGCGAAGGCCGTCCGCAAAGCCGGGCTTCCCACAAAGCTCGTCTTCTTCATCAGCCCTCAAGTCTGGGCCTGGAACCAGGGCAGGATTCCGAGAATGGCAAAGATGCTGGACTTGATGCTCTGCATTTTTCCGTTCGAAAAGCCACTCTATGAAGCGCACGGACTGAGAACGGAATTCATCGGCCACCCCATGGTCAAACGCCTTTCCGAGGCGAGGATCGACTCACCCCGCGAGGACAACCTCATTGCCTTTCTTCCCGGAAGCCGGGTGCGCGAAGTCGAAAAGCTCTTTCCCGCCTGCCTCGATGCAGTGCACATCCTGCGCGAGTCATTGCCCGATGCCCGGTTCGTCGTCTCCGCGGCGTCCGACAAGCTCGCACGGAACATGCGAAGGATGCAGGGGGACGAGGGGCTTTGCACGATTGAGACCGGCAGCGTCTACCACCTCATGCAACGTGCGACCTGCGGCGCCGTCGCCTCCGGCACCGCTTCCCTTGAAGCCGCCTACTTCGGCCTGCCCTACTGCCTCATCTACAAGGCTTCCCTCTTTACCTACCTCGCGGCCAGGGCCTTGATGAAGGTCGAACATCTCGGCATGGCCAACATCCTGGCCGGGGAAGAAGTGGTGAAGGAACTCCTCCAGTTTGATTGCACCGGGGAAAGGATTGCCGCCGAGATTCTTTCCTTCTGCCAGGCGCCTTCCCTCCGCGAAACGCTCACGCAACGGCTCCTGGACATGACGAACTCGCTTGGTGCCGGGGACTCCCACGCCCTCGCCGCGAAAGCCATCGCAGACGTCCTCGGCCATCCATCGTAGCGTCTTTTCCTCCATGCCTGCCTCCAACATCCAGCGCATCCTCATTCTCTTCCCTTTTCTTTTGGTCCTCCTTGGAGCCGGATCCTTTCTCTTCTATTTCAAATCCAAGAAAGCCGTGAGTGCCGACGACGAAAGCAAACTCCTCCGCTCGACGGAAGCGGTGACGGAGAAGGAGCTGCGCGATTATGTCGAAACGCTGGCCCTGAAAATCGGCCCGCGCCATGTTGGTGAATATGGCAAGCTTCAAGCCGCCGCGATCTGGATCGAGAGCATGCTCGGGGAATCCAACTTCGGCTACAAGGTCGAAAAGCAAACCTACGAGGCTTCGGAGAAGGAAGTCCGGAATCTCATCGTCGAAGTTCCCGGCCAGGGCCGTGCGGACGAAATCGTCGTCATCGGTGCCCACTACGATTCCATTCCGGGATGCCCGGCGGCCAACGACAACGGAAGCGGCGTCGCCGCCTTGCTCGCCCTCGGGCGCGTTTTTTTTGGCTCGGAGAACGAACGGACCTTGCGATTCGTGGCTTTCGTGAATGAAGAACCTCCTTTCTTCCAGACCGAGAAAATGGGCAGCCTCGTCTACGCGCGGAGTTGCCGCGAAAAGGGCGAGAACATCGTCGGCATGCTTTCCCTCGAAACGATTGGCTACTACACGGACGAACCGGATTCGCAGGAAATCCCCGCAGGGATTCCGCCCACGGAGTACCCCACAACCGGCGACTTCATCGCCTTTGTCACCCGGCCCGAAGACGCTGATTTTCTCCGCGCAGCCTCTGACGCGTTTGCGGAAACTGTCGAATTTCCCGTCGTCTCCGCGCCGCTTCCGGAATCCGTCCCCGGCGTCGGTTTCTCCGACCAATGGTCGTTCTGGCAGGTTGGTTATCCTGCATTGATGGTCACGGACACGGCGATGCTGCGCTACGAGCACTATCACCAGCCGACCGACACGCCGGACAAGCTCAATTATCCCGCCTTCACCGAAGTTGTCCTCGGCCTACGCGGTGTTGTGGAGAGACTCGCGAATCCTGGCTAGTCCACGAACAGCAAAAACAAGTGACGGATCGCGAGCGCACTCCTCGAAGACTCAAACCGCTTCGAGAATCTCCTCTTCCTCTTCCTCTTCGACGTAAGCCTTCACGCCAGGAAGCGGGGTAATCGTTTCATCGAACGGGACATCCTCGGAACCACCCGAAGCCGTCAAGAGGCCGGAATCAATCCCGGCGTCCGATGCAGATTTCGCTTTCGGCTTTTTTCCGCTGACAAGCGCCAGTCGATCGCAGAATTGCTCGTAGGAAATGAGTTCCATCTTGTGATCGTAGCCTTCGACGATCGCCGTCATCGACTCGACCCAGTCCCCGCTGTTCAGGTAATGAATGTCCCCGACCTGCTTGTCGGCCGGCGTGTGAATGTGGCCGCAAATGATGCCGTCGCAATCGTGCTCCTTCGCCAACGTCTGGAGTTGCTCCTCGTAGCGGCCCACGAAGCTCACCGCGCCCTTGACCTTGGCCTTGATCTTCTTGCTCAACGAGTAGTAGGGCTTGCCCCGAAGCTTGCGGAACCAGTTGTAGGTCCGGTTGAAGACAAGGAGGGCGCTATACCCCATGCTCCCGATCTTCGCGATCCACGGGTGATTGGTCGTCACCCCGTCGAAACCGTCACCGTGCACGCAGATGTAGCTCTTGTCGGGGAGCTCATGGACGTGCTCGTTCGCGAGCTTGATGTTGCCAAACTCAAGGGGAAGGACACTCCAGAGGAAGTCATCGTGATTGCCCCGGAGGTAGATGACTTCCGTCCCGTGCTTCTCCACCTTCTTCAGAATGATGCGGAAGAACTTCGTGTGGTGCTTCTTCCACTTTTTCCCGCGGCCCTTCAGGTGCCAGCCATCGATGATGTCGCCATTGAGGACAAGCTTGTCGCAGCGCGTGTGCGTGAGGAAGTGATTCACCTCCTCGATCTTGCAGTCGGTGAAACCGAGGTGGACGTCAGAGATGAAGACCGTCCGATAACGGATGTGCTTTTTCATGGAATGGCAGGCAACGCTTACGCTGGAATATTTTTAATCGGACGTCGGCGATGGTGAAGGTTCGGTGTTTGGCAGCTGGCTGGTTGGTAGCAAAATTGGTTCAAGCGGCGGCGAGTTCGGGAGGCTCCAATTCCACAGAGGCGGCGGCGAGCGTCAATTGCTCCTCGAATCGGCGGAAAACCGCTTCCCAGGAAAGCTCCGTTGCTTTCGCGCGCGCGGCGGCCTGGATCTCCGGCCAACTGGCTCTCATGGCTAGAACCTCGCGCAGTTTGGGAGCAAATCCATCGACATTGTCACAATCGACGGTGAACCCGTTCTCCCCGTCAAAAACATGCATTTCGGCGGCGGCGTAGCGGAACCCGAGGGCGACGAGTCCCGAAGCCATCGCTTCGACGAGCACGTTCCCGTAGGTCTCGGTGAGACTGGGAAAGAGAAAAAGATCGGCGGAAGCATAGTGGCGGGCGAGGTCTTCGCCGCGCTGCACCCCGGCCCAAATCACGTCATCGCCATAGCGTTCCGCCAATTCCTCTTCCTCGGGACCGCTGCCGACGAGCACAAATTTCATGCCCGGACTTCCCTTCCGCTCCGCGAGGAACGCGTCAATGGCGAGCGGCAGGTTTTTCTCCGGAGCAATGCGCCCCACGCAAATCGCAACCACGTCATCCGGCCCGGCACCCCATTTACCACGCAACGATTCATCACGCTTGTCCGGGGAGAAAAGGTTCGCATCCACTCCACGGCCCATGACCTTTACGTTTTCAAAGCCCTCCGCCCGCAACTCTCCCGCCATCTCTTCCGTCGGCGCCATCGTGCAGAAGGTGCGGTTATGCATCGCCTTCAGGTAGTGCATCGTGATCTTCTCCAGCATCGGGACGCGATAGCACCCCATGTACTGCGCAAAGTTCGTGTGATACCCGGAAACAATCGGAATCTTCATCGAGCGCGCCGCACCCACCGCGGAATTTCCGAGCAACCCCTCCGTCGCGACATAAATCGCATCCGGTCGCGCTTCCTTCCAACGCGCCGCCAATTGCAAACCCTGCGGAAATCCCATGCGAAGTTCGGGATATTTCGGGACAGGAAAACCGGGAACCAGAAACGATCGCACTCCACTCCCGGAAATCGAATCACTCTCCCCATCCCGCTTCGGATGCACGACCTCAACGTCGTGTCCAAGCTGCACAAGCCCGTCAGCGAGGCGATTCAAGGTCATCGCCACGCCGTTCACTTCCGGCGGATACGTATCGGTGATGATCGTGAATCTCATTCAGCCCTTAAATAAAAATCGCTGTCTCGCTGATCATGAGAATGAAACGAGTTATTCACATTTTGCCAGCGCCAATAGGTGTCGGCTTTGCCACATTTAAAAAAGCCCTCACAAAAATGAGAAACTTTGTGGCCGTCAGTGTTCAAGAAGCAGTTGCCGTGCCCTTGACCGCCGACATTCAACCATGGACCATGAGTGCTCCATGGAAATCAAGGCCGCTGACTACGAGAAGCTAGGAAAATTCTACCTCGGACGCCACTACGATCTAGGCGAACGCGAGCTGGGGGACGACCTGCTGCTCTACGATTCGAAGGACCTCGTGACCCACGGCGTCGTCCTCGGCATGACCGGTTCGGGCAAAACCGGTCTCTGTCTCTCCCTCCTTGAGGAAGCCGCCATCGACGGCATTCCGGCCATCGTTGTGGACCCCAAGGGCGACATTGCCAACCTCCTCCTCACCTTCCCGGGCTTCGCGGGATCGGATTTCAGGCCTTGGATCAATGACGACGATGCCGCGAAAAAGGGGCTGACACCGGACGAGTACGCAACCGGCCAGGCCGAACTTTGGAAAAACGGACTCGCGAGCTGGGGCCAGGACAGCGACCGCGTGTCGCGATTTCAACAGAGCGTCGATATCACGATTTACACGCCCGGAAGCAACGCTGGCATCCCGGTTTCCATTCTCAGTTCGCTCGAAGCGCCGCCCTTTGAGGTCCTCGACGACGCCGAGATGTTTGCCGAACGCGTCGAGAGCACCGTCTCAAGCATCCTCTCGCTCCTCGACATCGACGCCGATCCGCTCCAAAGCCGCGAGCACATATTCCTCTCCAGCATCTTCACGCACTGCTGGCGCAACGAGGAGGACCTCAGTCTTGAGAAGTTGATCCTCAACGTCCAGAACCCGCCCTTCGACAAGGTCGGGG
>JBCDLR010000093.1:0-11683 GCA_038745205.1 Verrucomicrobiota bacterium
GCCCGCTCGCGGTGAAATTCTGGGTGTAGGTCGCGCATTGATTGGCTGGCCAAAACGGTCTCCTCGCAGTATCGAAGGCCACTGAGCATGCCCGGAGCCACCCCCGACATTACGCGCCGCACGTTCCGCATCGAGTTGGCGCGGTCGATTCCCGTGGGAATTCTCGAGGCCTTGATGGCGACGTTTGCCATCCTCTTTGTCCTGCGCATTTACCGGCCGGAGGGCGACATGGAAAAGGTGTGGTTGTTAGGAAGTTCGCAATTGGGTTTGGTTGCCAGCCTCTTCATCGTCCCCCTCACCTTCCGCCTGCCGCTTTCCATTCCACGGAAAATGGCGCTCTCGGGAGCGATTGCGACAGCCTTTCTTCTCGTGTCCGCCGTCGCCCACGAATCACTGCTTGTCTTCACCGTCTGCCATTGCCTGGCCTACTTCATCATGATGATGCAGACGCCGTTGCAGACCCAGCTCTACCAAGACAACTATCCAACGGAGAATCGCGGCTTTCTCTTCGGCATCACGTCGATCGTCCGTGGCAGCTCTACCGTCATTTTTGGTCTTATCGCTGGCATGTTGCTCGCGCAAGACCTTGGTTATTATCGAGTTTTGCTTTGGATCTTTGTCGCTGCGGGCGCGACAGCCACGCTGGCGCTTTTTCTCACGCCGGGCAAACCCGCAGAGGACGACGGGGATCGCATCCCTCTCTTGCACTCGCTTCGATGGGTGAAGGAGGATCCAGCCTTTCGGCGCCTGCTTGTCTCGTGGATGTTCATGGGGCTCGGCAACCTCGTCGCCCTCCGGCTCTGGGTGGAGTATCTCGGGAACGAGCGGTTCGGATTGAATTTTTCGGAAGCCCGCATCGCCTACCTCACGCTCGCGCTTCCCTTTGGTTGCAAGCTCCTGACTACCTTCTTCTGGGGCCGACTCTTCGACCGCATCAATTTCTACCTTCTTCGCGCCATCCTGAACATGGTCTTTCTCGCGGCCATCCTTTGTGTCTATGTCGGCGGCAGTTATCCGTGGATCTTCGCGGGCGTCATCCTGCAGGGGGTTGCCTTCGGCGGCGGAAACATCGTCTGGAGCCTCTGGGTGACCAAGCTCGCCAAACCCGAGCACACCTCCGAGTACATGTCCGTCCACACCTTCTTTACCGGCATCCGCGGTTTCGCTGCGCCTTTCGTCGGCTTTTGGATTCTCCGTGATTTCGGCGCCACGGCACTAGGCCTCTTCTCCGCCGTCATGATCACGATCGCCACCCTCATCGTCCTCCCTGACGTCCGCCTCGGCAAGGCACGCCGTCCTGCCACGATGATTGAACCGCGCGGCCCGGGGGTGTGACGAGCGGGCCTACGCCGCTTGGTTCCGCCGCACTCTCCCCGGTGTACTGCCGACGAATTTCTTGAAAGCACGGTTGAAAGCGGCCTCTGACTGGTAGCCGAGGCGTTCGGCGAGGTCCGCGATGGGAGAATCTGATTCCCTGAGCCAGGTCACCGCGACGTTCATGCGCCAGCGTCGCACATAGGTCATGGGCGGCTCCCCGACCAAGTCCATGAACTTCGCGGCAAAGGCCGATCTCGACATGCCAATGGATTCCGCGAGCAGCGCCACCGTCCACGGGTGCATCGGATCCCTGTGCACGAGTGCAATCGCCCGGCCGATCTGTTTGTCCTGCAGCGCTCCGAGCCATCCTGCCTTCGCCGCTTCATCATTGTCGAGCCATGACCGGATCGCCTGGATGACGAGGATGTCGGAAACGCGGGTGATGATCGTATCTCCGCCCGGGCGCATGGCTTGGGCTTCCGCCATCATGAACCGGATCGCACTGAGCATCCATTCGCTCTCCGGCCGGTTGGCCTCCATCGAAATGATTCGCGGCAACATGCTGACGACGCGCTTGGCGGCCGGATGCTCGAATTGCACCGCACCGCAAACCATCGTCGTTCGTTCGCCGGAGCCATCGACTTTCATTGTTCCGTACCGTTCGCTCAATTGTTCTTGCGGAAGGTCAAACAAGTCGGCGATCTCGACGCCGTCACCACTCCGCAGGTCATGACCTCGTCCATGCGGAACCAGGGCAAAGTCACCCACCCGAAGATGGCAGCTCTCGGCACCCGGCACATCGACCCAACAACTGCCTTCGGTGATGAGATGGAACATCAGGCAATCGGGGATGGCGGGCATGGCGACACCCCAGGGGGCGTTCAATTCCGAACGGCAATAGAACGTGCCGCTCATGCGGAGCGAATGAAGCGCTTCTCCCAGGGAGTCTTCTACCGGGGCCAAAACCGCTGCGATCGGGTCTTCGACAGGCATTCTTGAGCATAAGCGTCTCTTGACCAAGAGTCCACTCAAATTGGACGTTTGAGCAATTTTTGAGGATTAAGTGGCATTGTTTGTCTAATTCCAACTTCTACTGTGGACGCAATGAAAACA
This sequence comes from Verrucomicrobiota bacterium, assembly GCA_038745205.1. GTDB lineage: Bacteria > Verrucomicrobiota > Verrucomicrobiia > Verrucomicrobiales > DEV007 > JBCCWV01. The sequence continues at coordinate 2,431 of JBCDLR010000093.1, forward strand.
CCATCCATTCCCAATCATTCTGAAACTCCATCCCAAACCACGCTGGTTCTCGGCGGCTCCGGCAAAACCGGCCGCCGGATCGTGCAGCGATTGCGCGACAAGGGCCTTCCCGTGAGGGTCGCGTCGCGGTCGAGCGAAACTCCGTTCGAATGGAACGATCCCTCCACCTGGGCACCCGCGCTGCAAGACGCACATTCGGTCTACATCGCCTATTACCCTGACCTCGCCGTTCCCGGCGCGGCTGAAGCGATCCAACGACTCGTTGATCTCTCCAAGGAAGCCGGAGTGCAGAAGCTCGTGCTCCTTTCCGGGCGCGGCGAGGAGGAAGCCCAGCGGTGTGAAGGCATCGTGCAACGTTCGGGCCTCGACTGGACAGTCGTTCGCTGCGGCTGGTTCAATCAAAACTTCAGCGAGTATTTCATGCGCGACATGGTGCTCGACGGCGTCATCGCCCTTCCCTTTTCCGGCCACGCGGAACCGTTCGTCGACGTGGATGATATCGCGGAGGTTGCCACTGCAGCCCTCTCCGAGCCGGGTCACTCGGGAAAAGTTTATGAGCTCACCGGACCCGAGCTGCTGACTTTTCCGGAAATTGCAGAGAAGCTTTCCAGAGCAGCGGGAAGGGAAGTCCGCTTCCAGCCCATCACTCGCGAGGAGTTTGTGGAAGGGCTTGTGAATGAATCGGTTCCCAAGGAATTGGTCGACCTTCTCGACTACCTGTTCACGTTCGTTCTCGACGGTCGCAACGCCTATCTCGCGGACGGTGTAGAACGCGCTCTTGGACGGCCTCCACGCGACTTCGACACCTTCGCCCGCGATGCCGCCGCGACCGGATGCTGGGACTCCCAAGAACCATTGAAAGACGCCGCCTAAACAACTTCACCACCAGGCCGGGCACGTGACTTCACAGTGACGTGTCCGGCTCATCCATCAAATCTAGCACACACCTAAAATGATTGATCCCGTGTTTCTTCTTGTCCTTTTCACCACCGTTGGCGTCGCCATCATCTCAGGACTCCTCTTTACCTTTTCAAACTTCGCGATGACCGCGTTCGGCGGACTTCCCTCCGAGCAAGGCATCTCCGCGATGCAGGCCATCAATGTCAAGATCATCAATCCCGTGTTCCTTCTGGTCTTTGCGGGTTCCGGACTAGGCAGCATCGCCCTTTCCGTAGTCGCCATTACCAACTGGCCGGTCGAAGGTATGAAATGGATTCTAGCCGGCGCCCTGCTCTATCTGATCGGCTGCATTCTCGTCACGGCCCGTTTCAATGTGCCTCTCAACGATCGCCTGGCGGCTGTCCATCCAACCGATCCATCGAGCGAGACAATCTGGCGCGATTACATCCACAATTGGCTTCCGTGGAACCACTTGCGAACCATGGCCTCCAGCGCTGCCGTCGCCGCTTTCGCGGTCGGGCTTGCAGAAATGGGTTGGGGTTGAAGGCCGGAGCGCCCATGCCTCGAAACGAGTTCCGCCTTCCTTCCCGCGAAGGCGGATTCAGTCTTCACTCACAATTTCCACGATCAAAACGTCCCTCGCGGGGACCGTGGCATTCAGAGAATTCGTTCCCGACTTCTTCGCCGCCTCTCCCCGAATGAGTTCAAGGCCAGCAATCCCGTCGCTCCATCCTGACAGGGTAATGTCAGCAGTTTCCAGATTTCGGGAGGCGTTGGTGATCCAGAGAAAGCTGCGGTTGTATTCTTGATCGGTTTGAAGGCGTGCAATGAGATTGACGTTGCTGCAGGTGACTTGCGGAAGGTTTCCGGACCAGCGGAAAACGTCGCCGAAGTACTCGCGAGTGCGGTCGTTGGGACTCCGGCGATAGCGGTAACCGGGGAAGGTTCCAAGGAGGCGGGTCCGGCCTTGGCCATAGATGTTGTCGATACCTGCGATGCGACCGTCGCCATAATGCGCGAAGGCCTTGCCCGTGGTTGGCTCGTACGCCTGGAGGTAGATTCCGCCGTCGACCTTCTTGCCGTCGCCGAGGTCCACCTCGAGTTTCGTCAAGAGGTCGGGCGTGAACTGGACAAACGATTCCTTCGCGCCAAAAAGCTCGTCGAGGCCATGATTGGGCTGGCGTGTTCCAGCCCGGCCAAGATCGCCGAAATAGCCCGGGCAACCTTCTGAAATGAGGGTGCCGCCGTTGCGAACCCACTCCTTCAGTGTCTCCGCGACCTTCGTGGGAAGCATGGCAGGGAAAGGAACATAGAGCACCTCAAGATCCGACGAGATGTCGTCAGGCGGGACAAACTCGACCTGCAGATTGTTGAAGAGGAACGCCTGGTAGGCACCCTCGATGGAGTCGGTGTAGAAAGCGGTCGAACCCTGACTGCAAAAGGTGTGGATCTGAGACTCGGGGACGATCAAGAGCCCGATATCACTCTTCACCGGCTTCGCGGCGAGGAGCGAGCGGTGATCTTCATGGGCGAGCCAATTGATCATTTCACGCGCAGCCTCCGAGCGCTCGGTGGGCGAGCCATCCATGCCGTAGAAGGCAAAATTGCCGAAGGACTTTCCGTCGAGAAGAGGCCGCCAGCGCGGGGAGAGCAAACCGCGCGTGCCGCCCGCAAGGTTCATCAGCGAGTAAAAGCGCACGTCCTCCGCCGTTGTGATACGGCCTTCATCGAGCTTCTTGAGCGATGCCATCGGCCAGGTATTTCCCACCGTCATTTCCGCCGCCCAGAACGGTTTGCCCCGGGAAGCCGAGCGCGTGATGTCCATCTTCATCCAGTGACCCCAGCGCAGCTTGTAGCGGTCGTCATGATTCCCCCCACCGGAAAATCCACTGATGTCGACGAGCTTCGTCGCCGGGAAAACCGGATAGGTGCCGCCTTCGGGATACGTCCCGGGGTGGACCTTCTCGATCGCTCCCATCGGAATGGTGTGGTTGGTGATGGGGTGATCGGGATCGAGTTCGCGCACGAATTTCACCCGCCGCTCAAAGAGACGCATGGCGTTGTCGATCCGGAAACGCCCCCAATCGTTGGCGTCGGGGTAGTTGCCGATGGTGCGGGGGATGCGCACCTGGCTCCAGTCCGTGTAGGAATAGCGGTACCACGCTTTGCCGAGCGTTTCGAGGTCGCCGTATTTGGCCTTGAGCCAGGCACGGAATTTTTCCGCCGAGGCCTCGCTGTAGGATCCACCGGCATCACCCAATTGATTGAGTTCGTTCCAAAGATCGTAGGCGCCCATGGCTGGATGACCTTTGTAGCGAAGGACCAACTGGCGGAGGAACTCCTCCGCTACCTCGAGAACGTCGTCATTGTCGAGGCAAAGCCCCGGCCAACCCCCAACAGCAGCGGCAACGGAGTAGTGAGGCCCGACCTTGCGCCCGTCCGCCGCCTCCATTTGCGCGTGGGGAAACTTCTCGAAAGCCCATTGGGGGGCACTTGTCAGGATTTCGCCGACGATGGTGGAGATCCCGTATTTCTCCGCAAGGTCGAATTGCCGGTCGTAGTCGGACCAGTCGTATTTTCCAGGCGCGACCTCGATGGCGGCCCAGATAAACCAATGCCGAAAGGTGTTCATGCCATCTTTGGCGGCCTGCGCGTAGTCACGTTCCCAGTCTTCTTCGGGCGGCGCGCTCTTGCGAAAATAGACAGCCCCGTACGGCACGGCGGGTAGTTTTGAAGCGGCGGCATCAGCCTCGTCAGCTCCCAACCACGGGTTGGGACCCAGGGCCAAAGACGTCCCCCCAAGCAGGGACGTCTTTCCGAGAAATTGGCGTCGATTCATCTTCATGGGCTCGTGGGAAACGGGGGTTTGAAACGGAAAAGCGGATGAAAGCCAGATTGGAAGGCTAAACCGCCTCGGAGCGCCTTGTCCAGATCCGTTCAAGGCGCGGCGGTGAGGACCGCTCGGGACCTTGCCTCAGAACTCCTCAGCCAAAAACGAATGCGCGCCGACTTCCTGCAACCGCGGGTCCTTCGAACCCACTGTCATGTTGGATGACTCCGCATTCACGAGTTCGGGATCGACTTGGTAGATGCCCTCCAATTCTTCGACAGGCAGAGAAGGCTGGCGATCGCTTTCGGTGGAAGACCACGCGTTCTTTCGGAAAGTGAACGTCTCGGGAAGCGTGTCAGGCCCCACGTTGACGAACGACTGCACGCGTTGGTCGAAGACAATCAGGTTGGATTCAAAGACCCCGTCCTGACACGGCTTGAATTGGTCGAGAGGCTGTTCCTGGAGAATGCGCAGCACCCACTTCTTTGGAAAGACGATGGTATTCTGGCGCACCACGCAGTCGATCGAGGTCACGTAGGCCAAGGGAGCCATGCTGCCGACAAAGTGGTTCCCTTCAACAACGATATTCCTCGCTTCAAAGTCCTGCACCCTCGGACGGAAGTAGGGCAGTCCGGTGCTGCCGCCCAGATTGATCGAACGCAGCCCGGCGTCGTGGAAGTAGCTCCTCCGAATGCGGACGTTCTCCGTGCCGCCCTTGGCCTGGATTCCTGTGGTTTGGGTAAACCCCTCCTTGCCCACAATTTTGCAGCCTTCGATGAGCCCATCGCGGCATCCGACCATGTCGATGGCCGCACCACCCCAGCCGCTGAAGTGACAATCCCGAACAGTGAAATCCTTCAGTCCCGAGATCTTCAGACCATCAAAATTTCCCTGCGGACCGATGTCCTCAATCGTCACATTCTCGAAGACCATTCCGACCGACGGCGTTTCATAACTCCCTCCATCGTCGGCGTTGATTCCATTGGCCTTGCACCCTTTCACTTGGACATGACGGAGAGTGACATGGCGGCAGTCGACGAAATGGATGGCTTGGTTTCCACCCTCGAACAGCGGCGGATTCTCCTCGTCGAAGCCGGAAATGACCATGGGCCGTTCTTCCGTCCCGGCAATTCCGTCAAAACGGACTCCATTTCCATAGTTCCCCGGCGCGAGGCGGATCGTCGTCCCCGGCTTTGCACGCTGCGCTTCGTCCAGCAATTCATCGGCGTTGTTAACGATGACTTCCACTGCCAGAACGGGGACAGTAAGACTTGCGAGAAAGGCGGCTACCAAAAGAGGCGCGAACCTTTCCATGGGGGATTGGAATTGCATCGAGGCTTTCGGATTTCGCAGCGTTCAAGTGTGGCGCGGCGTTAGCCGTTGTCACCACTGCCTTGTTCTCCATTTTTCTTCAGGATAGAGCGAATCTCCAGTGCGTTTCCCTCAGGGTCCTGAAAAAACGCTAGACGGACTCCTAAGAGTGGAAAGTCGAACGGCTCGCCGAGCGTCTTTACTTTCGTGGCCGCTAAAAACACATCGACACTGTCTACGGTGAAGCAAATATGCCTGAAGCCGCTGGTTGCAAAGTCTTCGGGAAGGGTGGTAGCGGGTTTCAATTGGTTGGCGATTTTCCCGTCACCTACGATCTCAAGAATAAACCCATCCCGTTGGATATAAGCTAGCTTTGCCCCAGAAAGCACTTCTGGAGCTTCCCATTCTTTGATCACCTCGAATCCTAATGTCTTCTGATACCAATCAATTGCTTTGGAGTAATCCGCCACTACCAAGCATGCGTGATGAGCGATAATCTTGCTATCTCGCGATTCCTCGGGCTCCTGTGCGTGCATTGCAGGCTGCCAAAAAAGTGTGCAGAGTATAACAGTGTAGATATGAGTTGTTTTCATAACGTCCGAGGACTGCCACCCGCTACTGGGGGCGCGCGCCGAAATTAGGTTAAAGGTTGAATTGTTCATGGCACATCCGACTCTCGGCAGGCAGGGCGTTGATCTGCGACGTCTTGTTGGCCGTGGTTTGGTGTCGATCGCGGCGGCCCAGGCTCGACCATGATTTTCATTCTCCGTTCGAGCGCTGTGCCTTCGTCACTGTATTTAGAAAGGGCAGGATGAGACGGTTGCTCTCGTCGGCCTTCTCCATCTGCACAAAGTGTCGACAGTTCGGAATAACGTGGACCCCACGCAAGTCGTCCGTCCCACGACGAAGTTGCTCCGCAATCTGTCGTTCTTTAGTCGGTATATCACCATTGAATCCAACGAGGATATGATCGTTCTCACCACCGACAAAGAGCGTCGGCTGGGCGAGTTTGTGGCCTGCCAATTGGGGTGTGAGCTCCCAGTCGCGGTCTAGGTTTCGGTAGCCATTCAGCATGCCACCAAAACCGGACTTCTTGTATGCATCAACGTGGTACTCGAGGTCTTCTTTAGCGAACCAATTAGGCAGTCTCTCCGGTGCTCCCAGTCGGGGGATGAGGCCGCCCGCACTGCGTCTGGGATCTGTGATCTCTGGATCTTTTTTCGGGACGTTCGAACAAAAACCAATGATCCCACTTAGGAATCCACGAGGATCGCTGTCCAGCTCGGCCTCGGGTTTGTCGGGCTCCTGGAAATAGAGAATATAGTGAAAGCTTTCGCCAAGCTGCTGCCTCAATCCGGCGACGAAAGGACTGTCTTGTCGACCGGGAAACGGAATCGACATCATAATCACGGCCGAAAAACGCTTGGGGTGCAACGCGGCGCAATACCACGCCAGGATTGCACCAGAGTCATGCCCCACTACGATTGCAGTTTCTTCATCGAGGGCATCAATGATCCCCACAATGTCCCGCGCCTGCTTCAGTACGTCATACTCCTCTACACCCTTGGGAGCATCGCTCTCGCCGATTCCTCGACGATCGGGCGCCACGGCGTGGTACCCCGCTTCTGCCATGGCGGGTAATTGGCGCTTCCACGAATACCAGCACGTTGGAAAGCCGTGCAGAAAGATCACGAGCGGTCCTTTGCCCATCTCTGCGATGCGCATCCGGATGCCGTTGCTTTCGATAAAGCGGATCTTTGGCCCTTCACCAGCGCCTTCGGAATCTTCCTGGCCCTCTTTGCTCGCGAGGGCGTTCGAGTCTTCACCATAGGATTGAAGCCCGATTGTTGCGAGCACGATGAGGAGAATGAGCGTGCGCATAAGAGTGTGTTTCCGGCTAACGTCCTGTGTGTGGATGACGTGTTAATATTCGCAAAGAAAGCGGAGGGGAGGCCGGTAACGTCAGGAACCATTGTTAACGGCAACGAGCTCGTAGCTTAGCCGGGCCGTCCCTCCGCCTTCCCCGCTTTTTTCGAATAGTTGCAGGGACAGCTTACACCAGTGGCGGGTCCGAACACAAGACGGAATGACTCAAGCGGGGGCTTTCCGATTTGAACGCACCAATCAGCCATGTCCAAGACCCGCGAAAACACCACTGTCGGCGAACTCCCCTCCATGCTGGAGGCTGGAGTCGATATCTCCAAAGCCCGTCTCGATGTCCACTTCGAGGGCGACGAATTCCATCTGCCCAACACCGCCGCAGGCGTGCGTCGGCTTCTCAAAATCCTGAACCTCGAGGATCGGCCAGTGCGCGTGAGTCTTGAGGCCACCGGGTGCTACACCCGTCGGCTCATCGTGGGCTGTCTGGAGCAGGGAGTGCCCGTGAGCCTTCTCAACGCGCGCTCGGTGCGCGCCTTTGCCCGCGCCCGCGGGCAACTGGCCAAGACCGATCGCATCGACGCCCGAGCCATCGCTGACTACGCCCCCGCCTTTGATCCTGCGGTGCTCGACAAGGGCTGGCCGGAGCGCGAAGCGCTCCAGCAGCTGCACAAACGCCTCGATGGCCTCATCGCCACGCGTGCCCAACGTCGCACCTCCCTGGAACACTACTCCGAGCCCTCCATCCGCGCCGAGATCAAAAGAGAGATCACCGCCTTGGGCAAACGCATCGAAACCTATCAAAACAAGATCGCCGCCATCATCGCCCAAGACGCCAAGCTTACCGCACGCCAAAAGGCCATCCGCACCATCACTGGCGTCGGCGAAGCCGTCTCCACCACCTTGATCGTGCACTTCCCCGAACTGGGTGACCTCAACCGCAAAGAAGCCGCCGCCCTCGCCGGCCTTGCCCCCATGAACCGCGACAGCGGAGCCGCCCGCGGACGCCGCACCATCCAGGCCGGTCGCAGTGAACCGCGCAAAGCCCTCTACATGGCCGCCCTCACCGCCGCCCATCGCAATCCCATGTTCACGCCCTTCTATAAGTCCCTCATCCATCGCGGAAAACCCGTCAAAGTCGCCCTCACCGCCGTCGCCAGAAAACTCCTCGTCCTCGTCAACTCTACCCTCAAAGACATTCCTCAAACTACATAGCGTCAGAGGCCAGTCACCCCATACCGAGAGCGATGTGAACTCAAGGGTGAGACATCGAATGGGCGACATGCGTTCATCGCGGGGTGGTATCGGGTTGATCTGCGCCGGCTTGTTATCTCCCGCGTAGGAGGCGGCGAAGAATGGACTCTGGATCTTGACGCAGATCCATCACGAACGAAACCATCAGTCTGTTTCCGACCATAGAATAGAAAATGCCAAATGGAGTTCCAAGCACGAGTTTGCGTCGAAAGTGATCATGATAGACAGGGGCGATCTCGGGCATTTGGCGAATCGACTCAAGTTCTTGGTCGATCTGTCGATAAGTTTTCTCGCCATGCCGACTAAAAATCTCAAGGAGATCCGCTTGAGCTGATTGGAGGAGAACGATCTCGTTCACGAGACGCCAATGCGCTTCCGGAATTCCTCGAGAGTCATTTCGCCGGACGGATCATTCTCATTTGCTTTCCAGCGTTCTTCGAGAATTTGAACGATCCGCGGATTTGGTTTCTTTTGATCAGCAGAAGCGATATCTTCGCACAACTCGTTCAGAAGTAGGCGTTTGTCGTCGATCGGGAGTTGTGCGAGCTCAGGAAATCTCTCAACGATCATAGGTGACTCTAGGCCATCTTTTCGATTCTGCCAAACTGCTCATTTTCTTGAGATTACGTCCAAGCGATGTCACTGCCTGCCGACAGCGCGCTTTGACTTCGTGATTGATGGTTGAATTGTCATAAAGCTTCCAACTCGGCGCGGGCAGGCAGTTGATCATCCGCGTCTTGTTCGCCATCTTAGTGAGGTTCGGCCACGCATACGAGAAGGCTGTGAAAGCACTCATCGCCTGCAATAATCCTCTCGTAGGCATCTCGTGCGGAGATTTGCACCTGCCCCTCACTATCTGAATAGAAACTATATGGTGCGATTCCATTCTGCTCGAAGTGAACCAGCGTCGAAATATCAGTTTCAGGATCTTGAGCAATTATTTCACGATTAACTACATCGCAGTTGTAACCGCATTCTCTAATCATTTGCTTTATGTAATCTTCTCCAGGACGACCGCCAAGATTCAGAATTACTTTACCGCCGTCGTTCAATCGACCCGCGCTACTCCGTAGTAAATCC
>JBCDLR010000094.1:0-11625 GCA_038745205.1 Verrucomicrobiota bacterium
GGGGCTCCGATTTCATGGCTGAGGGTTGAATGTCGAAGTCGCTTTCGACTCGCGGCGCGCAAACTCTTGGCAGCCATGCCTTGTTCTGCCGCAATTTGATTTTGCGGGAGATCACCGGTCACCAAAGTAGCTGAAACTGATGGGAATGCTGGGGGTATCAGGCTGTTTTGCGGCAGTGACCCACCCTCCCGTCTGCAACCGATCCCGAAGCCATTCTTCGTAGTCGCTTGCAGACGTTCCGCCATCATCATCGAGGCGCAGCCTAACCGTACCTTCGACGATGTCGAAACCACCAGATGAAATCTGTTGATCAAGTGGTGTCGCTTCCGATGGCAATGGGAGTCGAAAATCATCCCCCTTCGTGCGGCAGTAGACGAAATTGCCATCCTCAACGGCGATTCTCCGGAGGCCATTCTCTAAGAGTCGATCGATTCGCAGTTTCAGAAACAACGTTGAATTAGCTGTAACAATCCAAACGGCGTTTCCCACGAGCGATAGAATTCCGCAGATCGAGAGGACTTTTTTACCACGCTTCACTTCTTGGCCAAACAGTATAATTGAAATACCTTGCTAAATAACTGCTGTTTTTCAGCCATACATCACAGGCCCTCTTGAAGATTATATTTGCTACTGATTAGTTGGTGGAAATAGTCTCCTCTACTCCGCTCCGCTCACCGCCATTTCGATGGCATACAGGCTTTTGCGGGCGGTGATGAAGAGGGTCTTGTTGTCTTTTCCGCCGAAGGTGACGTTGGCGGGGCGTTCGGGGGTTTCGATGGACTCGAGGAGCTTGCCGTCGGGGCTGTAGATGTCGACGGCGGCCGCAGTGATGTAGAGGTTGCCTTTTTCATCGAGGGTGACGCCGTCGGAGCCGGATTCGCAGAAGAGCTTTTTGTTGGTTAGCGTCGCGTCGTCGGCGATGGTGTATTGATACGTCTTGCCGGCGCCGGGATCGGCGATGTAGAGGGTCTTGCCGTCGGGGGTGCCGATGAGGCCATTGGGCTTGTTGAAGTCGTCGGCCACGCGGATGACCTTGTCACGGCTCGGGTTGATGTAATAGACGTGCTCACCGTCCTGGGTTTTTTCCTGCTTGCCGTAGTTGGGATCGGTGAAGTAGATACCGCCCTTGGGGTCGATCCACAGGTCATTGGGCTTGTTGTAGGGTGCGCCGTTGTACTCGCTGGTGATGGGGGTGACTTTTTTCGTCTCCGGCTCGATGGAGACGACTTGTTTTTCGACGGTCTGGCAGCCGAGGAGTTGACCGTCCTTGTCAAAGTAGGGTCCATTCGTGCCGCCGGACTCGTCCATGAAGACGGTCACTTTCCTTTTCGAGACCGACCAGCGGTGGATGTCCTGGTTTGGAATATCACTGAAGTAGATGTCACCGTTGGCATCGGTGGCGGGTCCTTCGGTGAAGGTGTAGCCGGTGGCAAGCTGTTCGACCTTGGCTCCGGGGGCGATGAGTTCATGGGCAGTGACGTGTGCAGCGACCGCATGGAAAACGGTAATGAGAGAGAGAAAGAAGGATTTCATGCCGTCGAGGGTAGCGGAATCGGAGGGGACGGGAAGCCCGAAATGACGCGGTGTTCGGGGGCTCCGGCGTGCAATTTCTTGCAATGTAAGCGCTCGGCATTAGGATGATTCCGATGAAAACAATATTGACACTCTTCGTCGCAGCGGCGGCGCTCACTCTGACCTCCTGCCACAGCACAAGCGTCGGCGGATGCTGCGGAAAGGGTGGATCGTGCTGCAAAGCGAAGGCTTGCAGTTGCGGCACCGGCTCTTGCGGCTGCAAAAGCTAGTTTCCGAAGTTTTCGGGAATAGGACGACTGCGGTGGCGCTCTCAACGAGCCATGAAGACAATTCTCATTCTCACTGTAACGGCGGCCGCGCTGGCTTTGAGCAGCTGTCATTCGACAAAAACGGGTTCTTGCTCCTCCTGCAGCAAGTCCTGCTGCGGCACTTGCTCTTCCCATTCCCACTAGCCCGCTCTTTTTGAGTGGAGCCGCTGCAGCGCCTGTTGTTGCACTGCCTGTCAAAAGCGCGTATGACGCGCGATGACGGAATCTGACACGCCCTACACCGAGCTGCCCAGTGGCTTGAAATACCGTGAACTTGTTGCTGGCGCCGGTGGCGAGAAGCCGACGGCCCAGAGCACGGTGACCGTGCACTACCAGGGCGAATTCGAGAACGGCGAGGTCTTCGACAGTTCCATTCAACGCGGGCAACCAGCGACCTTTCCCCTCAACGGTGTCATCGCCGGCTGGACCGAAGGGGTGCAGCTCATGACTCCGGGATCGAAGTTCCAATTCATCATTCCACACGACCTTGCCTACGGAGAGAGCGGCTTCGGGGACGCCATTCCACCCTTTGAGACACTGCACTTTGAGATCGAGTTGCTCGAGGTAAAGTAACTCTTTGTCGGGGACTGAGCTTGCGGTGCTGAAAGATTTTCTCTTGAAGGGCTTCGCTCGTCGCGACTCTCGGAGCGAATGTCATTGCCTTCGATTTCCGTCCGGGGCGAGGTGAAGGTTGCCCTACCGGAAAGGCAACGCCACCTTTGCGTTCGATGCTTCTCGCTTTTCCCAATGCCACTGGTGATGTGTTTACGCTGACGCCCGAGTTGCTGCAGCAAGGGTTCGAGGGTTCAGCGGCGAGTCCGCGGAAACGCATCATCCTTCCGATCCACCGCACCCAGGACGCGCTCGTGCAGCGCATGCTGAATTTCTTCCAGCCCGGTACTTACGTGCAACCCCACCTTCACCCGCGCGATCACGCGATCGAGACGATTCAAGTCCTGAAGGGCCGGCTGGGATTTGTGAGATTCAATGAGCAAGGCGGGATCGAAGGCGCCCATGATCTCCGCGCGTCGGAAAATGCGTTGCTCGACATCGAGCCAAAGCTTTGGCACGGCATGGTTTGTCTCGAGCCGGATACCGTGATCCTTGAGATCAAACGAGGTCCTTACAATGACGAGGACAAGGTCTTCGCCGACTGGGCGCCCGGTGAAGATGAAGAGGGAGCCGACACCTTGCTGGAGAAGTTGGCGGGGTTGTTTGCCTAGCGACGTCTTCGATGGCGGATCGAGGTTTCTGCATTCGTCCACTTTCGCGGCCATCGTGCTTCAAAAACTCCTGAGAATGAGCCGCAGATGGGCATATTTGGAGAGATCATTTCTGAATGCGAATTCATCGACAACTAAGGGGGATTCTCGCCGCACTGTGGCTTGCAGTCATGCTTGCGGAAAGCTTCGCCAATCCGGGCAGCGCCGAAGGATCGGTGTACTTTGAGCGACACATCCGGCCGATTTTCGTCCACCACTGCTACCAGTGCCATTCGGAAGAGGAAGGGGAGCAGAAGGGGGGACTTTTGCTGGACCGGGCCTCGGGTTGGCTGGATGGCGGTGATTCGGGAAAGGCGGTCATTCCCGGCGATTTGGACGGATCTCTCCTTATCAGCGCCGTGCGCCGTGAGGACGAGGATTCGGCCATGCCACCGAAGAAGGCTTTGCCCGCGAATTTGGTGAAAACGTTGGAGCAGTGGGTCCAACGTGGCGCCCCGGGTCCGGCGGACGATATGGGGGAGACCGATTTTTCGCTGCTGGGAGACCAGGAGCATCTCTTCGGCGTCGCCGAGGAGCACTGGGCGTTCAAAGCGCTCGAGAAGCAGGAGCCGCCGAAATCTGCCGATCCGTTCTGGAACCGCACGCGGACCGATCGTTTCGTGCGCAAAAAGCATCTGGAGAATGGCGTCGAACCGGCGCCGCTCGCACGTCCGCGTACACTGGTCCGGCGATTGCACTATGATTTGGTGGGTCTCCCCCCGACCCCGGAGGAGGTCGATGCCTTTGTGGAGGATCCACGCGCGATGCCGGTGCGTGTCCGCGCGGTGGTCGATGATTTGCTGGAGCGGCCTGCCTTCGGCGAGCACTGGGCGCGCATGTGGTTGGACGTCGCGCGCTATGCCGACACGGACAACGTGTATCGGTTTGATACTCAAACGCCGTATTACTACCCCTACGCGTTTGCCTTCCGGAACTATGTCATCGCTGCATTCAACGAAGACAAGCCGGTGGACCAATTCATCCGCGAGCAGCTCGCGGCAGACCATCTCGATCTGCCTGAAAACCATCGTGACCACGCGGCGCTCGGCTTCCTTGCCGTCGGGCCTCATCACCGGGGCAACGCGAAGAACGACTACATCGACGACATGATCGATGTGACGACGCGGGGATTCATGGGCGTGACCGTGTCCTGTGCACGTTGCCACGATCACAAGTTCGAACCGATTCCGACCGCGGACTATTACTCGCTCTACGGGGTTTTTGCCTCGGTCGAGCGTCCGAACCCCTGGGAATTCGACAAGTTTCCCCGGGTGAAGGGTTTCGATGGCAGCAAGCAGCAACAGGCCGACTACGAGGAGGAACGCGCGGCCCTCAAGCCGCCGAAAGAGAGGAAGGGCAGCAACCTCCCGCAGGGCGAGGTGAAGTTCGCGCAGGTAGACCTCTCGCAGTTGCACATCTCCCACGACGGAGCGCCGGTGCGCGCAATGGTGGTGAAGGAAGCAAAGAAGCCGATGATCGAGCCGGTGGTTTTCGAACGTGGTGACGCGGGAATGAAGGGGGAAAAGTTGAAGCGGCACTTCCTCTCCGTGCTGGATCCATCGAAGAAGGAGTTCAACCGAAAGAACAGCGGTCGGCTCGACCTCGCGCGTCACATCACGCGCGAGGACAATCCCCTGACGGCCCGCGTCTTCGTTAATCGTGTTTGGGGTGAATTGTTAGGATCCCATCTCGTGGGGACGCCGTCCGACTTCGGTCTGCAGGGGGAGCGGCCGACGCATCCGGAATTGCTCGACGACCTCGCCTGGCAGTTCATGCACGAGCAAGACTGGTCATTGAAGAAGCTCGTGCGGTCGATCGTCGACTCCCGCACTTACCAGCTGCGGAGTGATGTTTCCGCGGAGGACGCTCTCGGAGTTGCGGAGAGCATCGCCCCCGACGTGGAGAACCGCTGGCTCTGGCGGGGGCATCGCCAGCCGTTGAGCATTGAGCAGTTGCGCGATTCTGTCTTGAAGGTCGCGGGGACCTTGGAGGAGCAACTCTACGGGCGATCGGTCGATCTTTGGGCCGACGAGTACTCGCACCGGCGCGGCGTCTACGGCTTCGTGAACCGCTTTAATCTCGATCCCACCCTCCGGGCATTCAATTTCCCTTCGCCGAACCAGACGCAGGCCACCCGTCCCGACAGCATGGTGCCGCAGCAGGCGCTGTTCCTCATGAATTCGCCGATTGTCGTTGATCAAGCAAGGTCGTTGGTGAACTCGGCGGAGTTCTCCTCGGCGACGTCGAACGAAGAGAGAATCTCGTGGCTCTTCCGCCAGGTTTACCAGCGTCCGCCGCATCCGGTGGAAACGAAACGCATCGGTGTTTTTCTCGAAAAGCAGGTGAAGAACGAGGCGGATGCCTGGCCGCTCGTCGCGCAATCACTGCTCATGTCGAACGAGTTCATCTATCTCGACTAACGAAACCACAAATGAATACTGAAAACTCAATGCCTTCCCGCCGCGAATTCCTTCAGCGGTCGGGATTCGGCATCGGAGCCGTCGCGGCCTCGGGAATTCTCGGTGGGTTGGGAGAGCTGGATGCGGACGAAGCCGAGTCGTCGCCGTTGTCGGTGCGGCAGCCGCAATTTGCGCCGAAAGCGAAGCGGGTGATTCACCTCTTCATGAACGGTGGTCCTTCGCAGTTCGATACCTTTTACCGCAAACCGGTCCTCGAGAAATTCCACGGAAAAACAGTCCCGAAGAAGTTTACCGAAGGCCTTCAGCGGACCCAACGCAACCGGGCGGGCACGGCCTTTGTCACTCCGTTCGAGTGGAAGCGTTACGGGAAGAGTGGCCTCGAGATCAGTGAGTTGTTCAAGCACACGGCGCAGCATGCCGATGATCTTTGCGTCGTGCGTTCGATGGTCAGCGAGATCGCGAACCACTCGCCGGGCATGTTCATGATGAACTGCGGCCATTCCACCCTGCCGCGCCCGAGTCTCGGGTCGTGGGTACTCTATGGTCTCGGGACCGAGAGTGAGTCGCTTCCCGGTTACGTCGTGCTTTTGCCGCAGGGGTCGCCGACCGGCCAGTCCCGCAATTGGACAAGCGCATTCCTCCCGGGGGTTTTCCAGGGGACGCACATTGAGACGCAGAAGGAAGAACTCATCCCCAACCTCACCCGCGACGACGTTGACCCGCGGGACCAGCGATCGCAGGTCGCACTGACGCGATTCCTCAACAATCGCCACCGCAACCTGCGCCCGACCGACGGTCGACTTGAGTCGCGCATCCACTCGATGGAACTGGCCTTCCGCATGCAGAGTTCCGCGACGGACGCTTTCGACGTGTCGAGCGAGCCGGAAGACATCCAGGAAATGTACGGCAGGACGCCGCATGGCCGCATGATGCTGACCGCGCGCCGACTGGCGGAACGCGGGGTGCGCTACGTGCAAACCTACCACGGCAATGGCCAACCCTGGGACCAGCATTCAGGAATTCTCACCGCCCACAAGCGAAACGCTGAGCAGACGGACCAGCCGATCGCCGCGTTGCTCACCGACTTGAAACGGCTGGGCATGCTCGACGAAACGCTCGTTATCTGGAGCGGCGAAATGGGACGCACGCCGACGATTCAAACGGGACAGAAGAACCCCGAAAAAGTCGGCCGCGACCATCATGTCGACGGTTTCACCCTCTGGATGGCCGGTGGTGGCGTGAAGGGAGGCTTCGAATACGGGGCGACGGACGAACTCGGGTTTCAGCCGACGGAGAATCCCGTCCATGTCCACGACCTGCACGCGACCATTCTGCATTTGCTGGGATTTGACCACAAGCAGCTGACTTACCGCTACTCCGGTCGCGATTTCCGGCTCACTGATGTGCATGGGAACGTGGTGCACGACATCATTGCGTGAGTTCTTGAGTCTCGCACCGGGGCACGGAAGGCACCGAGTTGTTTTCTACGGATTTTCCACAGGGTCTTTGTGGTTCTGTGAGGCGGAAGACCGCTGCCACCAGAGGAAGCCGACGGCGGCGAGCGCAATGACGGCGCCGAAGAATTCCCGGGACTGCTCGACGTGGGCGCGCTGGGGCGCCATGCTCGTTTTCGTCATTTCGAATCCCTGCTCGCCGGTGAGGTTCGTCCATATTCCGGGACCGGTGACGACCATTTGGTAGAGGCAAAATGCGGCGATAACGCCGTAGAGCGGGAGAGGGAACTTGCCGGCGGCGGCGAGCCCGAAGGCCATGGCCACGAGGGCGTAGAATGCGACCCAGATCCACACGTCGAGCATCGACGGATCCTCATAGATGACCGGATTGTCATCTTCCCGCTGGAGCCAGGCGAAGGCGGCGAAGAGGAGGAGACAGGCAAGGTTGACGACGCGGCAGATGTTGGGCGGCGACTTCATGCGAAATTAAACGACTGACTTCACCGATTGTCGAATCACGACTCGTCACTTGTTCTGCTGTTTCGCGCTCCAGATTGCGCCGCCAATGATCAACAGAATCATCAGTCCGCCGAGGATGTTCCCGACATGGTTTCGAAAGCCCGGCAGGGAAAAGAGCCACCAGGCGAGGCCGGCGATCGCGCCGACCATCAGGAGCGAAACGAGTGAGACCCCGACTGTGCTCCAGCGAAACCGTGGGCCTGGTGCCCCCACCATCGCCGGATCGATGCTGGCTTCCAGGAGCATCTCGTCTTTTCGCCTCCATTCGTAAAAGAGAGCGGGTGGGGCGAAGAGCAGCGCCCAAAAGGGCAGAACCACCATGGCCGCGAAGAGCTTGAGAAACATGACCGGCGTTCGCAGCAGAAGTCTCCAGTCCAGGTTGGCGCCGAGACGGTCAAACTCTCGGTAGTTTCTTGTCATGAAGCGCCATGGGGCAAAGAGGATCTTCAAGACCGGGTCTCGCCTTCGAACGACCTCGAGCATCGCCTTCTGGTAAGTCCTGTTTCCGGGATCCATGCGCAGGGCCTGGCGCAGGCGGGGCTCGGCTGCCTCGACGTCGTCTTCCTCGTAGAGCCAGGTGTAACCGACCTGGAAGTGGAGCGTGTGGTCTTCGGGATCCTGCGCGAGGATACTCTCGTAGGCCTCGATCTGCGCCTTCCCGTCGCCGAGAGTTCCGGTTTCGAGTTTGCTCTCGGCGGTCGCCAGCAGGCTCGCCGCCTCCGCGTTTTCCGGGTCGATCTTTCGCGCCTCAAGGGCCGCTTCATATCCACTGCGGAAGTCACCGTGCCGAAGGCAATTCCAGCCGTAGGCGACAAAGTAGCCGGGATCGAGCGGGTCCAGCATGAGGGCATCGAGAAAGTGCTTCTTGGCGAAAAGCGGACGGTTCTCTTTTTCACAAAGCACACCCTGGAGGTAGTGAGGAAACGGATCTTCCGGGTCGGCGCCGGCGGCAAACTCGATGTGTCGCCTTGCCAGCTTCAGTTCGCCTTCGTTGAGGGCCGCCAGTCCAACCAACTGATGAATGCGCTCATTCTCGGGATCATGAGCGAGAGCTTCCCTGCCCATTTCCAGCAAGCGGTCCCACCGATCCATCTCTGCGAATTGCTCCAACACTCGCGTGCTTTGATTCCCTTCCGGCATGAAGTGAGCGTTCCGCGGAAACGGCACTTTGCAAAGATACCTCCTCCCTGATCTCCATGATTTGCAAATGCAACACTGGCTCCACAAAATATTTAAAATCGAATGGCCTTGATCATGAGTTCTTCCGTGGTTCTTCACAGGTTGTTGCGAAAAAGTTTTTAGGTAAACATTTCAGCAAGCGAAAGGATTTGTAATCAGCTTGACCTAACACCCGGGTTATGTGACAAAATCGACATTTTCCAGGCTCCGTCATGTATCCCCAATTTTTACTCCATTTCCGTCTTCCCGATGAAGACTTGCGCCGCGAAGCCATGCGCGACGCGGTTGACTCCATGTGGCATCTCCAACTGACGGAACGCGAGCGGAATTTCCTCAAGCTCGCGAAGGCGATTCTTGCGAAAGAGCTGGTTTGTTAGTGAAGTCGGTTCCGGTTGAAGTCAGGGTAGATTCCAACGGACATCGATTTCTCGATGGTTACCGAAACGGTCGGTGAATTTCACGTGACCGTTCTTTGCTCCGAATTCGTGGACTAACTTGGTCACCTTGACATCGTAACAGCAGTATTCGGCCACGTCGCGGAAGCGCCCTTCCCGCCACCATTTGATGGCGTCGACGCCCTTGGCGGTCTTTCCTGCGCCGATCGAGGCGCTGGCGACGGATTCAAGGTTGGGCCGCGTGCCGGAGGACTCCTCAAGGTCGACCATGAGGTCGAGATTGTTGCATTGTTCGGCGAGATAGATGGGTTGATACCCCTCGAGGACGGCGTAGTCGAAATTGATGTGGTTGAAGCCGACGACGAGGTCTGCACCGAGGAGTTGCTTGATGAGGGCATCGACACGGTTCTCCCCGTAGACAGTGTATTCGCCGGTCGCCGTGCTGTAGGTGACCCCGACGGACATGCCCATCGCGCCCTTGTTGTTCCATCCGCCGACGTCATTGGCGGAGCGCTGGGTCTCGAGGTCGAAGTAAACGAAGTCTTGCGGCATGAAGGAAGCGACGGGCGAGGAACCGATGGCGGCGAACCGCTGCGGCGTCAAATCGAGGTCACGGGAATCGAAGTTATGGCGCGGAGGCGAGCGTTCGCCAATCCAGCTGGGGGAAGAGGGGATTCTCGCGGAAACACTCGCCGAGGAAGTCGCTCTCGATGCGTCCGTGTTTCCAACGGTCAATTAATTCCCGCAAGCGAAGCAGCGCCGAGACCATCGGGCGGGTAAACTCGCCGTGTCCGGTACTGTTTTGCAGGAAGAGAAGGCAATCGCCGCTTTGCGCGAGGAGTATCTCCCGGATCATTTGCGCAAGGGCGCCGGTCTGGGTGGGTTGGGCTGCCGCACCGAGCGGTGCGAGGGCGCGGGCACAGGAACGGACCTCACTCATCGTGTCGTAGAGATGGGGAAAAACGGGCAGGGTGCGGTCGCCCACCCAACTCTCCAGCGTACGCCCGCGTCCACTCGACGTCAGGCCAGGCATTTCGACCCACGAGTCGACCATCGCTTCGGTGGGTGTGATCCAGGTGAGATCGCGATCGGCGGAAAACAGGGTTTGCAGGAATGCTACGCCTTCGCACCAGCCATGCCCAAACGTTTCCATGGGCATGGCCACGCCGACGGTCCCGTGCTCGAAACGGAGTTCCTTTGCGAATTCATCTGCATGATCCGCCATCCGGTTCATGGCCTGCCCGCGCCGGTAGGCATCCGATTTGGCGCCCCTGCGGCCGTAGCTCATTCCGAAATTCGCGCGCGCGAGCGGATCGCTGATTTCAGTGGGGGGGCAATGGCGGTAGACGGCATCCGCGCTGAATCCGGAGGTCGCATCCCATAGCGACCGCGTGATCTCCCGCTGCGTCCACAGCACTTTCACGCCTGACGGTGTCATCGTGACACCGGGGGGGGTGCTGTTGCTCTCGAGGGCGATCCATTCAACGCCTTGCTGGCTCAAGACCGGATCAAGTTCCGCGCAGTAGGCTCCGTCGGGAAGGAGAAACCCGCGGGGCTTCCGGCCGAAGGCCCTCTCGATCTCGCGCTGCCCGATTTCGATTTGCGTGCCGAGCCAGCCTTCCGACGGGCTCAGGAGCGGCAGGATGGCCGGGGTGGCGGGCGCGCCGGCCATCTCGATGAGGCCCCGCCGCGACAGATCCTTTAGTGGCGCCAGCACATCCTCGCGCCAGTCATGGGTGAACCGCTTCAACAATCGCACAAAGCGGTCGCGAAATGCCTGCGCGGTTTCCTGGCGGCTGCCGTCGAATCGATAAGCGCGCAAATCCTCCTCCGCGAGCGCGACACCCTGCAGCAGGTATTCGGAGTACCTTTGACGCAAGCGTGGAATTTCTAACATAGTGACCAAAACCGGGGAAATGGCGATGGTCAGTTGCGGTTTGGGGGGCTCGTGTCGCCTCGCGATTTCCTGGAGCGCGTCAAAGAGCGGGAGGTAGCACTCGGAGAGCGCCCGGAAGAAAGCGATCTCGCCCGCCGACCAGTCACTTCCACGCTCACGCAAGGGCGTAAACGGAAGTTGTGCGCTCAACAAGAGGCTGACCGACGGAAACGACATGAAGCTGGTTGGCTGGCTGGTAAGGACTCACCCTGTCGAGTCTCCGCCCTTTCGCCAACGGTTTCTCCCCCGGGGGCTTGGATTGACGTTGCCGCTTGCTCTCCCCGGGCCGTCAGCGAACGGTGGGGGCCATGAAGGGATCAACGCGACGAATTCTCCCGCTCGCCCTCGCGGCGGTGATGTTTCTCCCGGCGTGTCGATCAATCGAGGTTGCCGACCGGAAGCCGCCGGTGCGCGTGCATCTGCACGAGGCCGAGCATGCGGAGAACCGGCGTTCGCTGCGAAAACTCAGCCCCGTTTGGTGGTTGCAAAACACGGATGATCCCGAGCCGCCCGATTGGTATAAACCCGACGGGAAACTGCGCACCTTGCAGTGGCGGCTGCGGAATCCCTTCCACAATTTCACCTTCTATGTGATCGGTGTGACTGACCGCGACTTCAC
>JBCDLR010000095.1:0-11576 GCA_038745205.1 Verrucomicrobiota bacterium
AGCTTCGCGTCGGCGTCGAACTCGGGGATGCGGTCGAGAAGGTCTGACGGTGCGGCTTTAGAAATGCCGGCGTTGAGGAGTTCGGCCAACTCGGGATTGGCGTCGCACCAGGCGGAGTAAGTGGCTTCCCACTCGGCGTGGGCCTTGATGCGCTCTTCCTTTTTCCCGGCGAAGTAGGCCTTCACGTCGTCGTCGACAAAGAACGTTTCTTCCGGCAGACCGAGACCTTTGCGCGCTTCTTCGGCGAATTTCGCGCCGCCTTCGCCGTGGGCTCCCGCGGTGCCCGCGACTTCCGGGATGCCGCGACCGATCTCGGTTTTGGCGATGATGAATTTCGGTTTTCCGTTGTCTTCGGTCTTGGCTTTGTCGACAGCGGCAGCGACGGCGGCGAAGTCGTGGCCGTCGATGGTTTGCACGTCCCAACCAGCGGCGGTGAAGCGGCCCGCGGCGTCTTCGCTCTGCGTTTTGATCGCCATGGCGTCGAGCGTGACGTCATTCGAATCATAAATGAGGATGAGGTTGTCGAGCTTGAAGTGCCCGGCGAAGGCGGCGGCTTCGTAGCTCACACCTTCCTGCAAGCAGCCGTCACCGGCGAGCGCGACGACGTGATTGTCGAAAATGGTGTGGTCGCTTGTGTTGAACTTCGCGGCTGCCATCTTTCCGGCGACCGCGTAGCCGACGGCGTTGGCGACACCTTGGCCGAGCGGCCCGGTCGTGGCTTCGACGCCGGGGGTCATGAAGTTCTCGGGGTGGCCCGGTGTTTTGCTGCCGAGTTGGCGAAAGTTTTTTACCTCTTCGAGCGGGAGATCATACCCGGACAAGTGCAACCACGAGTAGATGAACATGCTCCCGTGTCCGGCGGAGAGGATGAAACGGTCGCGGTTGATCCACTTCGGGGCGTCGGGATTGAACTGCAACGCCTCGCCAAAAAGCACCGCGCCGATTTCCGCGCAGCCGAGAGGAAGTCCGAGGTGGCCCGATGAGCAGGCGTGGACGGCGTCGATGGAGAGTCCGCGGGAAGTGGTGGCCGCTTTGGCGAGGATGTCAGTGTTCATGTTGTCGAATGGGTAAAAGAAGTCGTTTCGTGCCGCGCTGGGGGATCGATTCGGCGGATGGGTGTTGAGCGCGCCATGGTAGATTGGCGCTCCGGTGAATCAAGGCCAGATGTGTCGGCGGGAAAGTGGCGATTTTGGCAGAAAGATCATTCATGGCCCATTCGGCCTCCTGTTTCATCGGGGAGCACACGCTTCCAGCGTGTTTCCCTCGGCATCCTTGCCGAGGGGTTTTTCAGATCGCGCAGCCTGTCGTCTGAACGGTTGGAAGGAGAGGGGATTTGGGTCGTTTCTCTTGTGTGCTCCGCAGGGATGCAGAGCACTGCACGCTGGAAGCGTGCGCTCCCCACGAGGATCACAAAATCGCGCGCCGTCCTGTGGATCGCCTGTTTGGAAGATGAAGATCACTCATACTCCGGAATTAGATCGCCGGGCCTGTCTTCTCTTTCTTCCAACAACGTTGGCTGCAATGGTGAAGGGGAGCATCAGGGTGTTGATTAAAACCGTGTAAAAAACGACCCCCATTTGGGTCATTACCCCGTCGTAGAATCCTGGCTGAGTGATGCTTGCCCAAGACCAAACGGCGAAAACGATTCCAAACACTGTGAAGTGCGCTGCGATGATTCCCCAATTGCTTTTGTAAGAGAGCCAGATCGAATAGACAGCGAGTCCAGCGAGGAGAACCGTTGGAAAGACGAAGGCTCCCATGGTTGAGGGGCGTTTCAGGAAACACGAAAATCACTCATACTCTGGAATGGGATCGCCGGGCTTGATCTCCTCGAGTTCCCAGAAAACGCGGCCGTCGTCCATGAGTTCGATGCGTCGAGACTTGCTGCCGGGGGCGGGTTTGGCGTCGTTCTTTGGAAGCCATTTGGCGAGTTCGGCCTTTTTGTGATTCAGCTTCTCGTTGCCCGCGAGATTGGTCCACTCGTTGGGATCATTGGCCATGTTGTAGAGTTCCTCGGAACCGTCGGCGTAGCGGATGTAGCGCCAGTTGACGGTGCGGATGCCGTGGTTGCCCGGGCCGTGGGAGGTGATGGCGGGACGCTCGCGCTTCGCTTTCGCGTCTTCCAATTGCGGACGGAGCGTGATGCCTTCGTGCGCGGACTTGGCGGGGAGCCCGCAGAGGTCGAGGAGCGTCGGGTAGATGTCGAGGAGTTCGGCGGGTTGGCGGCATTTCGCGCCTTGGCTGATCCCGGGGCCAGCGAACATGAGCGGGACGTTCGTTCCCGGATCCCAGAGCGTGTTCTTGCCGGTGATTTCCTTTTCGCCGAGGTGCCAGCCATGGTCGCTCCAGAGGACGATGATGGTGTTGTCGGCGAAGCCGTTGCGGTCGAGGGCGTCGAGAACGCGGCCGAGTTGGGCGTCGACGAAGCTGATGGTGGCGAGGTAGGAGCGGGTGAGGTTGAGGGTTTCGTTAGAGTCCTCGAGGAACTTCAGGCGCGGCTCGGGGAGCTTCCAGTGGATGTACCAACTGAAGCGCGGCGTGTCGGCGCGGTCGTTTTCGAGCATCGGCGGGAGCTTGGTCGTTTCCTCGGGGTAGAGGTCGAACCACTTTTGCGTCGCGTAGCACGGCACGTGTGGAAGGAAGAAGCCGCAGCTGAGAAAGAACGGTTCGTCCTTGGTCATGTTGTCGAGTTGCTCGACGCTCCAACTCGCGCAGATGTAGTCGTTCTTGTCCTCGTCCTTGTGCGGGAAGGTGCCCCAGTCGACGAGTTTGTGCGGTTGCGGCGTGTTGACGAGTTTTTTCGGCGGGAACGGTTTGCCACCGGGAGGGGGGCCAATGACTTGAAATTCCATGTCCGTGGGTTTCCGGCCGTAGGCGCCGTGGAAGATTTTGCCTGTGGTGTAGGTTTTGTAGCCGGCTTTGCCGAACGCCTGAGGCAGGGTGACGATATCCTTGAAGCCCTCAACGTCACGAATCGGTGGCTGCAGCGAGTAAACGCCGGTCGTGGTCGGACGAAGGCCGGTGAGCAGGCTTGTGCGCGAGGGATTGCAAAGCGGCGACTGGCAATGCGCGTTCGTGAACGTCGTCCCGCGCTTCGCGAGCTTGTCCATGTTCGGCGTGATCACCTGCGGATGTCCCTTGAGCGGTCCGACCCAATTGTTGAGGTCGTCGATGGCGATGAAGAGGACGTTGGGCTTTGCGGCATGGAGCGTAGGGCAAAGTGCGAAGAGCAGGGAGCAGAGGGCGAGGAGCGAAGAGTGGGCGAAGGGGAGTTTCATTGGGGAAGAATGTCAGAATTGTCCGGCGTTTTACAAGCAAATCGCACTTCCTACTTTGAATCTTTGCCCTAGTTTTCTGGTGTGAGATATAATCTTCTATTGGAACCCGTGGAAGACACCGAGGAGATGCCGGGTTTCTACTATGCCCACGTCCCAAGTCTTGGGCTGACAACGCACGGTGAAGGGGTCGATGGCGCACTGGCCGCCGCGCGGGATTTGATCAAGGTTTGGGTTGAAGAGAAGCGGGCAAATGGCGAGGAAACCATGCCTCCTTCTGAGTCATTGTTGGCAGCGGTTGAAGTTGACTGATTATTCCTGATTCGACGAGGCGCGTAATGCCATTCAAAGCAAAGGACGTTCTTCGGCGTTTGAAAAAGGCCGGTTTCGAATAGAAAAGGCAAACGGAATTTCATGTGGTTCTACGCCATCCCGATGGGCGACAAACCTACGTCGCAATCCATGCACGTGACGTTCCGACTGGGACCTTTCGAGCGATCTTAAAACAGGCGGGACTGACGGAGGAAGAGTTCCGGAACTTGTAGATAGAGGCGCAGGTTTCCTGCCCATCCTCTGCGCGCTTTGCTTGGCACTCTACGCCTCCTGCTCCACGCTCCCTGCTCCCACCGCTTCCCCGGACTTGAACTGTTTTTCGTAGAGGCCGCGGTAGATTTCGCAGCGGGGGAGGAGTTCGGTGTGGGTGCCGATGTCCTGGATAGCGCCTTCGTGCATGACGACGATCTTGTCGGCTTCGAGGATGGTGGAGAGGCGGTGCGCGATGGCGATGACGGTCTTGTCTTTCGCGAGCACCTCGATGGCGGCCTGGACCTTTTCCTCGGCGTCGGAGTCGAGAGCGGACATGGCCTCGTCGAGGAGAAGGATGGGCGCGTTGCGAAGGATGGCGCGGGCGATGGAGAGGCGTTGCTGTTGGCCGCCGGAAATGGCACAACCTTTGTCGCCGATGACCGTTTCGTAGCCGTCGGGCTGTTCGAGGATGAAGTCGTGGGCGTGGGCTTGCTCGGCGGCGCGCTCGATTTCCTCGCGGGTGGCGTCGAGCTTGCCGTAGCGGATGTTCTCGTAAATCGAGTCGTGGAAGAGGAAGGTGTCCTGCGAGACGATGCCAATGTTGTCGCGGAGGGAATCGAGCTTGAGCTTTGCGATGTCGAGGCCGTCGATTGAGATCGTGCCGTCTTGCGGGTCGTAAAAGCGCATCAGGAGCGAGAGCATCGTGCTCTTGCCCGCGCCGCTGCGACCAACGAGGGCGACGTTTTCGCCGGGCTCGATGTTCAGGTCAATGCCGCTCACGGCGTGGCCGGCGTTCGTGTAGGCGAAGCTGACGTCCTTGAATTCGATGTGTCCCTGGCAGTTCTCCAGTGCCACGGCGTCTTCGGCTTCGACGATGTCGACCTCGCGCTCCATCAGTTCGAAGACTTTCGTCGTTGCCGCGAGGCACTTCTGCAGGAGGATGTGGATGCGGCTCAACGCCTTGGCGGGCGGATACATGAGGACGAGGCCGGCTTGCAGGGCGAGAAACTTCCCGGCTGTGAGGTCGGCCATGGCGACGTAGATCAAGGCCATGGCAACGCCGAAGGAAGCAACGGTTTCGACCATCGGTCCGACCATCTCGAGCGCCTTCCGCCAGCGCATGATCGAACGCATCATCTTCTCGTTCGAGTCGATGAACTTTTCGACCTCGTGTTCCTCGCGGGCATGTGACTTCACGACGCGGATGCCGGCGAAGGCCTCCTGCATAACGACCATGAGCAGGCCTGCCTCCTGCTCTTCCTTGCCCGCGCTTTTGCGCACCTTCTTCCCGACGATGATGACGGGGACGATGCAGGCGGGGAAGAGGACGAGGGCGACGAGGGAGAATTTCCAATCGATGATAAAAAGGACAACGATCGACGAGAGGACCGCGAGCGGCTGCTTCACGATGTCGCTGGCGACGGTCGTAAGCGCCATCTGCGCCATGCGCGTCTGGTTGAAAACCGTCTGGATGAGTTCGCCGCTTTTCTGCTTGTTGAAGAACTCCAGTGATTGCCCCATCAACTTCCGGAAGAGCTGGCTGCGGATGTCGCGGAGGACGCGGAGGCTCACCCACGTCATGCAGTAGGTGTTGAGGTAGCTGCAAATGCCGCGCAGAAGCATGATGAGCGGGACGGCGATCCCGGCGAGGATGATCCCGCCGGAGAGGCCGACTTCTTCGCCGAGGTTCGCCGCGAAGACGCCTTGCATCTTCTCGACCAGTCCGGCGCTTTCGGCCCTCACATCCGGTGGGAGCTTTTCGACCATTTCCCCAAAGTCCTCCGTCGCCGACTTCGCGCCGAAGACCTGATCGCCCGCAAACTTGATGACCCAGACCATGGCGCCGTTCACCAAGCCGAAGAGCGCCCCGAACGCGATGCCGATGGCAAACCGCGATTTGTAGGGGAGGATGTATTTGAAGAGCTGCTTGTACGGCTCACGCGATGCCGCCATGAACTCGGCGGTGCTCATGTTCGAGATGTCTTTGCGTGAGATCTTCTTCAAGGGAAGGGAAGGCTAGAGCTGGTGAGGGAACCGGGCCTGCCCGCCGTGGCGGGAAAGAACGCGAATCCGCCGCGGCGGACGCGAAGAGATCCTGGGACCCGAAAGACAGGGAGCATAAACCCGTTTTCGCGGAATTTCGCGAATTTCGTGGTTCGCCAGTTTGTGGACAAGATCAGTCAAGGGCTGTTCGAGCCGCATCGATCACGGATTCCGTCGACAAATCTTCCATCGCCGCTTCGGGGTGACGGGGTTGCCAGTCGGTGAAGGGTTTTTCGTAACCGGCGAGTAGGACGACGGCGTCTTCGTGACGCGGGCCCCAATGGAAGGGATTGGTGGGACCGAAGAGGACAATCTGCGGGGTACGGGCGGCGGCGGCGAAATGCATGGCGGCGGTGTCGACGCCGATGGCAAGTTTGGCCCGCTCGATGACGGCGGCGAGTTCGACGAGGGTGAGCTTTCCGGCGAGGTCGACGATGGGGGCTTTAGACCGGGATTGAATGGCGTTGATCTCAGCACGCTCCCGGAGGTCTTCGGCACCGGTGATGACGACCTGGAGTCCGCGTTCGTGAAGGGCATCGGCGACGGCGGCCCAGCGGTTGGCGGGCCAGTATTTTTCTTCCCGCGCCGTGCCGGGGTGGAGGAGGATGAAGTCTTCGTTTACATTCTCGCGGTCGAGAATGGCCTTGGCGCTCGCCACCTGCGCTTCAGGAACGTGGAGTTGAAAGTCGGCCTTTGGGTTCTTGAGGCCGATCGTTTCGAGGAGCGCGAGATGGTAATCGACGGTGTGGTGGTCGCGGACCTTGGCGTCGCAAAGCCGGTGGAAGACCTTTTGTCGCCACGGCTTTTTCGAGGCGAGTTTTTCGAAGGTAACGCGATGCGCCGCCCGGCTGAGTCGCGCGAAGAGGATGGAGCGGTCGGTGCCGGTGTAGTCGAGGGTGACGTCGTAGTGGGTTGTCAGGATTTTCCACCAGAGCGCGAAGTTGTTCTTCTTTCGGGCATAATTCAGCACCTCATCAGCCTGGGGAAGGATCGGTGCGAGTGCGCCGGAAGCGTCGGCGGTGATGACCGTAATGTGGGCGTCCGGTTTCGCGTCACGCAGGGCGCTGAGGGCCGGGAGCGTGAGGATGAGGTCGCCGATGCGCTTGAGCTGGAGGACGAGGATACGCTCCATGAGACGGAGCAGTCTCGCGCAGAGACGCCGGGACGCCGAGGACTTTTTGGGAATTTGCGAGGTCGTGTGGAAGGCGGAAGGTTACCCAATGGAACTCCCGGCTTTGAACGAAACGGTGCCCTTGGAGCGCGTGAAGGCGATTTGCGAGCACTACGGCCACGATGAATTGTGGAAAAAGATCGAAGCGGACCCGCCACCAAAGGATTTCGTCAGCGATGGCTGCACGGGTTGGGTGAATGAATACAACGGGATCTCCATCTATCCTGCGTGCTTTTTCCACGACCTCAAATACTGGGCGGGATATCCCGGCGAGGAAGTGGCGCGTCTGATTGCGGACGCGGAGTTGATGATCGATGTCGCGCGCCTGTTGAAGGGCACGAAGATGGCGGAGACGATGTTCCACGGCGTGCGCATCGGTGGCACGGACAAGGTGCCGACACCGTGGGCGTGGGGATTTGGGCGGAGAGTGGACGAAGGGGAAGCGAAAGGCTGAGGACGTAGGGCGAAGAGTTGGAAGTGATCGCCTTTGGCGATGGCAGTGGGGCCCGTGAAGGCACGGGCGCTCCGCTTGCGGCGATGCATTTTCTCCAAGCTCGCTAGTGCTCTCGACAAGATGCGACTTGGCAAATGCCGTGATATCCGGCACAACTTCGCTGTAAACCTACCACGTTCTATGAAACTCCCCACTCTACGCTCTTCGCTCTACACCCTTTGCTTATCTCTGCTCCTCGCCCCGTGCTCCCTGCTCCACGCTTCTGATCCGCCCAACATCATCGTCATGATGTCTGACGACATGGGGTTTTCGGACATCGGTTGTTATGGCAGTGAAATCGACACGCCGAACCTCGATGGCCTCGCGGCGAACGGGTTGCGGTTCACGCAGTTCTACAACACCGGGCGTTGCTGCCCGACGCGTGCGAGTTTGTTGACGGGGCTTTACCCGCACCAGGCGGGGATCGGGCACATGATGAGTGACCGCGGGTTCGACGGTTATCGGGGAAACCTGAACAAGGAGTGCGTAACCATCGCCGAGGTACTGCGGGAAGCAGGATACGGTACTTACCTCTCCGGGAAATGGCACGTGACGAAGGAGATCGATCCCGAGGGGCCGAAGTTCAATTGGCCGTTGCAGCGCGGTTTCGATCGCTTCTACGGCACGATCCACGGCGCGGGGAGTTTCTTTGATCCTAATACATTGACGCGCGGCAACGACTACATCACGCCGGTCAACGATACCGAATACCAGCCGGAGCAGTATTATTACACCGATGCCATCAGCGACCACGCGGTGCGTTTCATCAACGAACACTGTGAGCAAGAGAAGGACGCCCCATTCTTTGTTTACGTCGCCTACACCGCGGCGCACTGGCCGATGCATGCCTTGGAGAAGGATATTGCGAAGTACAAAGGGAAGTACAGCATGGGTTACAACGAGCTGCGGAAGGAGCGCTTCGAGCGGATGAAGAAGATGGGATTGATCCGACGCGATGCGGAGATGTCACCCGACGCGGAGGACTGGGAAAGCTATGAGCACAAGGCGTGGGATGAGCGAAACATGGAAGTCTACGCGGCCATGATCGACAACATGGACCAGGGGATTGGTCGCATTGTCGAGGCCTTGAAGGAGAATGGGGAGTTGGAGAACACCTTGATTCTCTTCCTGCAGGACAACGGTGGATGCGCCGAGAACATGGGCCGCAAGTTGCGGGACGGCGCCGCCGCGACGCGCCCCGACCAACCCACCATGCCGCCGCTCGACAAGGACTACCTGCAGCCGGACATGATCCCGAAGCAGACGCGCGATGGCTATCCGCTCATGATGGGTACTGACGTGATGCCGGGCCCGGATGGGACTTACATCGGATACGGGAGGGGCTGGGCCAACGCGTCGAACACACCGTTCCGTGAATACAAGCACTGGGTGCACGAAGGCGGCATCGCGACGCCCCTCATCGCGCATTGGCCTGCGGGCATTGCGCGGAAGAACGAACTGGAAAAGACGCCGAGCCACCTCATTGACATCATGGCGACCTGCGTGGATCTCGCCGGCGCCGAATACCCGAGTGAATTCAACGGAGAGAAGATTCTGCCGCTTGAAGGGAAGAGCCTGAAACCCGCTTTTGCCGGCGAGGAAGTGGAGCGCGAGGCGCTTTACTGGGAGCATGAGGGGAATCGTGCGATCCGTGTCGGGAATTGGAAACTCGTCGCCAAGGGTGCAAAGGGGAAATGGGAGCTGTACAACATTGCGCGAGATCGTTCCGAACTGCACGACATGAGCGAAGAGCGGGCGAATACCGCCGAGCGGCTGGCCAATAGATGGCAAGTGTGGGCGGAGCGTGCGCGCGTTCTTCCCCTCAATCCGAAACCGGGACAAGTGGTCGAAGTCTCCGCGCCGGAGCCGAAGAAGACGCCGAGAAAGCCTCGCCCGAAGAATCCCGCGATGCTCCCCGTCGAAGATGTCCCCGGTTTGTCCCGGGTCCTCTTGATCGGCGACTCCATTTCGATTGGCTACACCGTGGCTGTGCGCGAAGAATTAGATGGCGAGGCCAACGTGCACCGGCCGCTGACCAATTGCGGGCCGACGACCAAAGGGGTGGAGGAAATCGACGAGTGGCTCGGTGACGGAAAGTGGGACGTCATTCATTTCAACTGGGGGCTCCACGATTTGAAATACATGGGCCCCAATGGTGAAAATCTCGCCGATCCCGGCGACCCCACAAGCAAGCGGCAGGTCGAGACGGACGAGTATGAGAAGAATCTCCGCATTCTTGTCGAGAGATTGAAGAAGACGGGGGCCAAGCTCATTTGGCGCAATACGACGCCCATTACTGAAGGAACAAAGGGTCGTATTCCCGGTCACGAACTCGAATACAACGCGATCGCGAAGACGATCATGGACGAGCATGGAATTCCGATTCACGACCTCCACGCATTCTCTGTTCCGCAGCTCGCCGAGATCCAACTTCCTGCAAACGTGCACTTTTCACAGGAGGGATCGAAGGCTCTCGCAGGCGACGTCGCGGCACAGATCCGGAAGGCTCAGAAATAGAGTTCGCACAGAGGGACAGAGGACATTGAGGAGTTTCCCGGTCATTTCTCCATTGCTCCGGGAGAGGGCCGCTCCACCACTTTTTTTGCACAACGCTTGAAAGTTCGTAAGGTGGCGGGCCGTTGCCATCCCTTGCACCGCCTTTGATCAATCGCGCCAGCCTTTTCCTTGCGCTTCGGTATCTCAAACCGAAGCGCACCTACTTCTCGATCATCACGATCGTGTCGATTCTTGGCGTTATCGCTGGAGTGACCTTGCTCGTGGTGACTTTGGCGGTGATGACGGGGTTTGAGCGCAAGATCAAGGAATTGATCCTGGGTTTTGAGCCGCATATCTGGGTCACGAGGGCGGAGTTCGCGCCGCATTACGAGGACGATGAGAATGCTTACTGGGGAACGGTCGTCAAAAGGCTTCGGGAGGCGAGCCATCCGGAGATCAAGGCGAGCTATCCCTTCGTGGAGGGGCCGGTCATCATGCAGTTCGAGGCACAGGACGGAACGACGCGCCTGACTTCGGTAAACATGGTGGCGATACCTACCGAAGAGGAATTTGGCGCGATCGACCAGGTGCGCCAGTTGATGAACGGCGCCGAGCCCGATCTCGAAGGCGAGAAGATCATCCTTAGCCGGGACCTGGCGGATCGATATGGATTCATGGTCGGAGATAAGATTTCCGTGACGACGGTGACGAATTGGGAAGGCCTCCTGGAGAAGGTCGAGAGCATTGATGAGGATCCTGGGGTCGAGGATAAGATGGAGCGGGTGAAGGAGGAACTGGACTTGATCGTCCCGCAGGACCTGGAACTGACAGCGACTTTCGATTCCATTCGTTACATGAACCACGCCTATGTCCCGCTTTTTGTCGGACAGTCGCTCTACAACCTCGACGTGGATGCTCATGGAGTCGGGGTTCTGCTGGAGGAGCCCTACGAGGCGAACGATTTTCAACAGGAATTCGACGAATTGCTGCCGCCTTTCTGGTACTCGCAAACGTGGTGGCAAAGAAACGCGAGGTTTCTTCAGCAGGTCTTGAATGAGCGGGCGATGATATCCTTTCTCCTCTTCTTTATCGTCATCGTCGCGGCCTTGAGCATGATGAACACGATGATCACCGTAACGGTGCAGAAGCGCCGCGAAATTGGTGTACTCAAGGCGATTGGGGGGCACGATGGCCAGATCGTCGGCGTGTTTTTGGTGCAAGGGATGATCGTGGGACTGATTGGCAGCGTTCTCGGGCTCGGGCTCGGGGCCTTGGTGATTCGCTTTCGGAATGAGCTGCAGGCATTCCTCGGCAGGTTCGGTGTCGAGGTTTTTCCCGCCGACGTCTACGGTGTGCGGGAAATCCCGGCGGCCATCGTGGCCAGTGACGTGGCCATTATCTGTGGGGGGGCCTTTCTTCTTTGCACCTTGGCGGCCATCGGTCCGGCGTTTGTCGTATCTAGGCTGGACGCGGCGAAGGCGTTGCGCGACTGAGTTGCAATGGAAGTTTTTGTCATCCAGAACGGCGAGCAGACCGGGCCGTTCACGCGGTTCAAACTGCGTGAGAAGCTCTC
>JBCDLR010000096.1:0-11518 GCA_038745205.1 Verrucomicrobiota bacterium
CCGCTCGGCCGGCTGTGAAGTCCCGAACGACCTGGTCTTCCGAGGAATCCAGTTCCGCGGGAGTGCCAAGAAAGCGGACTTTTCCCTCGTGGAGAAAGGCGATTCGATCGGCGATGCGACGGGCGCTGGCCAAATGGTGCGTCACAACGACGGAACAGACCTCGTATTCGCGCTGCAGGCGAAGAATCAAATCGTCGATGGTGGTCGTCGCCACAGGATCGAGACCCGCGGTCGGCTCGTCGTAAAGGACGCAATGGGGGCGCGAAACGATGGCGCGGGCGAGGGCAACCCGCTTGCGCATCCCGCCGCTCAAGTTCGCGGGCATCTTCTCCAATTGGTCCGCAAGCCCGACAACCTCGAGGGAATCCCGGACGCGCGACTCGATCTCCGCCCCGTCACGCACCTTGGCTTCACGAAGCGGAAAGGCGACGTTGTGGAAAACGCTCATGGAATCGAAAAGCGCCCCGTTTTGGAAGAGGACACCGATGTTGCGGCGGACGGGCGCCAACTCGCGCTCGCCGAGATGAGTGATGTCCGTGCCATCCACCCGCACCGTGCCTTCGTCTGGCTTTTCCAGACCGAGGATGTGGCGCAGGATGACGCTCTTCCCTCCACCGCTCGCGCCGAGGACGGCCAGCGTTTCGTCGCGGTGCACATGCAAGTCGATTCCCCGGAGAACCTTCTGCTCCCCGAAGGATTTCTTCACGCCTTCGAAGACGATGAAATCTTCATCCCCCGCCGGTTGTCGTTCGTCACTCATACGCGAAGGAACTGGGTGAGGATCAGTGTCAGGAAAAAGTTGAGGACGAGAATGATGAGGGAAGCGATGACCACGGAAGACGTCGTGGCCTTCCCCACCCCGGTGGCGCCGCCGCTCGCATTCATGCCGCAGTGACAGGAGACGACGACGATGATCGCGCCGTTGATGAATCCCTTGATCATGCCGAAGGCGAAATCCTTTGCCTCCGTCCATCGTTCGACCCATTTCCAATAATAGGCTTCGGGGACCTGGAAGTGGTAAACCGTCACAATCCAGGAAGCGAGCACGCCAAAGACGATCGCCTCGGCGATGAGGAAGGGCATGGAGATCATCAAGGCCAGGGCCCGCGGAACCACGAGGTAATCCACCGGGTGCACGCCCATGGAACGAAGGGCGTCGATTTGCTCCGTCACCTTCATCGACCCGATCTCCGCGGTGATGGCGGCGCCCACACGACCCGCGACCATGAGACCCACGAGGACCGGCGCGAGCTCGCGGCACATCGCAATCGACACGACGGCACCGCCAATTGATTCGACGCCGAATCGCGCGAATTGAAAATACATCTGCGCGCCGAAGACCGCGCCGGTAAAGGCACCGGTCACGATGATGACCGCCTGCGACCCCACGCCGGCAAGGAAGATCTGCCGGCTCAGCAATTTCCAACGGATCCTTCCGCGCACGACCGAGAACGCCACCTCCATGACGAGCCCCGCCAGCTGCCCGAGGTAGCGCAGGAAACGAATGAACGCGCGCCCGAGCTGTCTCACGATCTTGGTCTCAGGTGATCTTCTGGGTCTTGTTCCCAACTTCGAATTCTGAAGGCATCTGACCGACGAACTTCGGGGTCAGGCCGGCACGCCGAAATCCGTCGTAGACCTGGTTCAACGTGGTTGTCGGTTCCTCCATTTCGAAATACACCATGTCGTGGTTGCGATCGATCTGATACCGCAGCCCGTTCAACGTCCCCAACTGGCTGTCCAACTGCATGATGCGATCTCCTTCACGAAGACCCTCGGCATATATTTCGAATTCAATCATCGAGCGGCTAGTATGGGCGGGGAAAACGGCGCTGTCAGTCGCAAAAGCGCACAAAAAATCCCGGCCCCGCCCTGGAGCGGAACCGGGATTGAATAAAACGCTCTAATCGGGCCGATTAGTTGCCCTTGACCGGATTCTTGAAGTCGACGCCGTCCTGCTTGAAGACGTCGATATTGTTTTCCTTCAAGGTGAAGGACTGACGGTCCAAGTCAGGCGTGTCACCTTTGCCGTCACAGTAGACGACGACGGTCTTCTTGCCTTTCCAGCGTCCACCGGCCTTGGTGGTGTCGTTCGTGTAACGACCCACGCCACCTTCGGTGAAACCGGAAGCGATGAGCGGCAGGCGAGCGTCGGACTCCGGAGACATTCCGACGGAAAACGCATAAGCGTTCTCACCGGGCTCGAGAGCCTTCCCTGCAGGAGAGCTGAACTCCCAGAGGTTGTCCGGGCCTTTCGCAAACGTGGATCCGTGCCACTTCGAGCCGGAAACGAAGAACGGCTTCTCGGATGTCAGGTCATCAACCAGGTATCCAAGCGCTTCGTTCGCGGTCTTCCCATCGGGATAGAGACCACTGTTTCCGGAAGCGTAGTTCACCAACGCTTTGTGGATGTTCACGGCGTTCTGCATCGACGCGTTCATGCGCGCGTTTGTCAGAACGGCATTCATGGCGGGAAACGACGCTGTCGCGAGAATGGCGATGATCGAAATCACCACCAGAAGCTCAACGAGCGTGAATCCGCCCCGTCTTTGGTATGGGTTTTTGATTTTCATGCTAGACGTATGTTTATGATGTCTATTTATTGCTGTTTTACTCTGAATTAGACAATCTAATGCTCAAAAGGTTTACTTCTGATGATCGGTTTATCCATGTTCAGGATGCCGAGGAACCCGCTCCCTGCAAGGTTTTTTAAAATTCAATCCTTGCAAAACAACCTCGTTACGCGGGTTCCCGCGAGCTTTTCGCCGTTTCGGCACCGGGTTTCGCTGCGCCGATACCGAGGGAGATTTCGACCCGGCGATGCGGAATTCCCACCTTCTCAAACTCCTTCCCGATGACGCGGAATCCCAGCTTCCGGTAAAACCCTAACACTCCCACTCTTGCATCGAGAAGAAGGTTATCCGCCCCGAGGTCCGACGCCACGCGCGCGGCGAAATTCATGAGTTCACTCCCCACGCCTTTTCCCCGCCACTCTTCATTTACCGCCACGGATCCCGCCTTTGCCGCCCCCTCTTCCAGCATCCACACAGTGGCCGTCGCGATCACCTCTTCGTCAAACTCGACGACGCAGTGCTGCTTTCTCCGGTCCGACTCCCGCGTCTTCAGGTCAAACCGCAGACCAAGGGGCTTTCGCAATACTTCCTCGCGAAGTCGCCACGCTTTCTCGTAGGACGGGCCGCCGAATTCCACGGCGCGGATTGCGAATTCGGCTCCCGTTCCCGGCACCATCTAAACTAACAAATCTTTATTCCGCGAAATAAATCCGCGAGCCCGGACGCACGAGGGAGGTATCGATGTCCTCTGAAAAATCCGCGATGGCCTGACGGCCTTCGATCTTGACGACGTCGAGTTTCGCAATTCCGATCAACGGATCCTTCAACGTGACAAACAACTTGTCATTCACGCGCAACTTCGCCTTGGCATCGATGGAGAAGACGGCGAAGCCCCAGCTCGCATTCACGCTGGTGACGCGCCCCGCGATCCTCGCGGCCTTCTCATTCTTCTCCTCGAGTTCGATGATGACCGGTGTTTTCCGCTCTCGCTCCACGACCACACGTCCGCTCGGAGTGGGGATCGCTTGCAATACCGGTTCCTCTCCGGAGACATCCAGCGACGGCGCAGGCGGCTCCACTTCCGAGAGATCAATGATCGACGGACGGGTCGGTTCTCCTTTCGACCTTCGCCGTGCTTCCGCGAGCTTGCGCGAGTGTTCCCGCGAACTGTCCGTCAGGATTTCCTCGAGGCATTGCTGACAGAGCCGGAACATCAATCCGCGCTCGATTCCCTCGCCGGATGCCTGGTAGATCTCCTGCAGCTCTCCCGTTGAAACGTGCACCTTCTTGATTGTCATCACGTGATGATGGTCATCGGCCACCATTCTCGGGATAAAGACGAATTCTGCATTGGTTAGTCTCCCGTAGCGAACCGCATTGCGTTCCGGCGGCAGGCTGGCGGCTTTCACCGACTCGGCCGCGATCTGCTCGTTGCTCAAATGATCGATGACGCGGAAATATCGACTCTTCAACAATCCGCGGCTGATCGAGTCGGTGAAGGATCTTCCGAGATTGGCACGCTCATCGCCATCGACCGTCACTTCCGCTGCCATCACGAGAACGGACGACCGCGCGGGTTCGTAGGTGTAAGCCGCTCCACCAGGAGCCGCCCGAAGGGAGGAAAGCACGGACACCAAACCCAGAACGAGAAGGGGATATTTTACGTTCATGGTGTGAAAACCTAAGCCTGCTTCCATCCTCAGGACAAACTATTAATAAAAATCTCCCGAATTTCGCTGGTTCAAGGAGGAGAATCCCGTAAGGATCGTTCTTTGACCACGACCATGGCGCGTCTTCGTCCTCCATCTCGCCTGCTTGGGCATCTTCTTCGCGGCACTGCCGCCACGGGTGCGCTTTTCCTCATCGGCTGCGGGGAACGGGACGAGACTGCAAAAAGCACCGGTTCGGAGGCTGCGGGCCCGGTTCCTGCGCTCTCGGCAAACGCCCCCAAGATCCCCAAGGGCTTCGTTTTTCGCCCGGTCTTCCGGACGCTTGAAGGGGACTTCTCCGCTGGTATTGCCTTTTTCGCTTCCACCCCGGATGGCACCCGTCTCCTCCTGACCAGCGCCCAGCTCTTTGGTCCCGCGGGTGGTTATTTCCGGGAGTATCGCCCCGCGCATGCGAACTCTCCTCTCAGGGGCATGGGGCTGCGGGATGCCTTCTCTGGAGAGGCCCGATTCGACCCCCGTGCCAGGCCGTTGCTGCTGCCATCCGCCTCGTTCGGCCGCGCTTCGAAGTCGGGTGATGTGGAGGCTTTCGTCCTTGAGGATAAGGAAGTCATAGACGGCTTGGAAGTGCCCCTCGAGAGCCCGCCTGAGCTCTCTTCCGGTGACACGGTGTGGGTGGTTGGGCCCCTTGATCCCAATTCGAGCGGACGTCTCTTCCTTGGGGAAGTCACCGACATTTCCGATGGATACGTTCATTATCGATTAATTATCAATGAATTGGAGCCCTCATCCGTCGCCGGGGCCCCGGTCGTCGATGATGCTGGCAAGCTTGTCGCCATTCACGCCGCGGGAGCAAAGTTGAGCGACGGCACAATTCTCGGTGCGGGCACGCCGTTGTCGCGCTTTGTTCCCCACCTCCGCGAAGCACTCCAAGCGTCGCCGACAGATCTCACCGCCCAAAACGCAAATCGCCCGGCAGATTCCGCGAATCCAACCCAAGAATGACGGTTTCCATCTTTCCACTCACCATGCGCAGATTGCTTCCCTCCAAATCCTCGAATATTGCGGTCTTTCTCGCCATTTTTGCGGGAATCGGTCTCAGTTCCTGCAACATCTTTGCCCCCTATCCACCGGAGAAAATCTCCGCCCACCGAGCCGTGGTTCCTTACGATTTCCTCTTTAGTTGGGAGAAGGAATACAACCACTGGATGGACACCCCCGTGCGCGTCCTTTATGACAATGTCCCTCTGTCCGAGGTGTTTACGCGCCATCCCTTTACCCGCTTGTCCTACGAAATCCACTCCTTGCCCTCCGATATGCCGCTGGTTTCCACGGACCTCATCGGAGTCACCAGGCGGCAATACCTGTGGTCGCTCGCGCACACCCACAATCTGAGAATGAGCCTGCAAACCACTTCTTCCGGGGAACCGGAAACCATCCTGATCCGGTGGCGCGAGGCCATTGACAAAACGGGCGGGTCCACGGCCAAAGATTTGAAAAACTAGAAACAGCGCCAACGGCTAAGGAAGCGGGAACAATCAGGGAAGCCGAAACCTCAGGCAGAGGTTGACTTTTTGATGCGCTGTGATGTTGTCTCAACCCTTTCCGCTGCCGTCTCTGCCGCCCCCCAACCACCCGAAATGGTGCCTCTCCGGTGGATGTTCGGCGGATAACATTTTAAAACAACTCCAAGCGGCACTTCGACGACGGACGCTGCATGGCACTTGTCATGTCCGGCGTGCGTCGGAAGCATTTTTTTACTCAGCAACTCTATGAGCCAACCGAAGAACCCGCCACTCGCCATCATCGGAATTGGTTGCCGCTTTCCCGGCGGCGCAGAGGACCCCGAAGCCTTCTGGAACCTCCTGATCAATGGCAAGTCGGGCATCGTGCAAACCCCCGAGGACCGCTGGAACATTGAGCGCTACTACCACGAGGACTCCTCCATTCCCGTGAAGATGCACACGAAGTGGGGTGGCTTCGTGAAGAACGTCGATCAATTCGACGCCGCCTTCTTCGGAATCTCCCCACGCGAAGCCCAGCGCATGGATCCCCAGCAGCGCTGGCTTCTTGAAACGGCATGGGAAGCCCTCGAAGACGGAGGCATCCGGCCGCAGGATGCGCGTGGCACAAAGACCGGGGTTTTCGTCGGGATTGCGAGCAACGAATATGGCTCGATCCAGATGATGTCCGAGGAGGACATCGACGTGCACACGAACTCCGGAAGCACGCTCTCCATCGCCTCTAACAGAATCTCCTATCTCTTCGACTTGAAGGGGCCCAGCGTCTCCGTCGACACCGCCTGTTCTTCCGCGCTCGTCGCAGTCAATCTCGCCTGCCGTTCCATCTGGAGCGGGGACTGCGAAATGGCGCTCGCGGGCGGCGTGAACGCCCTCCTCATGCCCGACGCATCCATCGGATTCTCAAAGGCTTCCATGCTCTCGCCCAGCGGCCAGTGCTTCGCCTTTGACGACCGCGCCAATGGTTACGTGCGCGGCGAAGGTGCGGGCATGATCGCGATCAAGCCACTCGACAAGGCGATCGAGGACGGCGACCCCATTTACGCGACGATCCGCGCGTCCGTCATCAACCAGGACGGCAACACGTCGTCGATGACCGTCCCCGGCGAGGACTCGCAGGCCGCCATGCTGGAGCAGGCTTACGATGAAGCAGGACTCAAACCTTCCGCCGTTTGCTACATGGAAGCGCACGGCACGGGAACACCTGTCGGTGACCCCATCGAGACCCGCGCCCTCGGTCGCGTTCTCTCACGTGGACGCGACGAGTCTAACAAGTGCATCATCGGTTCGGTCAAGACGAACATCGGGCACCTCGAGTCCGGTTCCGGCATCGCCGGCCTCGTCAAGGCTGCCCTCGTCCTGCACAAGGACACCGTTCCGCCCAACCTCAACTTCAAGAACCCGAACCCGAACATCCCTTTCGAGGAGATGAAGCTGGTGGTTCCGACCGTACCAATGCCCCTCCCGCACCAGAACGGCTCGCTGCCCGTCACGGCGGTGAACTCGTTCGGATTCGGCGGCACCAACGCGCACATCGTTCTGGAGCAATACGATGGACCCAACGCACGCGCGGAAAAGGCACCTGCAGAGAAGGCCCCCTCGCGCCCCTACGTTCTTCCCATTTCTGCGGGCAGCGAAGCATCCCTCGAAAACTACGCCCGTGACTACCGCGACTTCCTCAAGGGCGAACGCGACATCGACATCGCCGAGATCTGCTACAGCGCCGCCACGCACAAGAACCAGCACGAGGAGCAAATTTGCGTCACCGGCGAATCCCGCGCCGAGATCCGCCGCCGGCTTTCCGCATGGCTTTCGCCGGCCCGCGACACCACCGGCATCGTTTCCAGGAAGAAAGCGGTCAGCAACACCAGGCCCGTCTTCGTCTTCACCGGCCAGGGCGCACAGTGGTGGGCGATGGGTCAGGAGTTGCTCGAACGCGAGCCCGTCTTCCGCGCGACCATCGAGAAAATCGACGCCGAGTTGAGCAAATTGGCCGACTGGTCGCTCCTCGAGGAGATGACGCGCGACGAGAAAAGCTCGCGCATCAACGAGACGAACATTGCCCAGCCCGCCATCTTCGCCCTGCAGGTCGCTCTCGCCGCGCTTTGGAAATCCTGGGGCGTTGAACCCGAGAGAGTCGTCGGTCACTCCGTCGGTGAAGTCGCCGCCGCCTACGTCGCGGGCGCCTACTCGCTCGAAGACGCCGTCAGGATCATCTTCCACCGCAGCCGCCTCCAGCACACCACCGGTGGCAAGGGCCGCATGGTCGCCGTGGGTATCTCGCCCGCCGAAGGCCGCTCGGTCATCCGCGGCCGCGAAGCACAGGTCCAGGTCGCCGTCATCAACAGCCCGTCGATGATCACCCTCGCCGGCGACACCGAGGTCCTCGAACCGATCGTCGCCGAACTGGAAGAGAAAGGGCGCTTTGTCCGGTGGCTGCGCATCGACTACGCTTTCCACACCCACCAGATGGACCCGATCAAGGACGAGCTTCTCGAGGTCCTGGGAGACATCACGGCGAAACCGACGACGATCCCGTTCATTTCCACCGTAACCGGCCGACAGGTTTCCGGAGAGAAACTCGATGGCCACTACTGGTGGCGCAATGTCCGCGAACCCGTCCTCTTCGCCCCGGCCGTCGCCAATCTCATTCAGGACGGCGCCGAGCTTTTCCTCGAACTCGGCCCGCACCCCGCGCTCGAAAGCTCGATCAACGAATGCCTCAGCGAGCAGTCTGCCCCGGGCGCCGTCCTTCACTCGCTCAAGCGCAAGACCGACGAATCCGCGCAACTCATGCGCAACGCCGCCGGGCTTTTCCTCCAGGGGGCTGAACTCAACTGGAAATCCCTCGTTGGCGCCTCCGGTAAGTTTGTCCGGCTCCCGCGCTACCCGTGGAACCGCGACCGCTTCTGGCTCGAGGGCGAGCAGTCGCGCAACCACCGCCTCGCCCCCTTTGATCACGTCCTCCTCGGCGTGCGTGAACCTTCGCCCTCGCCGACCTGGCAGTTCTTCCTCGATCCACGCTACTTCAAGTACCTTGAAGACCACCGCTTCTGGGACAGCATCGTTTTCCCCGCTGCCGGTTACGCCGAGATCGGTCTCGCCGTCGCGAAGGAACTCTTCCCCGACGATCCCTACGCCGTCGAGGACCTGGTTACGAAGAAGGCCCTCTTTGTTTCCGAGAAGAACGTCCCCGAAGTCCGTGTCACGTGGCACGAGGAACTCAAGATGTTCGCCGTCCACAGCCGCACCGACAATGGCGAGTGGGACCTGAACGCCGAAGGCCGACTCACGAAGGTTCCCGTCAATGAAGAGTCCGGTGACCTCGAACAAATTCGACTCGCGCTCCCCACGCACTTCGATCACGAGCGCTACTACGAGGAATACGAAAAGGCCGGCTACCAGTTCGGACCCAACTTCCAGGAAGTCCGCGACGCCTGGCGCAAGGACCATGAGTGCCTGGCGCGCATTGTCGTCCCGGAATTCGTGCGCGAATCGATGCACGAATACCGCTTCCATCCTGCGGTCCTCGACGCCTGCTTCCACGCCGTGAAGGGCGCGCAGGTCATTCCGGCCGACGGCAAGCCCAGCGACTACTTCTACCTGCCCGCCGCCATCCGCCGCGTGCACATCTTCCGCGAGCCGCTTCCGGCCACGCTCTGGGCGCACGCGAAGATCATCTTCGACAATTACGCTTCCGTTCTTGCCGACATCGCTGTTTACGATGAAGACGGGAACCGCGTCGCCGACATCCTCGGGTTCCGTGTCGACCGCGTCGATCAGAAGGACGAGGCCGAGGAATCGCTCGATCAAAGCTTCTACCAGTTCCGCTTCGAGCCTGCATGGCTGAAAGGCAGCCGTGCGCAGTCGAAACCCGCTTTCCCCGGTGGCGCCGAACTCGTCGACCTCGCCGACCAGGAAGCGAAAACCATCTTCGAAGAGAACGGTCTCGACTTCTACTTCAAGGAACTCGAACCCGCCACGCACTCCCTGGCACTCGCCTACATCGCGCAAGCCTACGAGTCGCTCGACTTCGAATGGACACCCGGCAAGACCATCGAACTCGATGCCTTCGTCAACGCGACCGAAATTCCCGGCGACCACCGCCGCCTCGTCCGCGCGCAGTTGCATGCGCTTTGTGAAACCGGAGCGCTTGAGGCCATCAACCGCGATTCGTGGACGATCAATGGGCCGTTCAATCTCGGCGACCCCGATAAACTTCGCGACGACATCAAGTCGCGTCTCCCGCAGTTCGACGCCGACACCGATCTCTGCTCGATGTGCGGACGCGCGCTCGTCGGCATTCTCGGTGGCGACATCGATCCGCTCGAAGTCCTTTTCCCCGGCGGGTCGACTTCTCCGGAACTCCACCGCTTTTACGTCGAAGGCGCGGATTTTCCCTCACAAAACACCCTTCTCACCAACGTCATCGAAGGCGCCATCAAGGACTGGCCCGCACGCCGTGCCATCCGCGTCCTCGAAGTCGGGGCCGGCACCGGATCGCTCACCCGCGCCATCGCCCCCATCCTTCCATCCGACCGTGCGGAGTATCTCTTCACCGACAACGGCGCGGGCTTCCTCGCCGAGGCGAAGAAGGCTTTCGCGGAATACCCGTTCATCGACTTTGCGAGCTTCGACATCGAAAAGGATCCCGCAGAGCAGAACATCCCTGTCGGCGAGTTTGACCTCGTGCTGGCGACGAACGTCGTCCACGCCACGTCCGA
Source organism: Verrucomicrobiota bacterium (assembly GCA_038745205.1). Classification (GTDB taxonomy): domain Bacteria; phylum Verrucomicrobiota; class Verrucomicrobiia; order Verrucomicrobiales; family DEV007; genus JBCCWV01. The sequence continues at coordinate 10,485 of JBCDLR010000096.1, forward strand.
CCTGAAAAACACGCTGGAGCAACTCAAGAAGACACTCGCACCCGGCGGCCGGTTGATCTTCCTCGAAGTCACGCGCCCGCGCGCCGAACTCGACATCGTCTTCGGACTTCTCAAGGGCTGGTGGTATTACAAGGACACCGACCTCCGCCCGGACTGCGCCCTTCTCGCGCCCGACAAGTGGACCGCCCTTCTGGAAGATTGCGGTTACGACGACACCTGCTGGTATGACAACATGCCGGCCGACAGCGGCTGGAAGGCCGGACAATCCGTCCTCATCGCCCAGCGTCCGCTCAACGATAAAGTCTCCGCCGAAGAGGAAGAGGCCAAGCCAACGGTCACGATTGTAGGCAAAGCCGACGACTTCAAAGCAGGCTTGGAAAACGCCGGCTACTCGGTGAACGAAGTCGCCACCGGTGGCGAAGCCCTCCACCCCGGCGCCGCCAATCCCGGCATCATCGTCCACACCCGCTGCCTCGAGAAGACCGACGACCTCGGCGAAGCGCAAAAGCGCGGCGTCCTCGACCTCGTCGACTTCACGCACCGCTTCAACGAACTTCCAGACGAAGAAACTCCGCGCATCTTCATCCTCACGCGCGGCGTCTTTGAGATCACCGAAGGCGAAGGCATCACCGATCTCTTCACCTCGCCCATGGTTGGATTCCTCCGCGTCGCCCGCGGCGAGCATCCTGAGCAAAACTGGACACTCATCGATCTCGATCCCGCCGGGAACGAATTTGAAGTCGGGGACCTCCTCGAGGAAATCGAACGCAACGACGACGAAATCGAAGTCGCTTACCGCAGCGGTCAACGTTACGGCAATCGCCTCCACCCGCTGAAGGAGGAAGATCCGCCGCTCCGCCTTGCCGAAGCCGTTTCCAAGGACGGCGACGTCAAGCCCTACCGCCTGCAGATCAGCACGCCGGGCATGTTGACGAACCTTTCGCTCAACGAAACCCGCCGCCGCGAACCCGGACCGATGGAAATCGAGGTCTCAATGAAAGCTGGTGGCATCAATTTCCGTGACGTCATGAAGG
>JBCDLR010000097.1:0-11496 GCA_038745205.1 Verrucomicrobiota bacterium
AGGTGCGGGAAGAGGTCGGAAATCCAGAGACCGCTTTCGCCGCGTTGGCGGAATTCCCACTTTGGTGCCATCATCTTTCCGGCAGGACCGCCGTTGCTTCCGTCATTTTTAATGAGGGCTGGTTTGTAATCAAACGTGTCGACATGCGAGGGTGCGCCTGACATGAAGACCATGATCACGTGCTTGGCACGGGCCGGAAAATGAGTTGGCTGGGGTGCGAGCGGATTCTCGGCCAAGGCTTGTTGGGTGGCCATGGAGGCGAAGGCCAACGAACCGAGACCACTCGAGACGGTTTGCAGGGCTTGACGGCGAGTAAGTGTGTTCATGGTTCTGTTAGTTCAAGATTCGGAATCGGGCGCTGGACATCAGGGTCTGGCAGAAAACGGCTAGTGGATCGTGGGCCGCGACGGTGTATGAGCTGGCACGGGAATCGGACTGGGTTTCTCGACCGCCTTTTCCTTTGCCACCTTTACCGCCCTTTCCACCTTTTCCGCCGCGGCCTTGCACCGAGTGGTCGTTCGAAACAGGCTCCGATGACCGAGACGGTGGCTCGAACTCGCGGAAGAAGGCGTAGCTTGCTTGAAGTTCCTTGTCGGTCGCGGGTCTTCCGTAGGCGAGAAGGAAGGCGTTGGCGACGCGGTCGTTGTCGGTGCGGAAGTTCTTTTTGAGCAGCTCCGCCATGGCTTGACCACGTTGAGTAATGAACTCGCTATTCATCATGTAGAGCGCCTGCATGGGAACGATGGACTGGGCGCGACTGGCGTTGGTGACGTTCGGATCGGGAAAGTCGAAAGTCTTCATCATCTCATTGGGCTCGTCGCGCGCGACGGTCAGATAGACCGAGCGATAGGTATTGTAGGGATCTTCGCTGCTGCTTCGCGGCCGACCGGCGCCGTTTTCGCCGATGGCGGACCCGAGCGGGCGTTCGAGATCGATTTCGCCGGAGAGAAGGAGGGAGGCATCGCGAAGTTCTTCCGCGGCAAGCGGGCGAGGGTTGGCGCGCCAGAGAAGCTTGTTGTCCGGATCGACGCCGTAGTTGCTCTCGCTGTAAGTCGAATCGCGTTGATACGCCTTGGTCAGCATGATTTCCCGGATGAGGCGTTTCATGCTCCAGCCGTGATCGACAAACCGCACGGCGAGGTGGTCAAGGAGCTGCTGGTTTTCCGGTTTCATGCCGGAAAGGCCGAAATTGCCGGGCGTGGCGACGATGGGGCGGCCCATGAGGTGCATCCAGACGCGGTTTGCCATGACCCGATGGGTGAGGGGATTGTGTGGCGTGCTCATGGCCCGTGCGAGTTGGAGACGGCCGGAGTCACTGTCGCTGTCGACTTCAAAGTTGAGGTCGCCTAACACCTGCAGAAACCCTCTCGGCACCTCCTGGGCAGGGCGTTCGAGCTCGCCGCCGAGGAGGATGTTGGCGTTGACCATCTCCGTGCCTTCCTGCACGCCCATGGCGTAGCTTTTCGGCGTGCCGTCTTCGTTGAGCGCATTGAGCTGGCCTTTGAGACGGTTGAGGTTGTTGCGGAGATGTTTCCGGTCCTTGCCCGCTTCGCGGTCTTGCATGCCGCCAGTTCGTCCCATGGACGCCATTTCTTTTTCGAGCTTGGCGATGCTGCTCTTGAGATCTTCAACCGACCTGGCTCTGCCGTGGGATGTGACGGGAGCCTTGTCAGGAATTGGGAGGAGGAGAAGGGGGCTCGTGCGATGGATCTGGGCGACACGATTGGTGCCGAAAAAAGTGCGGGTGCTTTGGAGGATTCCGGCGATGGAATAGTAGTCCTGTGTCGGAATGGGATCGTACTTGTGATCGTGGCAACGAGCGCAGCCGACGGTGAGGCCGAGGAAACCCTGAGTGAGGGTGTCGATTTGCTCGTCGATCATGTCCGACTCGAACTGCCGCGGATTTTTCTGGTCGTGGTGCTTGAGCCCGATGGCGAGGAAGCCGGTCGCGATAAGGTTCTCCTGCCAATCGGCGTCGGTGGGCGCGGGAAGGAGGTCTCCCGCGATTTGTTCTTCGAGAAAGCGGTCAAAGGGCTTGTCCTTGTTGAAGGCGTCGATGACGTAGTCGCGGTAACGCCAGGCATTGGGGTAACTCACGTTGCGGGAGCCGGAGGATTCGGCGTAGCGGGCGACGTCCAGCCAATGGCGGCCCCAGCGTTCCCCAAACTGAGGGCGTGCGAGGAGATCGTCGACTTTTTCTTCGACGGCCTTGTCCGGGTTGTGTTGCCAATCGGAACGGAAAGCCTGGATCTCGGCAAGAGTTGGAGGCAGGCCGATGAGGTCGAAGTTGATGCGGCGGAGCAAGGTGAATGGGTCGGCGCGCGGGACAGGGGACAAGTTCGCTTCATCGAGTCCGGCGTCGATGATGGAGTCGACGGTGGCGTTGCTTTGTCGAGTTGGGAGCTGAAACGCCCAGTGTTTTTTACCTGTGTCGATGTCTTCGGCGGTGATGGTGGAATTGAATTCCGTGACTTCGCGGACGCGTGGGTCGGGAAGGCCCATTTCGATCCATGTCTTGAAGTGGGCGATGACTTCCTCTGGCATCGGATCGTCTGGTGGCATCTCGTAGCCGTGTTGCCAATTGATGGCATCCCAAAGAATGCTGTCGACGGCATTTCCGGGAACCACGGCCGGCCCACCATCGCCGCCTTGAAGCAGTGCTTTCCGCGTATCGACAAAGAGCCCGCCCCGTGATGATTTTTCTTCCTGCGAGTGGCATTCGTAGCAGTAATTGATCAGTGCCGGGCGAATTTGGTTCTCAAAGAAGTGAAGTTGTTCGGTGGAGAAATTCTCCTCGGCTTCTACGGCGGAAACCAAGGCGGCGATCATGAGCAGGGAGATCGGGGGCAGGCGGTTCAACATCGCCAAAATATAACAAGCGTTCTCGCGGCGTGTCGCGAAAACATCTTCAGCTGCATCATGTTGGCGTAATGATACCGGCCGTCTGATCAACGGCGTGGGCTCAAGGAGCGCCTGGTGTATCTCTTATTTCTTGAGCACCTGCCGCAGCGCTTCGTCAACAACGAAGGCTTCCGGGAAATCGGCGGCATCGGGGCCGCCGCGGTCGCGGAGTCGCTTGTTTTGCTGTCGTCCCTTCGGGGGATTCATGGGAATGGCCATGCCGCCGAGGTCGGCCATCATCTCATAGAGCCTGGTCTGCATTTCCTCCTTGGTTTTCGCGAAGGCGGGATCGTGGAGGAGGTTGTTCTGCTCGTTCGGGTCGGCCTGGATGTCGAAGAGTTCGTCGGTGTCCCAGACGCCGTAGTAAGTGATATATTTGAACTGGTCGCCTCGCAGGGCAAACTGCGTCGGGGTCATGGGATAGTTCTGCTCCCAGTAGTAGCAGTAGAGGAAATAGTCACGCCACGCGATCTCTTCGTCGCGGGCGAGGGGGAGAAAGCTTTGGCCGTCCATGTGCGCGGGCTTCTGGAGGCCCATGGCTTCCATGACCGTGGGGCCAATGTCAATGTTGGCGACGACCTCGTCGATGACCTGTCCGCCTTTGAACAGGTTGGGACACTGCATGAGCATGGGGACCCGCGCGGAGGTTTCGTAGGCGACCCGTTTGTCGATCAGGCCGTGCTCGCCAAACATGTAACCGTTGTCGCCCATGTAGATGACAAGGGTGTCTTCATAGATGCCCATCTTCTTCAACTGGTTCATGACGGCGCCGATGCTGTCGTCGACGGATCGCAGTGCCTCGCAATAGCTGCGCAGGAACTCTTCTGCGCTCGAGTCGCTATGGAGCGGGAAGTCCATCCCGTGCCAGCTGTTGCGCTGGTCTAGCAGCCAGCGGGGGCGGTTCAACTGGTTGTCATAGAGCTTGTCCGCGGACTCGGGCAGGGTGAACGGGTCGTCGGCGAGGGTGCCTTCGTATTTCGGCTCGGGTGTGAACGGACCGTGGACGGCTTTGTGAGAGAGATAGAGAAAGAAGGGCTTCTCGCGATCGGTTTGTTGCTCGAGAAAGTCGATCGCGTAGCGTGTGAGCAAGGGGGTGATATAGCCGTCTTGCGGGACGTCTTCGCCGTTGACGTTGATCGTGTAATTGGGACCAGGGGGATAATACATGCCCTGACCCTTGAAGCTGACCCAGTAGTCGAATCCCGGCCGTGGATCGTCATTGGCATGCCCCATGTGCCACTTGCCCACGAACCCGGTGGAGTAACCCGCATCCTGCAGCCATTGTGGGAAGAAGAGGGTGCCTTCCGGAACAATGCGCTGGTTGTCGATGACGCGGTGACGGAAGGTATAGAGACCGGTGAGAATCGAAGCGCGGCTCGGCGAGCAGAGGGAGGTGGTGACGAAGGCGTTTTTCAAGTGCGCGCCCTCCGTCGCCATGGAATCCATATGCGGTGTCCTCGCCAACGAGTGCCCCATGAAGCTCATGGCGTCGTATCGGTGGTCGTCAGAGAGAATGAAAACGACATTGCGGGGTCTTGCGTCGGGAAGGGCTTCCGAAGAGACGGTATCTGGAACCGGAACGACTTCCGCGGTGAGGGAAATAGTGGCGAGCAGCCAAATCAAGGAAATGGGGGCGATTGAGCGAATCATATGTTTGCATCGTAGGACTGTCGGTGGGATTTTGCTATGACGAGATTTTGCCAGTTGAGAGGGAAATGGAGAACAGGCTTACTCTCGTCGCGGCACGGCACGGGAGCATGCTTCGGGGCAGGTGCGCAGGTGGTATGGTCGAACCTGACAATCTCTTGCGGGGAACCATTGAGCCTTTACGAGGGGCAAGAAGAGGATTGCTTGCAGCCACAATCCCTGATAGACACTTACCCATGGTGCGGAGGAAAACTGTCTTATTGGTAACGGCTTCGCTCTTCCTTGTTTTCGCTTGGGAAGGGGTCAGGATTGCAGGGTTTAGTGACACCTTTGAAAGGTATTTCGAGGATAATAAGCACGAGTCTGATGCTTTTTTGGAGCAACTTGCCGCCCCCGGTTTTCCGGTCGATTCCGAAGACTCGTCCCATCCCGTTGAACGGGCGATCGCATTTGGCATCGTTCTGGATACACGCCTCACGTCTCTGGGGCTGCATCAATGGGAAAGGGTTCGCCTGGTCCGTACTCCGATTCAAGACCGGTTGGTGCGGGTTGTTGAGGAATGGGAAATGACCGATCCCGGTGTCCCATTCAATCGTCGTCGTGATATGTACCTTGCCGACCAGTTGATTCTCCAGGTGGCGGAGGGAGTGGACGAGACTGTCCTCAAGGAGGCGATTTCCCCGGCGGGAATGCGTGTCGAAGAAAGGATCTCGAATGAGCTCTACACGGTGCGGCTTTCCAAGGCGGATCTCGACGCGGTTCCCGAGGGGCTTCGCTTTTTCGCGCAGCATCGTTCGATTGCAAGATTTGCTGAGCCGGACGGGATTGGCTTTGGTGGCGGAACTCCCAACGATACTCTCTACTCGACTCAGTGGGGGCTCCACAATACCGGGCAGTCGGGTGGAGTATCCGACGCCGACGTCGATGCGCCGGAGTTCTGGGACATCATTGAGAATGCCCCCGGGATCGTTGTTGCGGTTCTCGACTCCGGGCTGAATTTTTCCCATCCGGACCTGCAGGGAATTGCGTGGAATAACCCTGGCGAGATCCCCGGAGACGGCATCGACAACGATGGGAGTAATCGTGTCGATGACGTCAACGGTTGGGATTTTGTCAACAGTGACAACAATCCGACCGACGATCACGGGCATGGTTCAAACGTCACGGGTATCATTGCCGCGAACCGCAATAATGGAACCGGCATCGCAGGCATGATAGGGGGCGTTGAGATCCTTGTTTGCAAGATTCTCAACGCGAATAATAGCGGGTTCACTTCCCACCTCATTGCAGCAACAACCTATGCGAGACAAAGAGGAGTGCCCATCATGAACCTCTCGCTGCAGAACTACCCGTTCAGTTCTTCTCTCAATTCCGAGTTTACGGCGTGCCGGAATGCAGGGGTGTTCCTTGCCATTTGTTGCGGGAACCAGGGGGTCAACAACGACATTACTCCAAACTATCCAAGTTCCTACTCCCAGTCCAACATCCTTTCAGTGGGTAATCACGAGGACGATGATGTGCGCTGGTCCGGTTCCTTCAATCCCTCCAATTACGGTCTTTCCAGCGTGGACATTTTCGCTCCCGGGCGACGGATTCACAGTCCGATTCTTGGATCTTCCTACTCCTACTATACCGGGACCTCCCAGGCGGCCCCGTTCGTCGCGGCGATCGCCGCAGCTATCAAGTATGTCAACCCTTCGTGGACCGCTTCCGAGATCAAGGATTCGATAATGGGATCCGTTATCCTCCGGCCGGCCTACAGCGGAATTTGTTCAACAGGAGGCCGGCTGAATGCTGTTACCGCCATGGCAAGTGCTTTCCAGCAAATGCCGCTGAATGACAGGGACTACGATGGGCATTCGAATTTCTTCGAGTACCTCGCAGGTACGCGCGTGGACCTTGACTCAGACGCTCCTGTCATCGTTACCGACTTTAGCGGCGGCTACTTGAAGATTGGTACTTCACAGGTAAGTCGCCCCGAGGGTTCGTTGATAGTTGAAAAATCCGAGGACTTGAGGAAGTGGACGGAGATGGGAGTAACCGACTTTAGCTCATCGGATGACCTGCTCGGTGGAGTTCCCCGAGCCGGATATTCGCAATTGTATCTGCACATCAAGGCTGCGGCCGATTGAAGCAAGCTGTGTCTGTTGTGAGCTTCCGAGATGCGACAGATTCCTCGTGGAACGGGACTGGGAAACAGAAGAGAATTTTTCCCCGGGGTTAGAGTTCAATTGCCAATGGCGGCTGATTATTCTGCATTGAGCCGGGTGAGGAGCATCAAGCGAAAGTCCATTACTTGCGATCCGGGGATTTCAAGGGCTTGGAGTTTCAGGGTGCCGCGGCCTTTTTTCAGTTGGATATTGCCAAAGTTCACTCGTTTGAAGTCCTTCGTGTAGGATTCCATCCGTTTCACGAGGTCGTTCTCCATGCCTTTGAGCGGCGGGTCGTGGGCTTCGGTGATTTTCTTCACGAGGGACTCGCCCTGAAAGCTCAATTCGACGGTCGTTCCGACGTCTTCCTTGGGGCACGTGTAGAAGATCTCCACTTGGTAGGTCCCGGCATTCCCGACTTCGCAGTCCCAGGTGATCGAGTCCTCCACGCTTGTCCAGTTCAGGAAAAACGAGTCATTGGGAAAGCGGTTGGAGCGCTCGATGCCGCCTTGGGCAACGCCGTCGCGCGCGGGGACTTGAGTGAGAATCGCGTCGGGATGCCCGATGACAAATGGGCGGTCGTCGAATTCTTCGCCGAACTTGGTGAGTCTCTCTGCGCGGAAATCGTCGGCGATCTTCGTCAGCTTCTCCAGGACGTCGGGATTCTTCTTGTTGATGGGCGTGGTCTGGCCGGGGTCTTCGGGGATGTCGTAAAGGCGTCCTTCGTGATCGAGCCGGTATTGCTGGGTGCGGACGGAGACTTTGTTGCGCCAGTGGTGCACGAGCGTCCGTTTGGGCCAATTTTCCGCCTTCCCGAAGATGAGTGGTGCCACGCTGAGGCCGTCCAGCGGCTTCGTTCCGGCAACTTCAATCCCGGCGAAATCCGCGAGCGTCGGCAGAAGGTCCATTGCGGAAGATATCTGTGGGATCTGCGTTCCGGGTTGGATCTTGTCTGGCCAGCGCACGAAGAGCGGGGAGCGGACTCCGCCTTCGTCGGTGGCGCCTTTGCGCCCGCGCATGCCGCCGTTCCAGCGGTTTCCATTCGGGCCGTTGTCGCAGAAGTAGAGGATGATGGTGTTGTCGGCGATGCCGAGTTCATCAAGCTTGTCCAGGATGCGCCCGACGTTCCAGTCGATGTTCTCACACATGGCGAGCGCGGCACGAGTATGGAGTTTGTCTTCGGTATTTTCCTTTGGATGTTTCTGCGTCAATTCCATGTCCTTGAACTTGTTCCACCAGCGTTCCGGCACCTGCATGGGGGAATGGGGTGTGTTGTAGGGGAGATAGATGAAGAACGGTTCGTCGCCACTTTCCTCCATGTAGGTCATGGCGCGTTCAGTGAAGTCATCGACGACGAATCCGTTTCCTTTCACCAACTGACCGTTGTGCTCGAGCATCGGGCTGTAATAATCGCCCCAGTGTCCGGAACAGAAGCCGTAGAATTCCTCGAAGCCTCGTGCGTTGGGATGATAGGGGTACTGCATGCCGCTGTGCCACTTGCCGAACGCCGCGGTGCGGTAACCGGCGCGTTGGAAGACCTCGCCGATCATCGTCTCATCCGCGTTCACCCGTTCGCCACCGGCGGATGTGCTGTAAACGCCGGAGCGCACATGATGGCGGCCGGTCAGGAACTCGGATCGAGTCGGGGAACAAACGGGACTGACGTAGAATCGATCAAACTGCGCTCCCTCGCGGGCAATGCGGTCGATGTTCGGCGTGTCGATCGCCGTATTCCCGTGAATGCTCAGGTCGCCCCAGCCCTGGTCATCGGTCAGGATCGCAATGATGTTCGGCTTCTCCGCAGCCTGAACAGCGGAGACGTTAAGAGCGATGAGGCATAGTATGGCTTTCCAATTCATTGGAGATTTCGGTGGGTGATTCATCAACGGTGGTTTTGCGGGGGGGGGAATGAAACTGATGGAGAGGTAACACTGGCCTTGCAGTCGAGTCGACTACAGAATCAGGAAAAGCCCTCCACTTGATACAAAGTTCGCGACTTGGGACAGCCCTCAAGAAAGGGCATCCATCTCCCATCCCTTTCGATACTGTCGCCGAACGAGAGCCGTCGCTTCGGGTGTGTCGAAGGAGAGACTATCTGCATCCCACTTCAGTGTCTGTTCCGGCAGGCGCTGCGCCACCGTGCCGACCATGACGGTTTCGTTCAGCGGGGCGGCGTAGTTGAAGTGGGAGTTGGCTTGCGTGCTGTTGAGGATGGCGTCGGTCCAGACCTGGTAGTGGTCGAGCTTTTCGTCCGCGAAATCCTGGTAGATCTCTTTGAGGGTGGTTCGGCTGTAGTCGAGGAAATCCTCCTTCGGGAAGAGTCGGGCGATGCTTCGGCCGTGCGGGAGGAGCATCGTCCCTTTCTCGCCGAGGTAGAGGGTTCCGTTGGAGGTGTCGCCGATCAGCTCGTGGAATTCCTTCGGGGGCAGGTTCCCGCCGTCGTGCCAATGCATCGTGAAATCACTCGAAGTATGTTTCGTGCCAGCAAACTTATAGCGGACGGTGGTCGCCTCCGGCCACGTGTCTTTCGCGGGGACACCTACTTTGGCGGTGACTTGCAAGGGTGGACCCACTTCCAGGCTCCAAACCGCAGGGTCCATCACATGACAGCCCATGTCGCCGAGCGCGCCCGTCCCGAATTCCTTCCAGCCGCGCCAGTTGAAGTTGTGATAGACGTGTTTCACGTAGGGGCAGGGCTCGCTGACGGCCAACCAAAGATCCCAGTGCAGTCCTTTCGGAACGGGATCGCTGCCGCCCGGTCGCGCCATGCCTTGCGGCCAGGACGGGGACTTCGTCCAAGCGTGCACTTCGCGAATCTTTCCAAGGATGCCTTCGCGAAGAATCTGGTGCGCCGTGCGGTAGCTTGCGCTCGAGTGGTATTGCGTGCCCATCTGTGTCACCACGCCATGCTCCTTGGCCACGTGGCGGATGACCCTCGATTCGTGAATCGTCTGGGTGAGCGGCTTTTGCACATAGACGTGTTTTCCCAGCTGCATCGCCGCGATGGCGATCGTCGCGTGCATGTGATCGGGCGTGGAGACGGTGACGGCGTCGATGTCCTTCTGCTCGAGCATCTCGCGAAAATCTGCATAGACCCCAGCTTTGGGAAATTTCTCTTTCGCGGCGCCGATTCCGAGCGGGCGCGCGGCCTGCACTTTCGCCAAGTTCGACGGTTGCTCGCCGCCATTCCGATGATCGATGTCACAAATCGCGACGACGTCGTGACGTTCGCCGTCTCCGCTGGCCCCCATCATGTCGTCCCACCCCTTTCCGCCCACTCCCGCGCAGGCGATGTGAATGCGGCTGTTCGCGGAAGTTGGTTTAGTTCCGGCGTGAATAGCGGTCGGAGAGAGTGCTCCAAATCCGACGATCGTCTTGATCGCTTTGCGGCGGGTTTGATTCATGAGGAGTATCAGGAGTTCGGCGCAAGTGAATCCATGGTCAAAATTGAGTATGGATTTCCACTGGGTGAGGAGTAAAGGTTTTTTCATCCTCGAATGGATTTCAAGGGAAACTCGTTACCATGAAAAAGACACTCGTGCTCTTTGCGCACCCGGCTCTGGACCAGTCCCGCGCCAACGCGGCTCTTCTCGAGGGTGTCTGCGATCTGGAGCATGTCACTATTCACGATCTCTACGCGGAGTATCCGGACTTTCTCATCAATGTGGACCGGGAGCAGACGTTGCTGAACGAACACGAGAGGATCGTATTGCAGCATCCCTTTTTCTGGTACTCGAGTCCGGCGATCATCAAGGAATGGTTCGATCTTGTTCTTGAGTATGGTTGGGCATACGGCGAGAAGGGGCAGGCGTTGAAGGGGAAAACGGTGCTCACAGTCCTCACTACTGGCGGAGGGAAGGCCGCTTATTGTCCGCAGGGTTACAACGCCTACACGATCGAGGAATTTCTTCGGCCCGTGGAGCAGACAGCCCGGCTCTGTCACATGGATTACGAAAATCCGTTTGTGGTTTACGGCTCCCTCCAACTCACTTCGGAAGACCTCAAGCAGGCCGCGTCCGATTACCGCGAAGTCCTCACTACTGGACCACGAATCGATGGCATTTGAAGAGATATTTGTTGCAGCCTGTGTCTACCTTCTCGCTGCCGTTGTCAGTGTTCCGGTGGCCCAGAAACTCGGTTTAAGCTCCGTGCTTGGCTATCTCATAGCGGGGATAATTATCGGTCCTTTCGTTCTTGGCGTTGTCGGGAGCGAGGGAGAGGACGTGATGCACTTCGCGGAATTCGGGGTGGTCCTCATGCTTTTTCTGATTGGGTTGGAACTCGAGCCGTCCCTGCTTTGGCGACTCCGTGGTCCTATTCTTGGACTGGGAGGACTGCAGGTTGTTGTTACCACGATCCTTGTCATGTCGATCGCGATGTTCTTCGGGCTTTCCTGGCAGATGTCCCTCGCGATTGGAATGGCGCTCGCGCTTTCCTCGACCGCGATTGTCCTGCAGAGCCTTCAGGAGAAAGGTCTCACAAAAACCTCCGGAGGGCAGAGCGCATTTGCTGTGTTGTTGTTCCAGGACATCGCTGTTATTCCAATGCTTGCCGCGCTTCCGCTGCTCGCGACAGTAACTCCGGAGAAGAAGGACGACCATGGTCGTGGTCATGGGGAAACCAATGCCTTTGCTGAGTGGGTTTCGCATCAACCGGCATGGATGAACACTCTGCTCGTGATCGGTGCTGTCGTCCTTATTATTGTAGCGGGGAAGTATGCGATTCGTCCGATTCTGAGGGCTATAGCCGGCACAAAGCTCAGGGAAACTTTTACCGCATTTGCGCTTCTTCTCGTGAT
>JBCDLR010000098.1:0-11347 GCA_038745205.1 Verrucomicrobiota bacterium
CGTTCAATTTACCAGATAGTTATCTGCCAATGCGAAAATGGCTCTTCACGCTAATCGCGTGGGAAATGAGGGCTGCGCGGGGCCCAAACCTCCGGATTCTCTGTGATTTATTTCAAACCCTGCTGGATCCGCGTCAAGTCAGGCCAGGAAGAGGACGAACGTCCAAGGTGTGAGGAGAGCGAAGTCGGCGAGGGTGCGCTTGAGCGGGGGGGAAAGACGAGACCCGAACTTCTGAATGGCCACGAGAAGACTCCCACTCACGGCGATCGCGGCGCAGACGATTCTTGTCGAGAGGGTGGGCTCCAGGAAAACGACGAGGAGGCTGACGACGATGACGAAGATGGCCAGACCGGGCCAACGTTGATGTTGATCGTGCCGTCGGGCGGACTCGGGGTCATTTTCCTGATCGGCGTCAAATTCCCAGCAGGAAATGGCGAGGCAGTTGATGCTGCAAAGGAAAGCGAAGAGCCAGATTTCCGGCTTGAGAACTTCCAGGAGATTGCCTGCCAGGCCCGCGTCCCGTTGCGGCAAAATCCAATTCGTCAAGACCGTCACCGGGCAGAGCACACCAAGGGCGAAGATGGTTCCGCACAAGACTTCCTTGGGGAATCCCTCGATGCTTCGCACCCGGCCCACGAAGTAGCCCGCCACCATCAAGAGCAGGAAGAAGGGGTAAGGTGGGATGGCGATCCGCCCGCCTTCGAAGTGCATCGTGAGGACTGCTTCCGCCTTGAAAAGGAGGAGGTAGACGAGCAATCCCAATCCAAGAACGAGTAGAACGGTCAGGAACCGGGGATTCTCCGCGGCAAAAAGGTGCCGGTGGGTGGCCGTCTCCCGGTTCTTCAGGCGCAGGCCGTCCCAAAGATGGTCGGAAGTGTAGATCAACCAGACGGTCAGGCCGAGGATCCAGTAGATGTGCGGAAAGAGATGGATGTCGAGAACGCCGGCGAAAAAGTACAACCAGGTGACGGCGACGAATGGAGCATCGAGGGCGAGGACGTTGGGCCAGAGCCACCAGGGAACGCGGGTATTGTCGGTTTTCAGACTGGAATCCGCGTCGGTTTCTCGCATGTGCGATCAGTTACGATGCGCTTCGGTCTTCCGCTACTCTTTTACGAAGGGCGGGATGGGGCAGCCGATGGTGTCGGCGATGGTCCGAAGGAGTTCAGCCTCGTCGCTGACGATCTTCTCGTCGGCCATGACAGTTTTCCCGCAGGCAAGAAGGAGGCGCTTCTTCACGAGCGGAGCGGCAAGTTCGAAACGGTTCAAGGCCTCGTCGATTTGTTGAAGTCCGCACTCGTCTCCGGAGCGGACGTGGAGTTTTCCGCCAATGGTGCCTTCAATTTCGGAAGCGCCAAGGTCGAACGCCGCGCGGGCCTTCTCTTCGTCCTTCGCGCCGAGGAAGGCGAGGGTGGAAAGGAGGATCTCGGCGTCGTCCGCGAGCTGGGAGATGGAATTGTAGCGAATACGATTCCGCGGCCGCCGGTTGAAGTGGATGTCGAGATGTCTCTGGATGATCTTCTGCAGCATGAACTCGAAAAGGTCGACCTTCTGGTCACTGGCGATGAGGTGGCGCATGATCTGCACGAAGCGGTCATATTCTCCGGGCGAGAGCTTTCGCAGGGTCGGCACGGCGAGATCGATGAGGGCGATCTTGCGCGAGGAGTGGAGGTCGCCGAACTCCTGGTGCAGCATCACGGTGATGTCGTAGGTGGCGTGGTCGGTGGCGGAACCGAGCATCTTCAGTTCCTCGCCGCGAAGAGTGTCGTCCTGCGCCAGGAGCATGGCGAAAATGAGGGCCTGCGCACCGGACTCGTTGTGCACGGCGTCGAGCCAATGATCCGGAAACTCGCGATGGATACTTTGGGCGGCGCGGACCTGTCCCTCGTTGATCTGTCCGATCGAGTCGATGGATTTGGCGACCGCCGTGCTGCTGAAAAAGTCGTCGATCTCCGCCTGCGCTTGCGCGTTGGGGCCACTCGTGGTTGAAGCGCCGGGAGCAAGGCCGGAAAGGCCCGCTACTGCGCCGCGTCCCCGGGATGCTCTCGCGTCCATCGAGGAAGAGATTTCCGGGAGTGAAACTTTCGGGTAATTCCCGTCCCAGTTGGGTTCGATGGCCTTGATCCGCTGGGGCAGCGGCGGATGCGTGGCAAAGGCCTGGGAGAAACTCTTCGCCATGCCGTTGGCAAAGAACATGTGGCTCGCGTCCTCCGCGTGGGGGTCGACGATCTTGGATCCGTAGCTCAGTCCGCCGATCTTCTTCAAGGCGCCGCCGATGCCATCCGGGTTGCGCGTGAACTGAACGGCAGAAGCATCGGCGAGGAACTCTCGCTGGCGCGAGATCGCGCTCTTGATGAGATGACCGAAAAAGACGCCGATATAGCCGACGATCATGAGGGGCGAGTCCAAAGAGGAGCAGGGGAAAGCCATTGTTCTTGCCGTTGTTTGAGCGACCTCCGCCGGAGTAGTAGGCGGTGCGCATGATGATCCGTCCCAGCATGGACAGCATGAGTATGCCGAAGAGCAGGCCGATGAGCCGCAGGTTCAGTTTCATGTCGCCGTTGAGGATGTGGCTGAACTCGTGGGCGATGACGCCCTGCAACTCGTCGCGGGAGAGAAGCTTCATGCATCCGCGAGTGACACCGATGACGGCGTCGCTCGGAGAGAGTCCGGCGGCGAAGGCGTTGATTCCATGCTCGTTTTCCATGAGGTAGACTTCGGGAACGGGCACGCCGGAGGCGATGGCCATTTCCTCGACGACGTTGAGGAGTTTGCGTTCATCGGCGTCGGTCGTGGTGGCGTCGAGCTTGCGTCCACCAAGCTCGCGGGCAATGACGCTTCCGCCTGCGCCGAGGGACATCGTCTTGAAGCCGCTCCCGAGGAGGACGACGGCGAGGACGCCAATGGAGGTTCCCAGAAGCAACTCGGGATTCCAGAGGGAAACCCTGCCGGGCACCGACACCTCATATCGGTTGTATCCCTGGTCCTGCACGCCACCGGCAATGCCCAGGCCGAAGGCGAGAAGGAAGTAGATCGCCGCAATGATCCCGAAGACGGCGAGGATGAAGTAAACGATGAGAACTTTCGACTTTTTCCGCGCGTCGTCCTGTCGTTCGAAGAAGTCCATGGGGAAGGAGTCTTCAGTTTGCCAGCCCGCCGTGACGGACTGAACCACTGGAAACTCTTAGCTGAAGTCGACCTTGACCGGCTCGCGCTCCTTCTCCTCGGTGACTTCGAACATGGTGGCAGGGAAGAAGTTGAACATACCGGCGATGAAGTTGGTGGGGAAGACTTCGCGGGCGTTGTTGTAGTGCATGACGGAATCGTTGTAGGCCTGGCGCGAGAAGGAAATCTTATTCTCGGTCGAGGTCAGTTCTTCCTGCACTTGCAGCATGTTCTGGTTCGACTTGAGGTCCGGGTAGGCCTCGGAGAGGGCGAAGAGTTTGCCGAGGGCCCCGGTCAAACCGGCTTCGGCGGCCATGAGTGACTCCATGCTCTTGGGGTCGCCGGGATTCCCGGCCGCGGCTCCGCGGGCATTCGACGCCGCGCTGCGGGCGCTGATGACGCCTTCGAGCGTTTCCCGTTCGTGTTTCATGAACCCCTTCGCCGTCTCCACGAGGTTGGGGATGAGGTCGTGACGGCGCTTCAGCTGCACGTCAATTTGCGCGAAGGCGTTTTTAAAGCGGTTGCGGAGTTGGACGAGTTTGTTGTACATCCCGACCACGAAAAAAACGGCGAGAAGGATGATTCCGACGATGATGGCAAGTGCGATCCACATAATTTGATAAGGTCTGATGGGTTGTGCCCATGAGACATGGGCGTGTGAGTGAATCCTAGGACATTTCCTGGAATAATCCCATTACAATGCCCTCGACTCTTTGTAATCTGACCACGGATGCACGCCCCTGCCAACGAATTCGACCTCCGTCTCGCCGCCGCCGGCCTGGCGTTGTCGCGGCGATGGCCCGAGGTCTTGCAACTCAACGTGGGCAAGCTCTGCAACCTCACCTGTATCCACTGCCATGTGAACGCCGGTCCCCGGCGCCGCGAAATCATCAGGGGCGAAACGGTTGATCGTATCATCGAGTGGTTTGAACAGACGGACATCCCGACCCTCGACCTCACCGGGGGCACGCCCGAGATGGTTCCGGACTTCCGGAGACTGGTGGAGACGGTGCGGAACTTCGATCGGCCCCGTCGAGTCATGGACCGGTTGAATGCCACGATCATCAACGAGCCCGGGTATGAGTGGGTCGCGGAGTTTCTCGCCGAGAACAAGGTCGAGATCATTGCCTCCATGCCTTGCTACGCCCCGGACAACGTGAATGCCCAGCGAGGAGACGGCGTCTTTGACTCAAGCATCGTGGCTTTTCAAAGACTGAACGCACTCGGCTACGGAAAGGAACCGGAGTTGCCGCTTCACTTTGTTTACAATCCCGCCGGCGCTTTCCTGCCGCCGGAACAGGCAGAACTCGAGTCGGAATACAAGATGGCGATGCGTGCGCATTTTGGCATCGAGTTCAATCGCCTTTTCTGCCTTGCGAACATGCCGATCGCGCGGTTCGCGGCCTATTTGAAGCGCTGCGGGGAGTTGGCGGACTACCTCGCGCTCCTGAGGGAGTCCTTCAATCCGGGCACGATCGACGGGTTGATGTGTCGCGACACTATCAGTGTTTCCTGGGAGGGTGAGGTCTTCGACTGCGACTTCAATCAAATGCTGGACCTCCCGACGAGGGACGGGCTCAAGGTGTGGGAGATCGACTTGGAGGCTTGGAAGAGATCGTCCATTCGAACGGCCAGCCACTGCTTCGGGTGCACCGCCGGCAGCGGGAGTTCGTGCGGCGGGGCCTTGGTGTAGGACAGGCTCCTCCCCACGGCGGATGCCGGGCGCTGACGACCGGATGTCTTTCTACTTTGACGGGTCCTGCCGCGTCGGACGCAGAAAACCGTGTTGCTATTTCAAGCGTTCCACGGTTCCGATCTGCGCTTTCAATTGCTCATTGATTTGCGCGGCGAGACTCGCGTCCACGTAGATGATGCCGGGAAAATCGTCGAACTCGATCTTGTGGATGCCGTCAACGGGGGATTTGAGGGCCTCGGCCATGTCGGAGACCTGCGTGATCTCCTGCCCGTTGACCTTCGTGACAATGACACTGTTCACCCTTTCGTAGCCCAGCGTCGCGGGCGTGGGGATCACGCGGGTGAGGAAGACTATCTTCTTCTTACCTTCTTTCTCGAATCTTTCCGGTTGGGCGTCTGCGAGAAGCAGCTTGATGGGAGCGCGGGATTGCCAATTGTCGCCGTAAAGCTTCAGGTAAGGGCGGGTCAATTCCTGGAAAACGAGGCCGCCGAGAATGAGGAACTTGGGGCCCCGGTCGAACATGTAGGGATCGACCAGATGGTCTTCGGCCGCCCGGCGCTCGAGAGTGACACCAATGATCTTCTCTTTTCCGTCGCGGAGAATCTTGAAGGGCACTTCATCGCCGACAAAGGGCTTCCCGCGCACGAGGTGGCTCATGCTGAGCTTCCCGAAAGCCGGGTCGTCGTAGTTTCCGCGGGCATCGATGGGATTACCAGCAATTTCAAGGATCACATCCCCGGGCTTGACCCCGCTCTTGGCGGCGGAGCTTTGCTTGAGAACCTTGCTCACGTAAATGCCACCCTCGCGCCCGTTGAGACCGAGGTATTTCCTGAACTGCTCATCCAGTGTCTGGGCGAAAGCGATGCCAAGGGTGGGGAACCCCCGGTAGTCGCCGTCGGCCTGTTCCCGCAGGAAGTGTTCGATGATCGTCGCGGGAAGAATGTTCGAGACCTGCTCTTTCGAACTGTAGCTGAGAAGCATGCCGGCGAGCCGGTTTCCGTTGAGCACGGGAAGGGTGAAGCTTCCGCCATGGTATTGGAGCGTGCCGTTGGCTTCGTAGGCGAGGAAGAAAGCATTGTCGACGAAGTAGCTGGTCACCTCTCCGCGGGTAAAAACGACCGGGGTCGAGACGGGCGTCCCGTTGTCCTCGATTTGCCAGACGTGGAGGAGATCACCGGGCTTCGATTCCGTTGCGAGTTTCAGGGCGCGCCGGTCCTTGAGGAAATCGGAGTCCGACTCGATTGGCCGAACGAGGGCGAGGTTCGCCTCGTAATCGATGGCGACGACCTCGGCGGTCGCCTTACGGCCCGAATCGGGGATTTCGAGTTCGACGTAAGTCGCGTTCGCCACCATTTCCGCGGTGGTGAGGACCCGCTTGCCCTCGATGACGGCGCCGAGGCCGAGCCGACGGTCAGGGGATGTTTTCTCCCACGGGCGGGTCAAGTCGAAGGACTGCCGCGTCGCGTTCACGCGCACGAGTGATTTTTCGACAAGGTTTTCCGTGGCGGCGTCGGGCGGATCCGCCGATTCGATGGCGTTCTCGACCTCGGCCGCCGGAACCTTGCCATCCGCGGAAGCCTCCGCAAAGGCGGCAATCGGCGTCAGGATAAAGAGGAAAGTGGCAAGAAAAGATTTCATAACGGAAGCGTGTGTGTCGGACCTAGTCGGCGAGGTAGTGATCGTTGAGAACATTGTAAGTCTTTTTGATCCGATCCTGAGCCTCGGAGACCAGAGCTCGTTCCATGACGATCGGACGCCCTTCGCCGAGGACCTTGATTTCGATGAACTCCTCGTCATCCTTCATGTTCTTCAGGATGCGATTGACGTCCTTGATCGTCCGAACCTTTTTCCCGTTGATCCTGTCGACGACAGATTTTTCGAAGCCCCGCAGGTGGGAGTTGATGGCATCGGGGAGGATGGTGGTGAGGACAATGATCTCCGGCCGCTCCTTGTAGATTTCGTCAGTCGCGTAGTAATTATAGAGATAGCGGACCTGAAGGTCGTCGAGGTTGTGGGCGTTGAGCAAGTTGCGGTCGAGCGGCTGGAAAACGAGTCCGCCGTGCATGACGTAGCGCGGCTTCTTGTCATACTGCTTCGCAGTCAGGAGATAGGGTAGAAAACGTTTCAGCGTGACTTCCACATCGAACTTCTTCCGGTCCCTCCAAACGGTGAGGACGATGACATCGCCGGCAAACTTGCGCTCGACGATCTCGTTCATATCCACGTTCTCACCGGCGATCGTGACCAGGCCGTTGCTTGAGATGGGCAGGCCGTCAATGGCGAGCAAGACGTCGCCGGTCTCAAGAATTTCTCCGGTGGAGCCCGCAGGGTCGGCGTGCGCGACCATGATGCCAATGCCGTCGTTGGGGAGTCCGAGGGCGTCACGCTGAGCGGGGTTGAGGAGGGTGAAATCGCTGACGGCGAGATCGACATAGTGGTCGTAGCTCCCGTCCTCAACATCGGTGAGAAAGCGCTTGATGACGGGAACGGGGATCATGTAGCCCGTGTTCTGGGCGACGGCTCCCGAATAGCCCTGGAAGGCCACGCCGACAACTTTCCCGTCCTGGATGACGGGGCCGCCGGAATTACCGGGATTAATCGCGGCATCGATTTGCACGGTGAGGTGGAGGTCGGCGCCGGAATGCGAGTAGGTATTGAAGTCGATCCGCGAGACCACACCGCTCGTGACGGAGATGCGTTCGCCACCGATGGGAAAGCCGACGACCTTGACGAGGCTGTCGAGTTGCGGAAGCTCGCCGATCTGCATTGGTTCCACTCCGTCGAAGGCGGAATCGTCCTCCAATTCGAGCATCGCGAGGTCGCAGTCGTGGGCGATGTGGAGGATGCGGGCCCGGTAGGGTTTCGCGTCGCCGACCTTCTTGACGTAAACGAGGCGACTGTCGCTGACGACATGGGCGTTGGTGAGGAACTTGTTTCCGCCGATGAGAAACCCGGTTCCGCTGCCCGCGCTGTCGCGGCCGTAATTCCAGGGCGTGCGGTAGTCGGGCACGAGCGAGGAGTTTTCGATGCGCACGATGGCTTCGTAGCGGGAGGAGCTGCCGGGTCCGGGATTGTCCGTGATGACTGCGGTATCGACGGCGGCGGCAGAGGCGACAACCGGGGGCTTCGCCGGCTGGGTTTTGGTCAATTCCTGGCCGTGGGTGGCGGGCAATCCCGCGCAAAAGAGGACGACGCAAAAGGTCTGGAATATTTTCATGAAACTGGTAGCGAGGGAGAGTCTCGCGCATTTGGGCATCGAATTCAATCCTCGGGAATTGGTATGGCTGGGGCGAATGCTGTTCAATGTCCGCTTGAGAAGGCAGGGAACTCCTCGGGATTTCCGTGGTGTTAGGTAGAACGACAGCGGCGGCCGTTTTGGTGTTTTTTTCGATCTCTCAGGAGGCCGGACAGGCCATTGCCCCTGCTTTCTCGGTCATGCGACGCTGGTCTGCCGCGTCGTTCGTGGGATCCTGAGCGAAGCGGCGGCGCTTTTCCGGCCCTGGATGCTGAAGCCCTCAGGCAACGGGGACTACGGGGTCGTCAGGGACTTCCCGTTGTCCTTGGGGCCGAGCTGCGCGAGGAATGGAATCGCCTTCCGGCCCCATTCTTCCGGGGTGGGGTATCCCGCCGCACCCTCAGCCCAGCATTGTCGGAGCATGTCGGTATCAATGACGCCCGGACTGAGCGCAACGGCGGCGAGTCCGGGAGGAAGCTCTTGGGACATGGCCTGGGTGAGGCCTTCGATGGCAAACTTGGTCGCACAGTAGGGAGCCACTTCGGGGGAAGTGGACCGCCCCCATCCCGAACTGAAATTCACGATCACGCCTTTTCCGGCCTCGATCATCGCCGGCGTGAAGTGGCGGATGACGTGGTGCACGCCCTTGATGTTGACGTCAATGACGCGGCTGAACTCGTCCTCGGGAATTTCCCAGAGCGGTGCGGTGTCGTTCATGAGGGCAGCGTTGTTCAAGACGAGGTCCGGGGCGCCGAATGTCTCGATCGTGTGGCGGGCAAACTGCTGCACGCTCTTGCCGGAAGTCACGTCGACCGTAGAGAAGAGCGTGATTGCAGGGAATAATTCCCGGAGTTGATCGATCTGTTCTTGAGAGCGTCCGCACCCTGCAACGTTCCATCCCATCTCATGAAACCCCTTCGTCATCACCCGCCCGAGGCCCCGGGTGCAGCCCGTAACAACCACGGTTCTAGAAGGTGAACGCTTTTCCGTCATCGTGTTATAAAATTTTGAGTTTTTGTAGCCGCTTCCCGCACCATTGTGTGCGTAACCTTTCCGACAACTGAAAAATATCCATGTCCACCACACTCGCTCCTGAAATCCTCCTCGACCCTGCGGAACGCGAATTCCCTCCATTCAGTCTCAGTCGTCTTCTTCGCACGGTCTTCGATCCGACCGAAGGCTGTCGCATTTGCATCCTGACCGACCTCGAAAAGCCCGAGTCGGAGATGAAAGACTACAATTTCCTCCAAAACGACGCTTACCCGATCCAGCGGAAGGCGCACAAGGAATTCTTTCTTGGCTTGCACGACGGCGTCATGGAGGAACTCGGGATGACGGGCGGGGAAATGTTCGCCCATCGGATGACTTACGGCTCCAACCTCGACCTTTCCGATGAGGTTTGGAACGACGATGGCGAGCAGCTGTCACTCGATCGCGACATCTATCCGAACTACGACATCATCCTCCACCTTGGCACCTTCAGCGCGACCGCTCCGCTGACCGCCAAATGCAAGGATTTCGGATTCCGCGGCGCGACAATGCACGGGTTGAACGACATCATCTTGAACACCGGGCTCGCGGTCGATTACAACGAAGTCAGCGATAACGCGGAGAAACTGCGCAAGGCGCTCTCGAACGCGGATACCATCGAGATCGACTTTGCGCTCGAGGACGGGACGATCCTCACGGCGAACCTCGAGCTTAAAGCGCAGGATGCGCAAAAATCGCACGGGCTTTGCCGGGGAAAAAACCCGGATGTGGCCAACCTGCCGGCAGGTGAGGTCTATTTCGTACCCGTTGACGCGAACGGCCAGTTTCCGATGAAATACGAGGATGGTACTCTCGGCGTCCTGGAGGTGGAAAATCGAAGCATCATCGAGTCCCGCCTGATCGAAGGGAATCAGAGCACGATCGACGCCCACAACGCGCGCCTGAAAGACGATCCGATGACCGGCACGCTGGGCGAGCTTGGCTTCGGCACGCAGGTCCTGCCCGTTTCCGGCGCGGACATCCAGGACGAAAAGGTTCTTGGCACCTGCCA
Organism: Verrucomicrobiota bacterium; assembly: GCA_038745205.1. Classification (GTDB taxonomy): domain Bacteria; phylum Verrucomicrobiota; class Verrucomicrobiia; order Verrucomicrobiales; family DEV007; genus JBCCWV01. The sequence continues at coordinate 10,138 of JBCDLR010000098.1, forward strand.
CCTCGCGACCGGCCGCGACGACCATCTTGGCGGCGACATTATTCCTGACATGTTCAAGAAGCACGAGAACAGCACGCATGACGACATCCTGTTTGCCCCGCACAAGACCCCGAATTTCGACATCAAGCAGGTTCGCATGATTCGTGGTGAACAGCGCGAAGTCATCATCGAAAACTTCAAGCCCAGCCAATACTTGATCGACGCGTTGCTTGGGGAGTAGTTCCACTTTTGAGATACGGAACAGCAGAAAAACCTGTCGGCGGTCGCGCCGGCGGGTTTTTTCGTTTCTGGCGGGACCATGAGGACTGTGTCAGATTTTGCCATGCCCGGAGAAATCCAGCGCGAGAAAGCCGACTTCAAGGCCAAGCTGCAGGAAGTGCCGCACAAGCCGGGCGTGTATCTCATGAAGGACCGGTTGAACCGGGTCATTTACGTGGGAAAGGCGAAGGACCTGCGGAAGCGCTTGAGCAGTTACTTCATGCCCTCGCGGAGAACGAACGCCGACTTGAAAACGAGGGCGTTGATCCAGAGCATCTACGACTTTGAATTTCAAACCGTCCGCAATGAGCCGGAATCGATCCTCCTCGAGGGCAAGCTCATCAAGGACTACCGCCCGCGCTACAACGTCGACTTCCGGGATGACAAGCGGTTCCTTCTCGTGCGGGTTCACCTGAATGACCCGTGGCCGCGATTCCGGACAACCCGCCTGAAAAAGGACGATGGGGCCAAGTACTTCGGCCCCTTCGCGCATTCGGGTGCGTTGCGGACGACGATTGATTGGCTGAACCGGAAGTTTGGCCTGCGCGTGTGTCGGCCGTTGAACCCCGGCGAAAATGACTACAAGCATTGCAATGCAGATGTCATTCGTAATTGTTCCGCGCCCTGCATCGGGAAAATCGAACGTGCCGATTACCTCGAGCGCGTGGAAAAGGCGATGGCGGTTCTGAGCGGGGAGCATCGGGAGTTCGTGAAGGAAATCGAAGAAGAGATGCAGCGGTTCGCCGAGAAAATGGACTTCGAGAAGGCCGCCGAGTACCGGGACATGCTCGACAACTTGAAAAAGACGCTCGCCCCGATGAGAAAGTTCTCGCGCGGACGGGGCGTCAATGCCGGAAACATCGACCCGCTCGCCGATGTCGAGGAGTTGAAGGAGGCGATCAAACTCGAGGCGGTCCCCCTGGTCATGGAGTGCTTTGACATCTCCAATATC
>JBCDLR010000099.1:0-11339 GCA_038745205.1 Verrucomicrobiota bacterium
GAGGGTTTCAAAGGAAGGCTCGGAAATCGAAAGGGCAAAGGCGCCCGTCTCCAATTCATCCGCCGTCGTCACACGGATGATATAGGAGACTCCGCTCGTCGGGGAGAAGAGCACGGAGCCCGGGCCGCTCGAAACGGGCAACCTTGTTTCCGCATTCAGGACAATGACAAAAGCCCCGAACTGAATCGAGCTGACAGAGGCCTGGATCATCGAGGACGTCCCAGGCACCAAGCGGTAGTCCTCCGCGTAGTACTCTTCGGGTAAATAAAGCGGGTCGAAAGGATCCGCCGAGGTAATAAAACCATTCGTGGTCGACGAAGGAGAAACGGCCGGAAGGGAGGAGTAAGAAGATGTCTTGTAGATGCCAATGAGGAACGAGCCGGTTTCCCCCGAGCTCTCGCTCGTAACACGAAGGTGGTAGTCAACACCCGCTGTCGGCGTGAAACTCAACGCTTCGTCCTTGCCGGTCGTTCCTCCCGCATTGTCACTTGCCTGGGTCAGGATGATCACACCCGTCTCTGCGTTGACCAGCTCCAGCTGCAGGTCAATATCGCTCGACCGGCCTGTTACTGTCACCGCCTCCCCCACGGAAAGACCATTCATCTCGTAAGTCTTCGTCCGGCGTCCCGCGAGAGTCGGATGAATTTCGTCCATACTCGTCAACGCGCCATCCGCAAGGCCGGGGCAATCGAGGCACCGCAATCCGTTCACATAGTCATAGGAAGGCTTCGCCACCGCCCGGAGATACCCTCGGGTCGCCGTTCCACTCACGGGCGTTACCACCGTGATATCCGTCGCCTCCGGGTCTCCCACGACGGGAGCCTCACTCACAACATTGCTTCCTGTCACTTCGTAAGTCGTCCACCCACCGGGAGTGCTTGCCTGTTGAATCTGGTAGGTGACCTCTCCTTCCTCGATGGGTTTGCGGAACTTCAGCGCCTGGAATTTATTGTTACCCGACTCGTGAATCACCACCGACTGCGGCGAACCCGCGCCATTATCCGGATCCGAGTAGAAGGAGAACTCTCCGAAATGATCGCGCTTATCCTCGTCGTAGTCGCGATACTCACCGAGCACATCCATCCGCTCTTCCCAAGCCGCATAAGCGGGGTAGAGGTGCTTGAGGATGAACTGCCGGAAGGCGGAAACCCGCGCATAGATTCCATAGGCATCGGGCTCCGCACATCCGGCGCCGAAGCTGACCACCCCTGCCAGCATCCACCCGCCGCCAATCGGAGAGGGCACAACCCACGGCCCCCCACTGTCCCCCTGGCAAGCGTCCTTACCCCCCGCCTGCAATCCCGCGGGCAGCATGTAACCGGTCAGGCTTCCGTCATAGGCTTGCTCGCCATTCGCGACCGACATCTCAACGATCGGAAGATCCACTTGTCTTAGTCGCATCGCCGGGTTCCCCGTCTGTGTCGTGTTCCCCCAGCCCAAAACCCTCCCCGTTACACCAGGATTCTCCAGCACCTGTTCGTCAATCAAGGGAATCGGCTCGAACTGGATGTTCGCCGGCGTTTCGAGACGAAGCAGGGCAATATCCGCGTCGGAGGCGAAGGTGCGATACTCCGGGTGCATGATGATCTCGGCGACGCCGATCCGCTGCGTGCCGGTGCTCACGTTCAGGTCGTGGACTCCGAGGACCACATCCATGTCTTCTTCCGCCAACCCCTCGACGCAATGCGCCGCCGTCACGATCCAGTATGGGTGCACCAGCGTGCCTCCGCAAAAGTGACCAAAAAACACACTGGTCTCATCCGAGAACACAAGCGCAGCCATCCATGGATACCCGTTCACCGGAGCTTCACTTCCTCCGACGATCCTCTGCTGAATCCCCCCGCCTTTTGTTGTCGCTCGCTCAATCGAGGGCCTTATGGCCTTTTTATAGGCGTACCTGAGGAACTGTTCTCTCGCCGCCTTGGCGAAATGATCGGACTTCGCATGGGGCTGTCCGCCCGTTGATTGCCCGAAAACGAGTCCCGTGCCGGACCCAGCCATCACCGCGCAGGCCATCACCAATATTATCCACCGGGGGTTAGTTCTTTTCATGCCGTATTTCCTGACGTCTTCTCTAACGATTCCAAACTCGCGCCTCGCATTCTTCATGGGGGTTTTCACCATTTTCTACGAAGAATCCGGCCCCGAATCAAGTCTCTTCCCCCAATTCGCCACCAATTGCCGCGGATGGGTCGCGAGGCGGCCCCTTTTCAAGGAACGAGGTCACCGACTTCTTCTTCCAACCATTTTCTACGATCTTCGAGATTTCACTTGCCGACAAAGGCCGGGTCCAAATGGCGATCTCATCGATTTTTCCGGAGTAATGAAGTTTCTTCTCGCCCGATGGATCGACGCCAAAGGTCAGAGGATGCGGCGCGGGAATCCCCGACGACAAAACCGGCAATTCCGTTTCCCCTTCCAGACTCCCGTTCTTGAAAAAACGCAATCGATTCGCTTCGAGATCGACCACGACCGCGACATGACGCCAGGGCACGGTCTTACTCTGGCTGCCAACGCGTGACTCCAATCTCGCGGAGATGTTTCCATCTCCCACTACGATCCCTAGCACTTCCTTGCTCGTGTATAGGCTCCACCCTCCTTGCGAAGCGACCATGGAAGCACTGGCGGTTCCGGCCAGATGTCTGACCTGCTCCTGCGGGTTCTCTGGTTGAAACCAAAGCGAGATCGCCATGCCGTCGGCCTTCACTCGATGGTCACCGGCCTGTCCCGTGGAAAACCCATCGTTGGCTTTGAAGGAAAAGGACCTGCCGATCCTTCCTCTTGCCCGCTTCGGCTTGCCCATCCATTTTGATGCCCCCTTGTAGGGACCGCTTGCCGGCTTGAAATCGCGCTGCGCGTTCCACGTCGCAAAGAATCCGTCTTTCAGGGAAGCGCCCTTCCGTAGCGGCTCACTCGGCTCCGTTTTCTGACTCAAGGGCGGCCATTCCGGCACGTTGGTTCCGGGCCCGGATGCGGCCATTGCAGAAACACTCAATGTCGGCTTGAGATCTCCTTCGGAAGGGACGGGCCTGGCCAACGAAGCCTCCGAGACTTCTTCGCTCCCCACGGAGATGGAATCGCTGCCCCACCAAGACGGGAAAGTGAACACGGCGGCCCCCGCGAGGAGAACAAGCCCCAACACGAGGGCGAAAACCATGGCCGGCGGGGTTGATTTCGGCATAGATCTTGGTCGTGCGGACGGCCCCTTCGATACGCCCCCGGCGTGCTTTCCCGCCGGTTGCACCCGCGCCCCGGGAGGTATCATCGGCCGGATTCGGGGCGGGACGACGATGCTTGGACCTTCCGCCTGCACTGGCGTTGCGGGAACGACGGGAAGTCGTCGCATTGCGGGCTGTTCCGGGACAAGCGGGATGGTGCGAACGCCATTGGCAAAGTCGGCCGCCCGCAGGAAGTACGGCTTGATATCGAGACCCGAATTTTTGAGGTCCTCGCGGTATGCCTCGATATCAAATTCCAAGGGCCGATAAGTCAGCGTATCCGCTTCATCATCGTAAATGACATAGCGTCCCCGCAGGTCATCGGGCCGTCTCGGCTCTCCCGTCGAACCCACGTTGATGAGATAGCGTTTGCCAGCTTCCAGATGGATCTCACCCTCTTCCATCCTTTGCGCCCCGTTCCCATTGAGGGCAAAAACGCACGGAATATGGGTGTGCCCGCAGAAAATCAATCGTTGTTCGCACCCGGCAAAACTTTCAGCCGCCGCGTCCTCGTCTTCCACATATCCAAAGCGCCCCGGCTCCGCGGCCTCGGCGTGGACAAACAGCACGTCCTGACCTGCCTCCACCGCAAGAGGGATCTCGGAGAGATACTCCAGGTCAAAATCGTCAAGACGTTCTCGCGTCCAATCAATCACCGCGCGGGCGTGGTCGTTGAAGACGGAAACATCGAGTCGGCCACAAACAGCGGCGTCGTGATTCCCCAAAACCACCGCCGCGCTGGACTCCCGCACCCCGTCGAGCACGACCTGCGGCATCGGCCCGTATCCGATGATGTCCCCAAGACAAACCACCGAGTCAATGGAATGACCGGCAATGTCCTCGAGGAAAGCTTTCCACGCTTGCTGGTTCGCGTGGATATCTGAGAGGATGGCGTAGCGCATGGCCCGTTTCCCGGACGGGCATGGTAACGCCTCGGCCGAAGCTTGGCGATACTTATTCGCTTCCGACCAACCCAGACCCCGAAAGCGCTAATTCTTCGCTCTCTTCCGAAGTTTCTCCCCTAGCTCCGCACCATTGTCCTGCGGCATGGAACGATCCCAAGCCACCAGCTCCTCCGCCAGCATTTTCACGCGGTCGGCCTGTTCGGGGGCGACGTCCGTCGTCTCCGAAGGATCCGCATCCAAGTCGTAGAGCGACGCGTTGGCCCCGTCGTAATCGCAGTAGAGCTTCCACTTCCCACTCCGCACCGCGAGGTCGGGCAGACCCGTGTAATGCCTGAAGTTCTCTCGGTCCGGGGGACGCCGGAAATAGAGAGGGGCTTTGCGTGAGGCCTTCGACTTGCCGAGGAGCGTTTCGGAAAGCACTTCACCGTCATACTTCACGACCGCGGGAGACGCCGCCCCGGCAATGCTGAGCAATGATGGCACGAGGTCGATGGCGGAAAAAACCGATTCCGTGTTCCGCATTCCATGTGACTCCTTCGGCATCAATCCCGGGGCCCATGCCACGAGCGATGACCTTACCCCGCCCTCAAAAAGCGTGGCCTTGTGACCTTTCAATGGGCCGGCCGACCCGTAATCCACTTCCGGCCCGTTGTCGGAGCACACGAGAATAATCGTGTTTTCACGCAGCGACGGCTCGTTGCGCACGAGGTCAAACAGCGGCGCCAGTTGGCGGTCCATCTCCTCCAAGACGCGACAATAAAGATGGCGCTTGCTCCCGTCACCCCATTGGTCGAGCGGCGGGTGCATCGGCGTGTGCACATCATCCGGCCAAAGATTGAGATAGAATGGCTTTTTCTTTTTCGCGCTGTAGCGCACAAAAACCGTCGCTGCTTCGACAAACTTCTCAGTGATGTAGGCGCGGTCATGCCAGATCACCGGTCCGTGCCCGGTCGTGTCCGAAAGGAGGTTGTGCTGCTGCGGCTCCTTCCCCGGCGAGAATTTCAACGGCAGGACACGCGGGCCGAGGCCTTCGAAATTCGTAAGCGATTCGTCGAAGCCGTATTCCGTGATGAAGGGCGACGTGTCGAGATTCCGTTGTCCGCCCAAGTGCCATTTGCCGAAATGACCCGTCGCATAACCGGCCTCGCTCAGCGTGCGCGCCAGCATCGGCGCCTTGGGATCAAGCTCGTTCGCCATGCCTCGCTGCTCATTGCTGTCCCGCCCGTTGAGAAACGACGTGATGTCCCAACGGGAAGGATATTGCCCCGTTGAAATCGCCACCCGCGATGGCGAACAGATCGGCGAATTCACGTAGAACTGCTCAAAGGCGATTCCCTCCGCCGCCAGCCGGTCGATGTTCGGCGTCTTCGCGTCCTTGTTCCCAAAGCATGAGAAGTCCCCCCAACCCATGTCATCGATGAAGACGAGGATGATGTTCGGCGGAGTGGCCGCCGGAGACAGGGGAGAAAAGATCGCGAGGGCGAACAGGGGGATCAGCAAGCGGGGGATCATTTCCCTATCTCACACATCCGGACCATTCCTTGCAAACAAGGAATCCGATCACAAGCCACCAAATGAGACACAAATCTTGTTCATTCGGCCCGCCCCCAGGGCTCGCACCTCGGATGGCCGGGAGGTCAAAAGAGACTCCGAAGGCCGTTTTGAGGAAATTTTCGGTCCAAAAACCCTGCCATTGGCAATATTTGGACTGGAACACCCGTGATCTTTTTACCACCTTGGTAGTAGCACTGAGCCATCGACGTCCCACTTTCCGGGATTATTCTTATCCAAACCCATCGCTATGAGCAAACCCACCCGTCCCAAGTCACTTTCACGCCGCCGCTTCATCCAGTCCGCCGCCGCTTCCGGCGCGGCCATCGCGAGCGCCCCTGCCATTCTTCACGCCGAGAACAAGGGGAGTAAACTCCGCGTCGCCTTCATCGGCGTCGGCGGCATCAACAACCGCCACATCAACGACACGATGACCCACGGCGACATCTGCGGTGCCTTTTGCGACGTCGACAAGAACAGCTGGGGCCGTATCGAGGAACACGCCAAGAAGCTCGACGAGGAGGGCAAGCCGCAAATGGCCAAGCAATGGCGCCAGGCGAAGGGCTACCAGGACTTCCGCGAAATGTTCGACAAAAGCGGCAAGGACTTTGACGCCGTCATGATCGGCACCCCGGACCACACGCACTACCCGGCCACCGTCCTCGCCCTCAACAGCGGCAAACACTGCTTCACGCAAAAGCCGCTCACGCACACCGTCTGGGAAGCCCGCCAGCTTGCCGAAGCGACCGACAAGTACAAGCTCGCCACGCAAATGGGCAACCAGGGCCACGCGAATGAAGGCAACCGCCAGATCGCCGCATACGTCCAGGGCGGACACCTCGGCGACATCACGGAAATCCATTGTTTCACCAACCGCCCCATCTGGCCGCAGGGTATCGAACGACCCACCGGCGAGGACCCCATCCCCGATTGGCTCGACTGGGAAAGCTGGATCGGATGTGCGGAAATGCGCCCGTTCGTCGGCGTCCGTGACACGAGCAAGAACAACAAGAAACAACGCGGCGTCTACCACCCGTTCAACTGGCGCGGACTCATCGACTACGGCGGTGGCGCCCTCGCCGACATGGCTTGCCATACCATGGACTCGATCTTCATGTCGCTCGATCCCGGCTTCCCCACCCACGTCGAAGCCACCAACGTCGACACCCTCACCGATTTCGCCTTCCCGAAAGGCTCGACCCTCAAGTGGACCTTCGGGCCCAAGGGCGACCGCCCCGGATTCACCGTTTACTGGTACGACGGCACCGACAACGCCGAGAGCAAGTCCAAGGACGCCAAGCGCCACCCTCGCCTCGAGGAACTCGCCGAAGGCGCGCAACTGGCCACCTCCGGCAACATCTACGTCGGGACGAAAAACAAGCTTCTCATCACCGGCGACTACGGCGACTCCTGCCGCATCATTCCGGAAAACAAGCGTATCGAGGTTGCCAAGGAACTGAAGGAAAAGACCGGTTCACACCTTCCCGCACGCGTTTACGAGCCGTCCATCGGCCACCACACAGAATGGCGCGAAGCCGCCGTCGGCAACAAGCCCTACGATTACCCCGGCTCCAATTTCAAATACGCCGGACCATTCACCGAAACCATCCAGCTCGGCAATGTCTGCCTCAACCTTCCCGGCGAAAAGCTCGAATGGAACGGGCCGAAGCTGAAGTTCAAGGGCAACAAGAAAGCCAATCAATTCATCACGAAGGAATACCGGAAAGGCTTCGACTTCCACCTCGAGAAGATGGCGTAACGACCTTCCACAAATTCACAGAGGGCACAGGGATTCATTTCTCTGTGCCTTTTTTTGTGACCAGGGAATAGCGGTAATGAAAATGGAGCCCGTCAATTCTGGCGGGCTTTCTTTGTATCCACCTTCCCCGTGTAGGGACTACCCATGCACCGCTCGAACCATGCGCGCCATGCCGCGGACATCTTCTCGACGCGTTCCGGGTGCACCTGCGCGAGATCGTTGGTCTCCGTGCGATCCACACTCAAATCGTAGAGCTCCCAGTCTTTGTTCACGTGCAACCGCACCAGCTTCCACTTCCCGTCACGGATCGCATTACCGCTGCCCCATTCGAAAAAGAGCGGCGCCTCGCGCTGAATCTTTTTGCCCGAAAAAGTCGGCACGAGGCTGATGCCCTCCACCGGCGGCACCTCCGCTTCCGGGGACGAGCCGGGGTGCGTCGCTCCGGTCATCTCCATCCACGTCGGAAGCAAATCGATCAAGTGACACGGTTCGCGGTAGAAACTCCCCTTCGCTGTGATCCCCGCCGGCCAGTGCGCAATCATCGGCGTGTTGATACCGCCCTCAAAACTCGACGCCTTGGACTTACGCATCGGCGTGCCACTGGCGTTTGCCCAGCCTCGCCCGATCGCCTGAAAAGAACCCACCGATCCCCATTCCGCCTCAGGATCCGTGTGAGGTTTTTGGGGCCGCTCCGAACTTGCACCGTTGTCGGACAGGAAAAGGATGAGCGTGTTTTGCAACTCTCCCGTCTCCGTCAGTTTGGCCACCAGCCGCCCGACATTCCGGTCGACCTGGTGCACCATTGCCGCGTGAATCGCCATGCGATGAGATTCATTTCTCTTTTCTTCATCGCTCAACGCCTCCCAAATCTCAGCAGATCCATTCTCCGCCTCGCTCAGTTTCGCGTTCGTCCCGTCAAACAATCCCATCTCAAGCTGTCGCCGATACCGCTCCTCACGAATCGCCGGATACCCCCCGTCGTAGACGCCCTCGAATTTCGCGATGTCCTCCGGGTGCGCGTGCAACGGCCAATGCGGCGCGTTGTAGGCAAGGTAAAGAAACCAAGGCGATTCTGATTCCGCATCCACCTCCTCATCGATCCAAGCCAGCGCCCAATCGGTGAAAGCATCCGTGCAGTGAAAAGGCGCTTCCGGAATGAAGGGCTTCACTTCCTTCTCATCGAACGCCCACGTGTAAACGGCGCCCGGAAGAAGCTTCCCTTCCTTGTCTTCGCCGCCCGGATTCCAGAAGTTGCAGGCCCCGCCCAGGAACCCGGAGAAGTGATCAAAGCCGCGCGTGATCGGATTGAAAGTGGCATGGTGCTTGCCCGACCACCACGTCTTGTAGCCCACCGGCCGCAATACTTCACCCGCCGTCGCCGTGCGTGCAAAACCGCGGTCCGAATGCTGAAAGTAATTGCCCGTCAGCAGCGCCACCCGCGTCGGAAAGCACTTCGCCGTATTGTACATCTGCGTGTAGCGAATCCCGTTGGCCGCCAGCTTGTCGAGATGGGGCGTGGCAATCTCCGACCCGTAGCAACCGAGATCGGAGTAACCCATGTCGTCCACAAGGATGACGAGAATGTTGGGCTGCTCTGCAACCGTGAATTCAACGGCGGCGAAGAGAAGAACCGCCGACCAAAAAGGCAGCAATCTCACTGCTCCTGACTCACCTTTTCCAACCGCACGTCGTCGTAGAAGACCCTCTTTTTGCCGGAGAGCACCACCTCGACCGGCTTGCCTGCCTGCGCATGATCGGGCGGACAGGTGAATTCCAGGGTGACCTCATGAAACTCCGTGCCTGGTTCAAGCACGCCGCGGATTTTCTCCAACCACAGGGACTCCGACTCAAACCCGATCACATACTTGTTCTCCTCCTCGACCTCAAACGGCAGCGAAGTTCCCTCTGTGAGATCCGGATGCGAAGCGACGGAGACGGTCAGCTTGTAGGTCGTTCCCGGTTCCAACACTCCCACTTCCTGCCGGAGATCCCCGTGCTGAATCCAAGCATAACGCTCCCCATGGACCGCCGCCGGGTATCCCCCGGAGGCAAGAGGCAGGGAAATCACACCCGAGAAGGTCTCTCTCGCCTCCTTCACTTCTCCTTCGCTACGCACGGTCGCCGTCCATCCCGAGGGAACATCCCGGTAAAGCTCCGCACTGTAGGGGCCGCGGCTCAATGGCCCCACTTCAAAGCTGTGGTTTTCCACGAGATTTTCGCCGACGCGTTTCGGTTTCGAAACCGGCACCGTGCCGGGGAAGCGATAGGACTCAAAGTTCGCTTCCAGCGTTTCAAACTGCCCGTTTGCGAGGACGCGACGCCCCTCACCCGTGGCGAGACGCTTCATCGGTCCGCCTTCGTTCCCCATTTCGACAAGCCCCTGGAAGACCACAACATCGGTTTCGCCCCCTTTTTTCACGGACACACCAAACTCCGTGCCCAGGTCACGCACCAGCGCCTTCTCGGTAATGACTTCAAACCCGATCGCCGGCTCCGGCACTTTCGCGAGCAGGGTGCCGCGTTTTAAACTCATCATGTTGCGATCAAGTACTTCGAACGAGGCAGGCGACTCCAGCGTGACCGTCGCGCCCAATCGGAATTGAACTTCCGCGACCCCCTCCGAAAGACGGTATTTCCCTTTCTTCAATGCCGTTCCCTCTTCAAGAACGCCATCCGAACCAAAGACTGCTTCCGATCCCCCGACAAAGCGGGCCACCCACGGATTCTCCGCGCTCCCCTGCTGCTGGAACATGTCAAAAAGATAGACTGCTCCGATGACGAGCGCGGCGGCGGCGGCAAAACTAGCGGCGAGCAACCCCTGCACCGCCACCTTCTTCGGCTTGGGAAAGGCGAGCAGTTCCGGTTCCGGCGCTGGTATTCCTTCCATCTGCGCAATCCCGTCCCGCACTTCCATCGCGTGCATCCGGAGATCATTGAAAAAACGCACGCGCTCATGGCTCGAGGCCAACTCGGCGTTCAGCTCCGCCATCCCCGCATCGTCCAGCGCGTCGTCAAAGTACCGCAGCACCAAATTCATGAAGTGCTCGTCCGTCATGCCGTGCTCCCTCCTCTCGCTGCTTCGAGCTTTTCCTCAATGCAGCCCGCCAAGGTCGCGTAAATCCGCTGCAGCGCCTTGTAAACCGCATCGGTTTTCCGGTCGAGCGCTTCCGCCACTTCCTTTCCGGACATCCCTTCAAAGTAACGCAACCGCACGATGTTCCGCGCATTGTCCGTGAGTCGTGCGAGGCATCCACGCAAGGCTTCGACGCGATCGCTCACTTCACCCGGATCACGCTGCTCCAGATTCTGATCGACTAGGTCGAGGATGCTGTCTTCCAAAATTCTCTGCCGGTAGTTTTTTTGACGCACAAGTTCGTAGCAGCGGTTCCGCACCACCGTCCAGGACCACGCCTTCAAGTGCTTCGGCCCCTCAAACTCCCGCTCGCGATCGAGCACCTTCACCATCAACTCCTGGTAGACGTCTTCCGCGGCGTGACTGTCACGCAGCAAGGACCATCCAAACGCCACGAGCTTTGTGCGTTCAGACAGCAAGACGTTGATGATTTCTTCGCGTTTCATTCCTCCACAACTAAAACGTCAGGAAAGCGGAAATCTGGACAAATTCAGCAAAATCAGGGTATTTTTGGACATGCAGTCGCGGAGAAGATCAGGGATTTACAATGTATTCACGCTAGGATTGGCCATTGGTTTCCTCGCGTTCCCGGCCGGACAAGTCGCGGCCCTCGACTACAAGCGAGACATTCTTCCCATCTTCATGAACAAGTGCGCCGACTGTCATAGCGACAAGGAAGGTTCCAGCAAAGGCGGCGTTCGCTTCGATGACATTGACCACTTCCAAAGCCGCTTCGCCAAAAATGACATGGTCATCCCCGGCGACTTCGACGC
>JBCDLR010000100.1:0-11278 GCA_038745205.1 Verrucomicrobiota bacterium
CACGAAAGAGTAGCACAAGCGTCCCCCCTGTGGAGGAAGGCTGGCCGGAGCGGGATGGCTGACCGTCGCGGAAGTCCAATCGATTTGCATTTCGTGGCGCTATCCGGCGGTGGTTACAGGCGAGACGCCTGTGCTACTATGAGCGTTCACTTTATCCAATAGCTCCATGAACCCCTCCCTGCTCAAGACCCTGATCTGCTTTCTCCCGGCCCTCACCTTGGCTGGTTACACGGCGGCGGCGGATAGACCCAACATCCTCTGGCTGTCCGCGGAAGACATCAGTCCTCATCTGGGTTGTTACGGCGATCCACATGCCATCACGCCGAACTTGGACAAGCTCGCGTCCGAAGGGGTGCGGTATTCGCATGCCTTCACGACCGCGGGGGTGTGCGCACCCTGCCGAAGCGGGATCATCACCGGGATGTATCAGACGACGCTCGGGACCCAGCACATGCGATGCACGGCAACGCTCCCCGAAGAGATCCGACCCTTCCCCGTTTACTTGCGGAAGGCCGGATACTTTTGCACGAACAACTCCAAGCAGGATTACCAGTTCAAGACACCGAAGGACACGTGGGATGAATCATCGGGGAAAGCGCATTGGCGAATGCGAACGGAGAAGAAGAAGGACGAAGACAAGCCGTTCTTCGCCGTTTTCAATTTCACGGGCTGCCACGAATCGGGCATCACGAGCGCGTCGAAACATCGAAAGGTCACGGAGGTATTGACCAAGGATCAGCGGCAGGATCCAAAACAACTAACATTACCACCTTACTACCCGGACACCCCCGTCGTTCGTGAAGACTGGAAGCGCAACTATGAGAACATCACGGCGATGGATCACTGGGCCGGCGAGATGATTCAGCAATTGAAGGACGATGGCCACTACGACGACACGATCATTTTTTTCTGGTCCGACCACGGCGTGGGCATGCCGCGGGGGAAACGCTGGCTTTACGATTCGGGGACGCATGTCCCTCTGATTGTGCGAGTTCCGGAAAAATTCCGCACCGGTGAGCAAGGGATTCCCGGGACACTCGATGGGCAACTCGTCAGCTCGATTGACCTCGGGCCCACGGTCTTGAAGCTCGTGGGAATTGACGCGCCAGAACACATGCAGGGTCGTGCGTTTCTCGGTACGGACTTATCGGCGCCACGCGAGTTCGTTTACGGAGCGCGCGACCGGATGGACGAACGCTACGACATCATTAGGATGGTGCGTGATCAACGGTTCAAGTACATCCGGAACTACGAACCGCTGAAGATGCACTTCCAGTACATCAACACCTGTGAAAAGGGGGCGACGATGAAGGAGCTGCGCGGGCTCTACGAGTCAGGTAGGTTGTCGAAGGAAGCTGCGTTTTATTTTCAGCCAACGAAGCCGGTCGAGGAACTTTACGACTGCGACGCCGACCCGTACGAAGTGAACAATCTTGGCGGCGATCCGGCTTACGCGAAGACCTTGGAAAAGATGCGCGAAGCGCATTTGGCTTGGGTGCAGGAAACGCGCGACCTCGGATTGGTTCCCGAGCCCATCATTGCCGAGCGGGTAAAACAGACGGGGAATGAATATGCAATTCTCCGACAGAAGGGATCGAAGAAGGTCTCTGCGGAGATCGGAGCGACGGCTGTCGCCGCATCCGAGGGGATCGAGGCTCTACCGGTATTGATCGAGGCCACGGAATCGAATGACAGTGCCGTACGGTATTGGGCCGCCACGGGCATTGGAAGCATCGGAAAACCAGCTCAAGAGGAAGGAGGATCATTGATGATCAATATGTTAAAGGATCCCTCCTCGGCTGTTCGCACCGCCGCGGCGCGGGCTCTTTGCCGGATGGGCGAGCCCGATGAAGCGCTCCCGGTCTTGCTCCAAGAACTCACCACCGGAACCCAATGGGAACGGCTTTACGCGGCCCTCGTCCTCGATGAAATCGATGAACAAGCCCGCCCCGTCGCAGAGGCAATGAAGGTCGGCTTGGAATACCAAAAGGGCTTCAATTCCGACGGCAAGTACCGCGTCCGCGTGACCAACCGCGCGTTGAATGAGCTGCACGGAACAAATAATGAAGTGAAGTGAAAATGGCAGCACAAGCATCCTTCCTGTGACTGGAGGCGTTCGATCCCTTTCTGCACCCAAAGCCGAAGTCAATCCATTTTGATTTTTGACACTCCGTCCCTCAGCGACGGCAGGCGTTCTACCTGGGTTACGGTTTTCCGCTCAACTCAATCTCTGAGAACTCCGGCAAGATCACGTCTGTGATCAGCTTCCTCCGCTTTTCGTGTGGAGCAAAAGCGCTCTTCATGGCATTGAGAGTCACTCGTTCCAAGTCTTTGAGTTCAAGCTGAAACGCTTCGGTCGCGATGCGATACTCTTTCGACATCTCCGTGTTACTCATAAGCCGATCGTCGGTGTTCAAACAAACCCGAAAACCTCGGCGATGGAACAGCGGGAAAGGATGCGTCTCCAGGGAACTGCACGCGCCGGTGTCAACGTTGCTGGAGAGGCACATTTCCAAGGCAATCCGGTGATCACGGACATAGCGGGCAAGACTGCCCGCACGCATGTTCTCGCCGTCACCGGTTTCTACAAAGTCTTCCACCAGCCGGGTTCCGTGTCCGAGCCGGTGCGCACCACACCACTGCAGAGCTTGCCATATCGACTTTGTCCCAAAGGCCTCACCCGCGTGAATGGTGATGTTGAAATTCGCTCGCTGAACCGCTTGAAATGCATCGAGGTGCGCTTTGGGCGGATAGCCCGCTTCCTCACCCGCGAGATCAAACCCCACCACTCCGCGGTCCCGCCAGGAGATGGCCAAGTCCGCAGCCTCGCGCGAGTCCTGCCGGTTTCGCATCGCACAGATAATCAACCCCCACTCGACGCCATACTTCGATCCACCGCGATCGAGACCTTTGACAACCGCGGCAACCACCTCGTCTTGCGTCAGTCCACCCCCGGTATGAAACACCGGGGCAAAACGGACTTCCGCATAGATGACGCCATCGGCCGCCATGTCTTCGATAAACTCAAAGGCCACACGTTCGAGTGCCTCCGCCGATTGCATGACCGCAATCGTGTGAGCAAAGCCTTCGAGGTATTCAGGCAAACTTCCGCGCTTTGCCCCGCGATGAAACCACTCCCGCAATTCGTCGGCATCTTCCGTTGGCAAACCGCCATATCCCTCTTCCCGCGCCAACTCCACAACCGACGCCGGCCGTAATCCGCCATCGAGGTGTTCGTGCAACAACACCTTTGGCAACACACGAAAGTCGAGGGCCTCCGCGAGGTCGGTTCCGCGAAGATCTTTCAAGAGATGCGTGCTTTTCACGATTGTGTTAACATATCAGCTTTCACCCGCGCATGGAGCAAAAGTCATACCGGGTGATTCTCCACTTGGATTTCATTCATGGCCGCCAAACTCACGACCCATGTTCTCGACACTGCGCACGGGAAACCCGCCGTCGGCATGCGCATCCAGCTCTTTCGTGAAGAAACTCTTCTCGTAGATATCACGACGAACGCGGACGGGCGCTGCGATGCCCCCTTGTTGTCGAGTGAGGAAATGTTCAGCGGAGCATGCCGACTCGTTTTCCATGTCGGCGATTACTTCCGCTCCCTCGACGTGGCCTCCCCTTTTCTTGATCGTGTCTCCGTGGAATTTCTACTGAACGCGGACCAAGGCTACCACGTCCCGCTCATCTGCACCCCCTGGTCCTACAGCACCTATCGTGGAAGTTGAACGGCCATTCTCCATCTCCTGCTGACCGTGCCGTAGCCCGCCTCGATGAATTGGGCCAGGTTTCGGATCACGCGGATCTCCTTACGCGCTCCTTTCTTTCTCCCGCCAATCTGCTCGCGGCAAATCTCATCAGTTCGTGGATGGAAAAGCTCGGGATGAATATCGATCATGCCGTCGACGGAACGATACGAGGAATACTACCTGGATCGGACAGGGACGCGACGCCTCTTTTGCTAGGCTCTCATATCGATACAGTCTTCAATGCTGGTCGTTTTGATGGTTCGTTAGGAATTATTGTGGCCCTAGCCGCCTTGGAGACGCTCCGGGAACAAGGCATAACGTTAACCTTTCCCATCCATCTTCTCGGTTTTTCCGACGAAGAAGGGACACGATTTCACACGACCTATCTCGGCTCGCGAGGAATCGTCGGTCCGCTCGACGAGGAAACGCTCGAACGAAAAGACGACGCCGGCGACACTCTTTCCTCCGTCCTCAAGCGGGAGGGTTGGCACGACGACGCTGTGGAAATTCGCTATGCTCCAGGTGAGGTCCTAGGCTATGTCGAAGCCCACATCGAGCAAGGTCGAGTGCTTGAAAATGAACAGCTTGCCGCTTGTGGAGTTTCCGCCATTGTGGGGCAACTTCGCCTTCGCGTCACGGTCACCGGTGGCGCCGACCATGCGGGCACAACGCCCATGAACCAGCGGCGCGACGCCCTGGCCGGCGCCGCCGAATGCATTCTCGCCGCAGAACGGCAAGGCCGCGAATGTGAGGGTGCAGTCGTCACCGTCGGCAAACTTGTCCTTCAGCCGAACGTCCCCAACACGATCCCGCAAAGCACCCATTTCACCATCGACTTGCGGCATGCCATCGACGAAGAGCGAACTCAACTTCAAGAGACCCTTCATGCTGAATTTTCAGATATTGTTAGAAAAAGATCCCTTGAACTGACTTGGACGGTCGTGCAGGAGACGAACGCTGTTCCGTGTGACTCTGCGCTTACAGAAAAAATGCTGGAGGCCGTTTCGGCGGTCACGGGTCGACGTTTTTGCATGGCCAGTGGCGCCGGCCACGACGGAGTCATCGTTTCGAGGATCGCTCCCATCACCATGCTCTTCGTGCGTTGCCGCGATGGCTTGTCTCATCATCCGGACGAGTATGCCAGTCCCGGCGACATTGCCGACAGCGTTGATATCCTCGTCCAATTCCTCAACAGTCTCGGCGCATGAGTGGCTACGACCTCCTTATCAAGAGTCGATTGCCCGGGGGAGAGCCCGTCACCCTCGCGGTGGCGGACGGAACCATTGAGCAGGTGGGGCACGACGTTTCCGGACAGGCGCGAGAGGAGATCGACGCTCTCGACATGTGGGTCTTTCCGGGCTGGATTGACGCTCACGTGCATTTCAATGAACCGGGGCGGACCGACTGGGAAGGGATCGCCAGCGGCTCACGCGCCCTCGCCGCCGGCGGAGGAACGACATTCATCGACATGCCGCTCAATTCCTCGCCACCGGTCGTCACGGCAGAGGCCTTGATGGAGAAACGACGGATCGCGGAAGAGAAGTCTTGTCTCGACTTTGCGCTTTGGGGTGGCCTTGTTCCTGCTTCTTTGGAGCAAATAAATGCCATGGCGGACGGCGGCGCCGTGGGATTCAAGGCATTTATGTGTCCCTCCGGTCTCGATGAGTTTCCCGCGTCCGATCCCGAAACACTGCGACGCGGCATGCAGCTCGCGGCAGCACGTCGGCTGCCGGTGGCTGTCCACGCCGAGATCGAACCTAAGACGCGGCCCGCTGGTTCGGACATGAGCGCCTGGCTCGCATCGCGGCCCATCGAAGCGGAATTGGAAGCCATTCGCATCGCCCTCGATCTCGCCGGCGAAACGGGATGCCCCCTGCATATCGTGCATATTTCCAATCCCCATGGAATCGACCTCGTTACCGAAGCCAAGACAGCAGGCGTCGACGTCACTGCCGAGACTTGTCCACACTACTTGCTTCTCGATGCCGACGACGCCGTCGCCATCGGGACTTTTGCCAAGTGCGCTCCACCGCTTCGCGACAAAGAAACGGTCGAAGGTCTTCGCGAAAGAGTCCGAGCTGGCAAGGTCGACACCATCGGTTCTGATCACTCACCGGCATCGCCCGAACTCAAACAAGGAGAAGATCTCCTGGCTTGCTGGGGTGGCATTGCGGGAATCCAAGACGGCCTCACGCTACTTATGGACGAAAACCTGGCCGAACCCGACCTTCTTTCATCGAATGTGGCTTCACGATTTCGTTTGCCGGGTAAAGGAGAACTGCGACGGGGAAAAGACGCCGACTTTATCCTCGTCAAGGAAGACCCGCACGTCATCGACACCAACGAGGCCCTAACACGTTACCCTCACTCTCCCTTCACCGGTCGGCAGGCCCGACACCGCGTGGCAGCCACCTATCTGCGCGGCGAAAAAATTTCCGAAAAAACACGCGGACAGTTCCTCCAACCTCCTCAAAATTAGGCGAATACAATGTCTTCCTCCAATTCCGAAAATACCCCGCTCTTCGGTACCACCCGCACCGTGGTTGCCGCTCGCCACGCACTCATCACGCCGGATGGTCACGTGCCTTCCGCGTTTCCCGCTTGGGAAAATGCCACGCCTTTCGTGATTCTTTCGCCGGGCATCGGCGCCAAACTTTCCCAGATTCTCATTGCTTTTGACGACAGCGGCATCGCCCGCTTCCCTGCGGATCAACATGAGCACGCACTCTATTTCGAAACCGGAGAAGGCTCACTGATTGCCGGTGACAAAGAGTATTCTCTCACCGCCGGATCTTTCGCTTTCGTGCCGGCAAAACAGGCGCTTACTCTAACAAGTTCTCAATGTGCTCGCGTCACAGTCTTTCGAAAGGAATTTGCTCCCCACGCGGACTTGGAAACGCCGCCGCTCATTTGTGGATCCGCACACGACATCCGCAGCGAACCTTTTCTGGGATACGAAGGGGCTCAATTGCAGACCCTTCTTCCAGTGGATCCGCGTTTTGATCTCGCCATGAACATCTTTACCTATCAGCCGGGCGCGACCTTGCCTTTCGTCGAAACCCATATCATGGAGCACGGTCTGCTCATGCTCTCCGGCCAAGGCGTTTATCGACTTGAAGAAGCCTATTATCCCGTCCAGGCCGGCGACGCCATCTGGATGGCGCCCTACTGCCCACAGTGGTTTGTCGCCATGGGCGAATCGCCCGCTTCCTACCTATACTACAAGGACGTTCACCGACTTCCATGACCGTTAATGGCGAGAGACTCCTTCGTGAGATTGATGAACTGGCGGCGATTTCATCGCATGCGGCGCCAGCAGTAACGCGCGTCCTCTTCTCGCCGGAGGATCTGCAAGCGAGGGAATGGCTACTTGCCCTAGCGGTGGAGAGCGGGTTTTCCACGCGAAGCGATGCGGTGGGCAATCTCTTCATCCGTTGGGAAGGAAGCGACCCGTCACTGGCACCCGCCGCCACCGGCTCTCACACCGATGCCATTCCCAACGCCGGGAAATTTGATGGCGTAGTGGGTGTGTTAGGAGGCCTGGAGGCCATGCGGGCGCTCAAGGAAGATGGCTTTCGTCCTCGACGTTCGCTCGAACTCATCATGTTCACTGCAGAGGAACCGACCCGTTTTGGCATCGGTTGTCTCGGCTCGCGCCTCATGGCAGGCACTCTTGATTCCGACGCTGCGCGTGCACTTCGGGACGCGGAAGAAAACTCCCTCGAGGAACTTCGTGCATCCACCTGCACCGGTGTGATTGAAGACGTGGCCTTGACTGAAGACACCTTTCATACCTTTGTCGAGTTGCACATTGAGCAAGGACCAATCCTCGAAGAAGAAGGTATCGATATCGGCGTAGTGGAAAAGATTGCTGCTCCCGCTTCAAGTCGGATGACGTTTTCTGGAACCGGTGGCCATGCTGGCGCAGTCCTCATGCCCGAGCGAAAGGACGCATTCCTCGCAGCCGCCGAAGTGGCACTCGCTGTGGAAAATGCTGCCCTCGGTTCCCCGTCCCCGGACACCGTCGGAACGACCGGCGTCGTGCAGGTGGAACCGGGCGCCATCAACTCCATTCCCTGCGAAGCAATGCTCGAAATCGACTTTCGTGACACCGATCTTGAAGCCCGGGATGCGGCGCTGCAATCTATTCAGGATGAAGCATTAACGATCTGTGAGCGACGCGGAGTCGAGTGGTCCTGGCATGTCATCAATGCCGATCCACCCGCCCTCTGTGATCCGGACTTGCTCGAGCGAATCGACGCGGCCGCAGAAGCTGCCGGATATTCCCATCGACGCTTGATCAGCCGTGCTTATCACGATGCACTCTTCATGGCTCGGCTTTGTCCAACCGCGATGATCTTCATCCCCTGTTACCGCGGTTACTCGCACCGACCCGATGAATTCGCGAGTCCGGAAGCCATCGCCAAAGGTGTGCGCGTTCTCGCTGACACCCTGAAAGGATTATGCCGTTGAACGATCCATTCGTCATCATCAATGGTGAACGTGTGGGAGTCGGCGAAGTGCCACTTCATCGGTCCATTCTTGATCTCCTTCGAGGGAGCAGTCGCACCGGTAGTAAAGTCGGATGCAATGAAGGGGATTGCGGTGCCTGCACCCTGCTTGTCTTGGAAAAGAACGGGCCTCCGCGGGCGATCAATGGATGCCTTGCTCTGGTAGGTTCGTTGGTTGGACGAGAGATTGTCTCTGTTGAGGGACTGGAGAATGCAGACGGCGAGTTACATCCCGTGCAACAAGCCATGATCGACAACAACGGTTCCCAATGTGGTTACTGCACTCCGGGCTTTGTCTGTTCCATGGCGGAGGCCACGGCGCGAGGCGTGCAGAACGATCCGGCCGCGGTGGCAGACCAGCTTTGCGGCAACCTCTGTCGTTGCACCGGTTACCGACCGGTTCGCGAGGCAATGACCGCAGCGACAGAAACTTCCACCATCCCAAATTCCTCAGAGGTGCCCCCCTCGGATTCGTTGCCCGGATACCACCGACCACAATCGCTTGCCGAGGCCTTGGCTTTGAAAGCAGAGCATCCGGACTTCGAGTTCGTTGCGGGAGCCACCGAAACAGCCGTTCTCATCAATAAAGCCCACCATCGACCGCCTGGACTTATTGGTATTGAAGAAGTTAAAGAAATTCAACGTATCGAGAAAACCGACTCCCACTGGCATCTCGGAGCGGGGGTTCCACTCACGGAAATCGAGAAGGAACTCGCCGACGAAATCCCCGCTTTCCAGGAAATGCTGCGGAGGTTCGCCTCCCGGCAAATCCGTCATCGGGCCACACTCGGCGGCAATCTTGTCACCGCTTCGCCCATCGGCGACTCCGCACCCGTTTTGCTCGCGCTTGATGCAGAGGTCACTCTCGCCTCCGCCGATGGAACCCGCACACTGCCTCTCGCGGAATTCTTCACCGGTTATCGAAAGACCAAGCTTGACCCTAACGAACTCTTAATTTTAGTCACCATTCCACGGCACTTGCCGGGCCAGTTGGAATTCTACAAAGTCTCCCGTCGTCGCGAAATGGACATTTCAGCCGTGTCCGCTTCCATTCGTATCGCGACCGACTCCGAAGGTATGATCGCCGAGGCACGGCTCGCTTTCGGCGGCGTGGCCGCTACCCCGGCGAGAGCAAAGAAGACGGAAGCCGCCCTTTGTGGTCGAGCCTGGAACGACGCCAAGTCCGAAGACGTTTTGAAGATCCTCGACGAGGAGTTTTCACCTCTCGACGACCACCGCGCTTCCGCGAAGTTCCGGCGACTCCTTGTTCGGGAGTTGTTCTTGAAATATCTTGCTGGCGAGACTGAGACCATTCTTCCACCCGTTGACTCTAGTTTCGACCAAGGCACGGGAACCGCGAGGCCTCACGAATCCGCGCGCGGTCACGTCACCGGCGGCGCGCTCTACGTCGAGGACATTGCCTTGCGGAGTGGCACCCTTTTCCTGCTTCCCATCCGTTCCGCAGTGGCGCGGGGCCGGCTGAAGAGCCTCGACTTCACGGCCGTAAGTGGCGCCCCTGGCGTCCTTGGTGTCCTGACAGCCAACGATATACCGGGACTCAACAACACCGGACCGGCCCGTCATGACGAGCCCCTCTTCGCCGAAGATCAAATTGAATTCCACGGTCAAACCGTCGCCGCCGTTATTGCTGAATCCCCGGACGCGGCCCTCTCGGCAGCCAAGCTAGCGCTTGTCGAGGTCGATCCGCTTGAGCCATTGCTGGGTCTCGAAGCGGCCATCGAAGCCAACTCCTTCCACACGGATCCGCATGTGCTCTCCCGCGGGGATGTCGACGCCGCGCTCGCCAGCGCACCGCATGTGCTTGAAGGATCCGTCGACATCGGCGGTCAGGATCACTTCTATCTTGAGACGCAGGCGGCGTCGGCGCAGCCGGACGATGAAAGCGGTGTTTTCGTGCAAAGCTCATCGCAACACCCGAGTGAGATCCAGACAATTGTGGCGGAAGTGTTAGGACTCCAGCGACATGCGGTCGTCGTCGAATCTCCGCGCATGGGAGGAGGCTTTGGCGGAAAGGAAACCCAAGGCAACGCTTACGCTGCGATGGCGGCGATCGGCGCTTTGAAGACCGGAAAGCGGGTCACGGTGCAACTCGATCGCGATGTCGATATGGAGTCGACGGGGAAGCGCCATCCATTCCACGCGCGTTTCCAAATCGGATTCGACGAGTCAGGGAAACTCCTTGCCGCGAAAATTGAACTCTATTCCGACGGCGGCTGGTCGCTCGACTTGTCGCTGCCGGTCAACGACCGCGGACTGTTCCATCTCGACAACGCCTACTACATCCCGCACGTGCGATTCACTGGGCGTGTCTGCAAGACGAACGTGACCTCGCACACCGCCTTCCGCGGATTCGGTGGGCCGCAGGGAATGCTTGTCATTGAGGACGTTATGGCTCGAGTCGCCGCCCATCTGGGGCTCCCGCCCGAGGAAGTCCGAAGCCGGAACTTTTACCGCGGAACCGGCGAAACGAACACGACACACTACGGCGAGGAGGTCAGCGCGAATCGCCTGCGACGCATTTGGGACGAGCTTCGGGAGAGTGCAGATTGGCCGTCCCGCCGCAAGAAGGTCGAAGCTTGGAATGCCAGTCATGCCCATCGCAAACGCGGGCTCGCCATCACACCGGTGAAGTTCGGCATAAGCTTCACTTTGAAACATTACAACCAGGCGGGTGCCTTGGTTCTCATCTACGCAGACGGTTCCGTTCAGGTGAACCACGGTGGCACGGAAATGGGACAGGGCTTGCACACGAAGATTCAGCAGGTGGCGATACAGGAGCTTGGACTCCCCGCGGAGAGTATTCGTCTCATGCACACGCGCACGGATAAAATTCCTAAC
Source organism: Verrucomicrobiota bacterium (assembly GCA_038745205.1). Classification (GTDB taxonomy): domain Bacteria; phylum Verrucomicrobiota; class Verrucomicrobiia; order Verrucomicrobiales; family DEV007; genus JBCCWV01. The sequence continues at coordinate 11,129 of JBCDLR010000100.1, forward strand.
ACATCCGCCACTGCGGCCAGTTCGGGGTCTGACTTGAATGGCATGGCGGTCTCCGACGCTTGCGTTCAACTTCGTGAACGTCTCGCTCCCCTCGCGGCGGCGGAACTCGCGTGTGAAGTCGACGAAGTCTCTTTCGAATCCGGAGAAGCC
>JBCDLR010000101.1:0-11258 GCA_038745205.1 Verrucomicrobiota bacterium
GAATGATAGCGGGAAGATGATGTATCACGAGAACAACGAGGAAGCCGGGATGACCGACGACATGGCGGGAGTGACCCGGCTCTACACCGACAAGGCAATCGATTACCTCGAGAACAGGCGTGATCCGGAGAAGCCTTTCTTGCTCTATGTCGCCCACACCATGATGCACACGATCATCGACGCCTCTCCGGCCTTTCGCGGGAAATCAGAGGGAGGCCTTTATGGCGATGTCGTGGAGGAGTTCGATTTCGAGACGGGCCGACTTCTCGACAAACTCGATGAACTGAAACTCCGCGAGAACACCCTGATCATCTACACGAGCGACAATGGTCCGTGGAACCAGCCGGCCTACTACGAGAAGAAAAAGGGCCATCCCGAGGGATCGATTTTCTGGGGTGAAGCAGGTCCCTTGCGGGCGGGGAAGGGATCCTGTTATGAGGGGGGCTACCGTGTTCCGTGCATCGTGCGTTGGCCGGGGAAAGTTCCTGAAGGACGGTCTTCAGACGCGATTTTCGCGAGCATTGATTTCCTGCCGACTTTCGCCGCGCTTTGCGGGTTTGAGCTTCCTCTCGACCGTGCGATCGACGGAATCGACCAACGAGACCTGCTCTTCGGGAAGTCCGGGAAGGGGCGCGAGCACTTTGTCTTCCTCGATAACGCAATTCGCTACGGAAAGTGGAAATACCTCCGCGCGGAACACAAAGTTCCGAACTATGCCGCCGATACGGAGCGGGAGAAGGTCGAGGAATTGTACGATCTTGAGGCCGACATCGGAGAGACCACCAATCTCGCCAAGTCGCACCCCGAGGTTACGGAAAGGCTGCGATTCGCCCTGAAGGAAAAAGGCGCAAGGTTTGGTGGATAGCTCGAGTGGTGCATGAAGACCGTTCTTGTTTCCGCGGCGGGAAGGATTGAAATCGTCGAGACACCGATTCCCGAGCCGGGGCCTTATCAGGCGCTGGTGAAAACGGATCACGCGTGCCTCTGTAATGCCACGGACGGAGAGCTGATTCGCGGAACGTTTCCCGGGATGGAGGATTCCTTTCCCTTTGCCCTGGGGCATGAGAGCACGGGGATCATTGTAGAGGCGGGATCAAGGGTTCGAAATTTCTCGGTCGGACGGCGCGCGATGAGTGGACTGGTTCTTGACCTCGGCGTCGAGGGGATGGCCTCAGGTTGGGGGGGATTCTGTGAGTATGTAATCGTCAACGACCACGAGGCGATGGTCGAAGACGGTGTGGCGGACGAGGAAAACGGTTGGCTGGAGGTATATGAGATCCAAACGCCGGTTGGCGGGGATGTTCCGCCCGAGGAGGCCGTGCTCTTCTGCACCTGGCGCGAGGTGTTGGGAGCATTTCGGGACTTTCATCTGAAGCCAGGAGATGACGTCCTGATTTACGGCGCCGGACCCGTGGGGCTGAGTTTTGTGAAGCTCGGTCGCTTGTTTGGCCTCGGGTGGATCGGCATCGTCGACAGGCATGCGGAGAAAAGGGAGAGAGCGCTCGCCTTCGGTGCGGACGCGGCCTTTGATCGCGATGACCCGGCGCTCGCTGCCATCCCGGAGTTGCGAGGGAAGCTCGATGGGGTGATCGACGCTGTCGGGAAGGCCGAATTGATCAACGCGAGTCTTCCTCTGCTCAAGAGAGGCGGAACGATGGGTGTCTATGGCGTCATGACCGATACGAACGAGTTTGTCGTCAAGAACGCGCTGGCGGATTTCAACTTCAACCTCTTCATCCACCAGTGGCCGACGCGCCGCTTTGAGAAGGAGGCGCAGGTTCAGCTATCTCAATGGGTGCGAGAGGGGAAACTGTCCGCCTCCGAATTCATCACGCACCGGTTTCCTGTCGATCGTATTGCGGATGCCTATGCTGCGGTGCAGGAGAGGAAGGTCGTGAAGGCGTTGCTGACGTATTAAGTGTCAACGTCCCAGCTGAAGGCTCGCTATCTCTGCCGGTCCCGGATTTCCATCAGGCGTTTCATGACGTGGGCGAGGTTACCGCTCCAGTCGTCGGTGCCGAAAGCGTCGTGAAGGGCGCGATAGAGTTCGTAGATTTCCGTGTAGACGGCATGGTTTTCGGGGATGGGGGCGTAGACTTTCTCGCGGACGGCGGTGACACGGGACTGGAGGTCGGCAACGCTGCCTTCGTCCGCCGCGACCGCACCGAAAATCGCGGCGCCAAGGGCACAGGTTTGTTCGCTCTGGCTCACCTTCATCGGCCGGCCGATGACGTCGGCGTAGATCTGCATGAGCGATTCATTCTTGATCGAGAGTCCGCCCGTATTCATGATCTCGCGGACCTCGACGCCGTATTCCTCGACGCGCTTGATGATGGTGAGCGCGCCGAAAGCCGTCGCTTCGATATAGGCGCGGTAGATTTCGTCGGCGGTCGTGTGCAGGGTTTGGCCGAGGAGCAACCCTGACAAACGCACATCGACGAGAATCGTGCGGTTGCCATTGTTCCAGTCGAGGGCCAGCAACCCGTGCGCACCGGGCTTTTGCACCGACATGGCGGCCTCCATGGCTTCGAATTTGGCACCGATGTCTTCACCGTAGCTGTCAGGCACGAGATGGTTCACCAACCAGAGGAAGAGATCACCTACCGCGCTCTGTCCGGCCTCGATGCCGAAATACCCGGGCATGACCGAACCGTCGACGATGCCGCAAACGCCGGGAACGTCCGTGAGAGGCTTGTCATTCGGGGCCACCATGAGGTCGCAGGTGCTCGTGCCGAGAATCTTGACGAGAGTGCCGTCCTTCACGCCGGCCCCGACGGCCCCCATGTGGGCGTCGAAAGCGCCGACGGCGACGGCGATTCCTTCGTTGAGGCCGAGCTTTTCCGCCCACTCAGCGCATAGGCCTCCCACCTTCGTGTCCGCAGTATGGGCTTCGCTGTAGAGCCGGTCGCGGAGGTCGGCGAGGGCGGGGTCGAGTTTCGAGAGAAACTCCTTGTCGGGGAGCCCTCCCCATTCCGTGCTGAACATGGCCTTATGGCCCGCCGAGCAGACGCCGCGCTTCAAGGTGAGGGGATCAGTGTTGCCGGTGAGGACCGCTGGAATCCAGTCGCAGTGCTCGACGAAGCTGAAGGCTGCCTCGAATACGTCGGGGTCGGTCCGCTTCAGTTTCAGGATCTTGCTCCACCACCACTCGCTCGAGTAGATGCCCCCGCACTTGGCAATGATGTTAGGGCGCATTTCGTGGGCGAGCTTGGTGATTTCCTCCGCCTCGGCGTGACCGGTGTGGTCTTTCCAGAGCCAGACCATGGCGTTGAGATTGTCCTTGAATTCGGGGAGCAATCCCAGTGGCGTCCCCGCCTTGTTCACGGGGATCGGTGTGCTGCCCGTCGTGTCGATGCCGATGCCGACGACTTGGGAGGGAGTGAAGCTGTCGATGGTTTCGGTGCCCTGGGCGAGCGCCCCCTTGATGACGGTTTCGAGGCCGTCGAGATAATCCTGCGGGTTCTGCCGGGCCACGTGCGGGTCCTTGGGGTCGAGGAGAATCCCCATCTCGCCGGATGGATACGGGAAGACGGTCGAGCCGGCTTCGGAGCCGTCTTCAAGGTCAACGAGAAGGGACCGGCACGAGTTGGTGCCATAGTCGATACCAAGGGAATAGCGCTTCATGGGTGGGGAAATGCGAGAGGGGGCAGGGAGGTTAGCAGAATTGATTCAGGGGCGGAGATTCTTAGGCAGCTTTTGGAAGCGCCGCAAGACGCCATCCATCAGGCGGTCCGGGAAAAGCCACCGGAGAAAGAGAAACGTCTTGCCCATGCCGGTCACGGGCAGGCGGGCGGGAGGGTTGCCGGACTCGATGGCCTTGACGATGGCCTTGCAGACGACTTCAGGGGGTGAGCCCGCGGGCTGGTTGATGATTTCCTCCATGACCGGCGCGAACGCGTGGTAGGGAGAGCTTTCCTCGACACCCGTATGAACGGCGTAGTTGTTCGCATTTTCGTAGAACTTGGTGTCGATCGTGCCCGGTTCGATGAGCACGACGCGAATCCCGAACGGGGCCAACTCAAGGCGCATGGCGTCACTCAGGGCTTCCAGGGCGTGCTTTGTCGCGCAGTAAGCTCCGCCGAGGGCGTAGGTGACCTTGCCGGCAACGGAACCGATGTTGATGATCGTCCCTTCTCCACGTTCACGCATCTGTGGCAGGACGAGTTTTGCCATGCGCATGGCGCCGAATACGTTGACATCGAATTGATGTTTCAGGCGATCGTCGGGGAGCATCTCAGCGGGACCGAGGAGGCCGTAGCCCGCATTGTTGATGAGCACGTCGATCTGCTCGTGTTTTTCGACGGCCGCCCTGCATTGATCCGCCTCCACGAGGTCAAAGTGGTCAACGGTGATATTTGCTTTGGATGCGAAGGCATCGAGGTCGTCTCCGGGCCGTGCGGTGGCAATGACGTGGTGACCTTCTTTCGCGAGGAAAAGGGCCGCCGCCCGTCCGATGCCCGACGAGCAGCCGGTAATGAGGATCCGTTTTCGGCTGTTTTGGCCAGACATCCAGCGATCATTCTCCAGTCGACCTCTTCGTTCAATACAATAACTCGGGCAGGTTTTTTGCCGACGGCGAAGAATTCTGTTGGCTTCTCGCGCTGGATGTAGTGTCTATTGTGAATCGAACGTCGTTCGAAAAACTCCCATGAAAAACTCCCGTAGAAGTTTCCTGAAGAAGGGTGCGCTCGCTGTTGGCGCACCGATGATCATTCCTTCCTCCGTTCTCGGTCTTGGCGGACAAGTGGCTCCCAGCAACAAGATCGTCCTCGGCGGCATCGGGCTCGGTGGCCGCGGACGCAAAGTGCTCGAGCGCTTCCTCAAGCAGCCCGACGTGCAGTTCGTCACCGTCGCTGATCCGCAGAAGGAGCGCCGGGAGATTATTCAACGGGTGGCGGCGAAGCTTTATAACAACCCCGACGTCGAGCCTGTGCAGGACATGTATGAAGTCTTCGAGCGCGACGATATCGATTCGGTTCTCATTGCGACCGGTGACCGCTGGCACGCGACGGCCTCGATCATCGCCGCGCAACACGGGAAGGACGTTTACTCCGAGAAGCCCTGCTCAATGACGATTCGAGAGGCTCAGGAACTGGATGACGCGATCCTCCGGACGGAAAGGGTTTTTCAAGCCGGAACGCAGCGCCGCAGTGTCGATAATTTTGAAGTCGCGGCCAGTCTCGCGCGCAGCGGAAAACTCGGGAACATTACGGCCGTCTATGCCGGCATCATCAAGTTGGAGAAGGACTTGCCATGGCTTCCAGAGGAACCACTGCCCGAAAAGTCTGAGGTCGACTGGGACCGCTGGCTCGGACCGGCACCATGGCGTCCCTATAACAAGCTCTATTGCCAGGGGCGTTGGCGTGGGCATCACGGCCTGGCGACCGGTTATAAACTCCTCGAATGGGGGTCGCACACCATCGATCTCTGTCAGTGGGCGCTGGACGCGGATGGAACGACTCCGGTCGAATACGAGGCAATCGACGACACCACCGTGCACGGCAAGTATGCGAATGGCGTGAAGCTTGTGTGCCGTTTGGCTGGATTCAAGGGGGAAGGCGATTGGAAGCCCGGCCTTGGAAGCTGTCCGGTGCGCTTCGAAGGCGACGAAGGCTGGGTGGAGGCAGGGGACTTCGGGAAGATCGAGGTCAGCGATCCGAAATTGCTCGAGGGTGCAACTTGGGACCCGGAGATGGGGGGCACTGACCCCCTCAAGCATGTTCGTAATTTCCTCGACTGTGTGAAGACGAGGGAGAAGCCGGTTTGTAATTCGACCGTCGCTCGCTACGGACACGTCGCCGGTCACGCTGCTGCCATTAGTTGGAAACTGGGGCGAAAACTGGAGTTCGATCCAAAGGCGGAGTCGTTCGTCAGTGACGACGAAGCCAATCGCATGAAAGGCCGAGCCCGCCGCGCGCCATGGCACGTATAACCCCCAGGGTTCGAGAACACCGCAGATTCAAATCAAAGACGACAATGAAAACCGGAACGATTTCCACTCTCCTTTTACTGATTGGTTCCGTCATGGTGCCTCTTTTGCAGGCGGACGAAGCCTCCGCTCTCAAGGTGCTCGCCGACGAGAGCGCGAGTTTGCACGACAAAGCCATGGCCTGTGACGAACTGGGCCGGGTTGGGACTGCCAAGGCGGTGCCGGCTCTCGCTCCACTTCTCGCTGACGAGCAGCTTCACGATTATGCGCGCGACGGCCTGGAGCGCATTCCGGACCCGGCCGCCGGAAAGGCCCTGCTCGCGTCTTGGAAGGATTTGAAACATAGTCAGCGGATCGGGGTCATCATTTCCCTCGGTGACCGAGGTGAGAAGCGAGCCGTTCCCCGCCTGGCAAAGATCGCCAAGGGAAAGAACGAGCCTGCTGCTGGTGCGGCGTTGACATCATTGGCGCAAATCGCGACGAAGGAGTCGGTCGAGGCTCTCCTTGCGGCCTATGCGGAGGGAGGCGATGAGCGGCAATTTGCAGCGAAAAATGCCATCGACCTCGCCGTGCAGAAGCTGGAACAGGCGGACAGAAACGACGAAGCGACAGAGTTGCGGAAAGCAATATCCGCCGGCAAGACGGCCGCGGTGAGCGCTGGCAATTAACGAGGAACCATTACCGAGTCCTGCCCACTGTTTCCGTGGGGTGGGATCAGGAGTTTCGGCCGAAGGCCGCGAGCAGTTCTCGTTTGACCACTCCAAGCCCGCCTCGGAGGGAAGTGCGCTTCCGGTATTCTTCCGGGTGAATGACATCGAGCAGGGTGGGGGGCGTTTCCCCCGCCTTCTCAAGGAAGGTGCGACCGGCCTCACTCTCTTTGCGGACATAAACGAGGGCGTTTTGCTTGTACCAGCGGGGAACCTGGGTGCTGTTCCACACGACCGGCCGCACGAGGTCGAGGGCGGTGTAGCCCTCGTCCTGGAAATGGTCCACCCAGTAGCTTTGCCACTGCTCGTTCTTGTGGGAACGCCCGCCCTGGCCTGGTGTGGCGGCACTGAAAAGGACAATGTCGGCGGCGGCGCAGATGGATTGCACGAACTGCCTTGCCGCGCCCTCCGTGAGGTGTTCGGCGACTTCCATGGAAATGGCCAAATCAAATTTCCTTCCCAGGTCGATGGGTTGCTCAAAGTCCTTGTTGTGAAAGTCGATGGCGGGATCGGAAAGGTTCTCTTTCTTGACCCACTCGCCTTCCAACCCGGTGGTGTCCTCGATGCCAAGTTTACGGGCTGCTGCCAGCCAGGTGCCAACGCCACATCCGAAATCGACGATCGACTTTGGTTGGAGGTGTTCGATAACGATGGGGAGAATCTCTTCCGCGGCCGTCAGGGAAGAGCCGCTCTGACTCTGGTAGAATCTGTCGGTGTAGGGATTGTCACTCATGGGCTTTGCGGAGACCATTTGTGCGTTCCCATCGCCACTCCGTCAAGGTCTCATGGGGATTCCAGGGAGAAAGGTCACCCGCGGCTCCAGAACCGGAGAGTCGGTCGAATCAAGGACTGGGAGGGCGACCCTTATTGGTTGGAAGAGGCTGGCGGGCCCCCGTCGGTTTCTTGGCTATTGCCAGTTGCTCCAATGCGGCAAGATCGAGGGCTTTCGGATCCTCGGGGAAATCCTGTGGAAGGAGAGTCCAGTCTTCAGTGAAGGACGCACGTCCGCCGGGGGGAATCTCGTTTTCCGGACCGATCGGCTCAAGTTCAACGGCGGGCAGGCGCAACTGGTCGGGGTAGTAGATTGAAACGTTGTAGGCGGCCAACTCCGTGTAGGAGCGGTCGGGAAAGATCGGAAAGTGTTTCAGGAAAAGCAGGTCATTCGGCATGAGATAGGCGATCCAGCCTTTACGGGCTTCGATTCCGAACTTCGGTCGGGCGGCGGCGCTGTTGATCTGGAGGAATCGATCGTGGCGAACAACCGCTGCATCATTCGGCTGGAAATCGATCACGCCGCGCCCCTGGTAAAGGACCCATGATTGCGGAAAGCGGCGGGGTTTTTCATCGACTGGAACAATGACGAGGCCGCCACCGCGGGCAAAGGTGCGGCTCCAGTGGCACCAGCGGATCACCTCTTCGGAGATATTCCGGATGATCTGCGTGCATCGCAGGTGGGAGGATTGGGCATCGAGGGTGAATTCCCGGATGAGTTGCACGCCGGTCGCCAAATCCTCACCGCTTGTCATCCGGGCGGAGAATTTTCCGGTGATTTCGGCGTCCCACTCTCCAGTCCAGAGCGCTTCCCGTTTGGGAATGAGGTACTCTGGTCCGATGTCAAAACGGCCTGCACTCGCCACGGGACGCTTTTCCGCGTCCGGTGTTCCCCACTTCTCTTCCCGCGGGTCGAGAAAGAGAGCATCCTTTCCTTGGAACGAGTATTGGAGAACACGGCCCCCGACGTGTGGACCAAGGAGGACGGTCGTGTCCCCGTTGGAGAGCTCGACGCATCCCGGATAGTTCAGGAAATCGATAAAACGGGAGCCCTCCGCAGCTGCTGCAATCGCGACCGCTGCCTGCATGGCGGTTGCAACCGCAAAAAGGACGCGCCTCCCGGTGAAGAGTTGCATTACTCCAGCGGGTGCTCCTTCAGGATTTCGTCGACCATGTAGAAATTGATGCGGTCCTTGGTTGCCTCGCGGACTTTGGCCACCTGTTCGGGCGTGATGAACTCCCCGTCATTGCCGAAGGACTGGCGGACATAGCTGAGGACGGCGGCGATTTCGTCGTCCTTGAGCATCGCGCCAAATCCGGTCATCGGAGGCACGCCCTTCGTGGGATCGTAATCCTTTCCCGCCACGGTGATGGGGCCCCAGAGCCCCTTGAGGGCAATCTTGATGAGGCGTTCGTCATTGTCGATCCACTGTGGATCGGTGAGTGGCGGGTAAATGTTCGGGAGTCCAAGGCCATTCGGCTGATGGCAAGTGCCGCAATAAGCATCGCGGTTGTAAATCTCCTTGCCGTGCTTGTAGATCTTCAGGTCGGCGGAGGAGAGTTTCGCCGTGGGGCCGTAGGATTTTTCTTCTTCGGAGATGATTTTCTCCGCGAGCTGGATTTTGCCATCGAGGTAGTCCTTCGCGACCGGGTTGTTTGCGAGGTCGAGCTTGCCGGCCTTCTTCAGGTTTTCGATGTCATCAGCGAGCGTGTGCTTGAGGATGAAATCGGTGGCCGGTCCCATCCAGCGGTCCAAGGGGAGCTTGAGGGCTTCGAGGGCAATCGCGGCACCCGCATTGTTGTCGAGCCAGCTTCCGGCGACGATGGCCTCAAGCCGGACTCGGCCGTGCGCGTCGCGGGCGGCCTGCATGAACAGGCGGCGGTGGTCGGGGAACTTGTCGTGGGCGAGTCGAAGGACCTTTACCGCCGCGGCGCGGGTTTCGTGTTTTTGGCCCGCAAGGCAATATTCAAGCAGCTCGCGGTCGGGCTCGTTCTGAGCCCACGTCACCCAGAGGGCTTCGACGAGATGGCGTTCGTAGAGCGGGTCCGCTTTGTCGAGCTTCGCGGCCCATGCCTTGACGGCGGGGATGACGGCGCTGGCGTCATGACTGCGAAGTTCGCGGCGACTGCGATAGCGGGCGCGGTATTCGGGGAGTTTGAGATTCTCCAACAATGTCTCGATGGAAGCGCCTGCCACCTTCGGCGGATCGACGAGGGGGCGGGAGGGATAGGTGATGCGGTAGATGCGGCCATGATCGTGGTCGCGGTTGGGATCGCGCGCGTTGTGCTGCATGTGGCCGATGAGGGCGTTGTGCCAATCGACAAAGTAGAGCGAGCCGTCGGGGGCGAACTCGAGGTCGACGGGTCGGAAGTTCGGGTCGTTGGAGCTGATGAGGTCGGCGATGAGTTCGCCCTTGAACCCGGCCCCATCCTCCTCGGGCATCCCCATGCTGATACCGAGGAATCCTATGCTGTTGCAGATCATGTAAGCGCCCTGGTGCTCGTTAGGGAAATGGCGTGAGTAGACGAACTCGGAGCCGGAGGTCGGACGGGACCTTTTGGGCACGTATTGGTCGACCTTGGGCAGTTCGATACCGTAGGGCATTTTCGCGCCGACGGGAACGGCCCACCAGCTTTGACCCGGGGATCCGTCGCCGATGACGAGTTGACCCCATTCATCGAAGGCGTGTGCCCACGGATTCGAGTAGTCAGCCTGGCTGTAGCGCTCGAGTCGATGGGTCTTGGGGTCGAAACGCCACACGCCGCCGTCGTTGCAACGTCGTGGGCCATAGGGAGTTTCGACCTGGCTATGGAGAAAGCGGCCTTCGCCCATGAAGAAGGCGCCGGAAGCGTCCGCGGTGTATGCGGAAATGGCGTGGTGCGTGTCGTGGGAATCGAATCCACCCATGAGGACTTCCATGCGGTCGGCGCGATCATCGTTGTCGTCGTCGACGAGAAGGCAGAGGTTCGGTTCCTGGGAGATGTAGACACCTTCGGGCGCCAGTTCGAAGCCGATGGGGAGGTGAAGGCCGTCTGCCCAGATGGTTTCCTTGTCCGCCCGGCCGTCGCCGTCGGTGTCTTCGAGGATGATGAGCTTGTCGTCGGGCATCGGATCGCCGGGTTTCCAATGCGGGTAGGACGGCATGACCGCGACCCAGAGACGACCCCCGTTGTCGAAGGACATCTGAACGGGATTCTTCAAGTTCGGGAACTCCTTCTCGGAAGCGAACAACTCGACCTCATACCCCGGCGCCATCGTGAAGCTCTCGATGGCCTTCGCGCTGTCCATGTATTCGAGGCGACCGAGTTTTCCCTTAGCGTCGTTGAGGACAAAATTCGTCGGGACGGGGGGGAGTTCGTGGGTCTTCGTGTCGTCGAATTCAAGGCTGGTCGATTTCCCTTGAGCGATGGCGTGAATGCGCCCGTCGCGAAGGACAGTCATTTCGCGGGTCTTACGGACTTCGTCCGGGTAGTTTTGCGGACCGTAGGGGTTGTAGCGACGGCCGTGGGTGTGGACGCCGTTGACGATGTTGTAGTCGCTGTTCCAGAGCCAGTTTTTCGCTTTGACGGCCTCATGGAGGAGGTCCTTGTCGATGGCTTCCGAAGGCATTGCCTGGCCGTAGAGCTGGTGGGCGAGGACCGCCCCGAGCATGGAGTAAGACTCTTCGGTGAGGGCGAAGCCATTGATGGTGAAGTTCGTCTCGGGCATCGCTTCCTTCGCCTTGATGCTGATGTTGAAGAGATCGACGAAGGTGAGGCTGTGTTTCGCGGCGACTTTGCCCATGGCTTCCGAGTAGAGGCGCAGGTTCTCGTTTTCCGCGATGCCATCGGGCAAATCCGTTTCGTCGGAA
>JBCDLR010000102.1:0-11253 GCA_038745205.1 Verrucomicrobiota bacterium
ATCTCCGCTCGCTCGGGGCGGACGACTCCTTGATCGATGATGGCGCCACCGGGGTGGACACGGACTATTTCGTCAAACGGGCCGGGGAAGAACTTCCCAACCGGGAATCGATTCGCCGGGAATTGGGCATCGAGGGCAAGGCCGTCGTTTTCTCCGGGGCGTTGTCCGGACGGAAGGGCATCGCTGAATTGATCGCGGGCTTGGACAGGCTCTACGAGGAAGGCTTTGACGAGGAAGTCACCCTCGTCCTTGCGGGCGACGGACCGGAGCGGGCCGCGCTCGAGGCGTGGAAACCGCAGAGCGAGAAATTGAAACGGAAGCTTCTCGGCTTCATTCAAATGGATGAACTTCCACGGCTTTACGTCAGTGGTGACCTCTTTGTGCTTCCCACGCTCGAGGACAACTGGGCGCTGGCCACCTTGGAGCCGATTCTCTGCGGAACGCCCTCCCTGATCTCCAAGTACAACGGTGCCGCTTCGGATCTCGTCGGCGAGGGCGGAAAGGTGTTTGATCCCAAGGACGCTGCCGACTTTGCCCGCGCCTTGCGGGAAGGGCTGGCGGAAGACTCCAGGGTGAGCGCGGAACGATCGAGGGAACTGGCGCATTTCTACCACCCGCAACAACAGGCGGCGCGGGGGCTTCGTTCCATCAGCGCGGCGCTCAAGCTCCCGAATTCCTGACAAACCCATGCCAAGCAGGAAGAAAAAACTTCTCATCGTCAGTCCCACTCCGCCCCCCATGTCCGGTCCGGAGATCATGACAAGGCACTTGCTCAATTCGAGCCTGCGCGACGGCTACGAACTGGTGCACTACAACATCAGCAAGCAGCGCGACATCGAGTCCAAGGGCCGCTTCGACGTCGTGAACCTTTTCTTCGGGTTCATCCAGCCCTTCCGCCTGGCGTGGCTCCTCGCCGTGCACCGTCCGGCCGCGATGTACACCAACCTTGCGCAGAATGCGGGCGGGTTCCTTCGCTACGCCTCGTTCATCCTCGTCGCGAGGGTGGCGGCATGCCCCGTGGTGACGCGTGTGATGGGTGACGGCTTCGGCCATTTTTACCGCCAGGCCAAGTGGAAGTGGTTCATTCACTGGGTGGTCGCGCGCATCGACCGCGTCATCGTCCGCGCCGAGCTGTTGAAGAAGCAATTCGAGGGAATTGTTCCCTTCGAAAAGATCCGCGTCGTCTACAGCGGGATCGAGGTGAAGGAATTCGAGCGCGACGACCTCAAGGAGAGCAAGGACGGCAAACTGACATTTCTTTTTGTCGGCTACCTCACGCAGGCAAAGGGCGCCTTCGATCTTCTCCGGAGCCTGCCGCAGGTGCACCGCGAGGTTCCCGAACTCCAGTTTCACTTCATGGGAGCCCGCATGAGCAAGGAGCGGAACATCACCTACATCGACGGTGCCGCACGACCGCAGAACGAAGTGCTCAATGAACTCATGGAGGATGATGCGGTCAAGGAATGCGCGACGTTCGTCGGTGTCCTGCGCGGCGAAGACAAGATTCGTGAATTCGTGAACGCCGATGCGCTTGTGTTTCCCTCGCACTCGGAAGCCTTTCCCACGGTTGTTCTCGAAGCGATGGCGGCGGGGCTGCCTATAATTTCGACCCCGGTAGGCGTCCTCCCCGAGGCCTTCGATGAGACGGAGATTCTCTTCAATGCCCCGGGCGACGTCGATGCTCTCGCCACCTCCGTCATCAAGCTCGCAAAGGACGGGGAACTGCGAAAAAAGATGGGAACAACCAATCACGCTCGGGTGCGCGGGGACTTCACCATCGACCGCTATGGCAATCGGGTCCGCGCCCTCTTCGACGAGCTGCTCGGGCAGGAAACGTCTTCCGCCCCGTAATCTACTCCCCTTGACCCCCAAACCGCAGGGGGGAGACTGTCAGGTCCGTGACCACTGCCGACGACATCATCAAACTGGAAGCCGCCGCTGCCCGCGAGCGCATTGGCTGGGTTTTGGAAAAGTCGCCGTCACGAACCATTCTCACCACCAGCTTCGGCGTGCAAAGCGCAGTGCTCCTCCACATGGTTTCGGAAATGTCACCGGAACTACCGGTGGTTTTTGTAGACACCGGATTTCTCTTCGAGGAAACCTACCAGTTTGCCCAGGAACTCACGCAACGCCTCGGCCTGAACCTGAAGACCTACAAACCGATCATGGATGCCAAGACGCTCGTGGAAAGGCACGGCGAGCTGTGGGCGTCCGGAACGGAGGGGCTCGAGCAATACAACCAAATCGTCAAGGTCGAACCGATGGGCCGAGCCCTCGAGGACCTGGCTCCGAAGTTCTGGCTCTCCGGATTGCGGCGCAGCCAGGCGAAATCCCGCTCGGACCGGACCGTTCTGGAAGAGCAGAGTGGGGTCGCCAAGGTTTACCCGCTGATCGACTGGTCGGAGCGGGACATCTACAAGTACCTCAAAACCCATGACTTACCCTATCACCCGCTCTGGGAGAAAGGCTTTGTCTCCGTGGGAGACTACCACAGTTCCGCGCCTCTCCAGGCCGGGCAAGAACATGAAAAGACGCGATTCAGCGGCGTGAAACGCGAATGCGGCCTTCACGAAGCTGGCGAAACGAAATGAACTTCCTCACGAACAAACGTATCCTCATCACCGGCGTCTGCGGCACGGTGGGACAGGAACTCCTCACCCGCCTTACCTCCGACGAGTTCAATCCCCTGGAGATCGTCGGGCTCGACCACAACGAAAGTGGCCTCTTCTTCCTCGAGCAACAATACGTCGATGATCCACGGACGAGCTTCTTTCTCGGAAACGTGAGGGACCGGGAGTCCCTCACGAAGCTGATGCGAAACATCGACGTCGTCTTCCACTCCGCAGCCCTGAAGCATGTCTCCCTCTGCGAAAGGTCGCCCTACGATGCCGTGCAGTCGAACATCGTCGGCGTGCAGAACATCATCGAAGCCGCGTCCGCCAACACCGTCGAAGTCGTCATTTTCACGAGCTCGGACAAGGCGGTGAACCCGACGAACGTCATGGGCACTTCCAAGCTGATGGGCGAAAGGTTGATCACGGCGGCGAACAACACGAAGCGGGGGTCCGGCCCGGTTTTCGCTTCGACGCGTTTTGGCAACGTGTTGGGCTCCAGTGGGTCCGTCATCCCCATCTTCCGTCGCCAGATCGCGGCCGGTGGCCCCGTGACCCTCACCGATCCGGAGATGACCCGCTTTGTCATGACCATTCGCGAAGCCGCCAACCTCGTCCTCGAATCCGCGGAACTCGTGCATGGCGGCGAAGTCTTCATCACGAAGATGCCGGTCATCCGGATTCAGGATCTCGCCGAAGTCATGATTCGCGAGCTGGCGCCCCAGCACGGGCACGACCCGGCGAAGATAGAGATCAAGGTTATCGGGACCAAGCCCGGTGAGAAGCTCTACGAGGAGTTGATGAGTTCCGAGGAAACCCGCCGCGCCGTGGAGTTGGAAAAGTACTTTGGCGTCCTCCCGGCCTTCCGTGGCATGTATCAGCGCATCGACTACGCCTACGACAGCCTCGTCGACGAGACGGTGACCAATCCCTACAACTCAAGCTCGGAGAAGACGATGTCGCAGGAAGAGCTCACCGATTTCCTCAGGAGCAACGGCCTCCTCGAGGATGTTTCGGGTGACGACGAAGAGAAGCTGCCGGCAAAACGCGTCTGGCCCGGAGACAAAGCCTAACATTTTCCTTAGAACTCATTCACTCATGAAGATCCTGATTCTCGGTGGCGACGGCTACCTCGGTTGGCCCACCGCCATGAAACTTTCCGCTGGCGGCCACGAAGTGGCGATCGCCGACAACTACCTGCGTCGCGACATGGCGCGCGAAACCGACTCCGAGCCACTGTTCGAGCTGCCCAACATGCAGGGCCGCGCCCGGCTTTGGAAGGAGAAGTCAGGCAAGGACATCGAAGTGTTCGTTGGTGATTTAGCGGACTGGGATGTCATCGCGGACATCTTCCGGAAATTCGAGCCTGAAGCCATTGTGCACTACGCGGAGCAGCCGTCCGCGCCGTATTCGATGATCGACCGCCGCGCCGCGACGCTCACCTTGAACAACAACCTTGGCGTGACCTTCAACCTCATCCAGGCCGTGAAGGAGTTTTGCCCCGATACCCACATCGTGAAGCTCGGGACAATGGGAGAGTATGGCACGCCGAACATCGACATCGAGGAAGGTTGGCTCGACGTTGAGCACAAGGGCCGGAAGCACAAATTCCTCTATCCTCGCCAGGCGGGCAGCCTCTACCACACGACCAAGGTTCTCGACACCGACCTTCTTTGGTTCTACGTGAGGACGTGGGGCATCCGCGTGACCGACCTCATGCAGGGTCCGGTTTACGGCATGCTCACCGACGAGAACGAGGGTGAGGATCAACTCATGCCCCACTTTGCCTACGACGAACTGTTCGGCACCCTCATCAATCGGTTCATCGTGCAAGCTGTTGTGGGTTATCCGCTTACGGTCTACGGCAAGGGTGGCCAAACCCGTGGATACCTCGACATTCGCGACACGATGGAGTGCCTCCGCCTCTCGCTCGAAAACCCGGCGGACAAGGGTGAGCTCCGCATCTTCAACCAATTCGTCGAGACATTTTCCGTCAATGAGATGGCCGACCGCGTGAAGCGCGTGGGGGACGGGCTCGGTTTGGATGTCGAGATCAAGTCCCTGCCCAACCCGCGCAAGGAGATGGAAGACCACTACTACAATCCGGCCCACACCGGTCTCCTTGAGCTTGGCCTGCAGCCCCACTACCTGACCGACGATATCCTCGCCGGGATGATTGAAGTGGTGCAGAAGTACAAGGGCAACATCGACCGCGACCGCATCTTCCGCGGTGTGAAGTGGGACAAGTAAATCCTATCGAAGGACACTTTCCGCCGTCACCCCTTCTTTCGTTATGAAACTGCACCTCGGCTGCTTCGACAAACCGCTCGATGGCTGGCACAACACCGATGTCACCAACCATGTCCTCATCAGCCGTGTTCCCTTCGCCGCGCAGCTCCTGAAGGCCGCCGGTAGAATGTCCGCGCAACGGTTTGAGCAGCATCAGAAGGGCATCTTCCGGAAAGTGCACCGCCTCAACGTCGCGAAACGGTTCCCGTTTGCGGACAACTCCGTGGATGCCGTGTTTTCCTCGCACATCATCGAACACCTCCGCCCCGGCATGGCCCGTCACATGATGTCGGAAGCCCTCCGTGTCCTGAAGCCGGGCGGCATTTGCCGGACGGTGGCTCCATGTCTCGATCATGCCCTGACCCTCTATGACGGCGTCGATCCCGGACCGATGTTGAAGTTTGTCTTTCAGGACAACCACTCGGATCCCAAGAACCGGCATCACTGGATGTACAACGGGGAGAGCCTCGCCAAGCTGATGGTAGATGTCGGCTTCGAAAACGTCGAGGAATGTGAATACCAGAAGGGAAATCTCCCGGACGTCGAGCGCCTCGACAACCGGCCAGGGGTCAGTGTCTACGTCGAGGGCGTAAAGGGAAAGAGTTAGGCTGAGGGGTCGGGATTATCCCCGCGAAGATCTTCGAATTTACCATGAAATGGCTCATTACCGGCGGTGCCGGATTTATCGGAACGAACCTGATCAAGGCCCTCCGCGCAAAGGGTGAGAGCGACATCCGCGTCTTCGACGATCTCTCCGTCGGATCGCGCGAGGATTTGGGTTCGGCTTGCTCCTTTGAAGACGTGGCCGCCACGGACGAATTCGGTGGAGTCCAGTTGGTCGTCGGCTCCATCATGGACGCGCCATTGATGGCAGACGCGGCGAAGGGAGCTGATGTCGTCGTGCACCTCGCGGCGAATACGGGGGTGGGGCCGTCGGTGGAGGATCCTCGCTCCGATTGCACGACCAACGTCATCGGCACGCTCAATGCCCTCGAGGCCGCCCGGCATGGCGCCGTGAAACGCTTCGTCTTCGCCTCAAGTGGCGCCCCGGTAGGCGAATGCGAGCCGCCGATTCACGAGGAAAAGGTCCCGCGGCCGGTCTCGCCATACGGCGCGAGCAAACTCGCGGGCGAAGGATACTGCTCGGCCTACTTCCGCACCTTCGGCCTCGAAACGGTGGGGCTGCGGTTTGGCAATGTCTACGGTCCGGGTTCGACGAACAAGGGAAGCGTCGTTGCGAAGTTCATCAGGCTCGCCCGCGAGGGGAAGACGCTCGAAATCTACGGGGACGGCCAGCAGACCCGCGACTTCATCTACGTGGAAGACCTCGTTGGTGCGATCGTTCAGGGCGCGTCCGCCGAGGGCGCGGGCGGCGAGTTGTTCCAGATCGCCACGAACCGGGAATCAACGGTCAGTGAATTGGTGGAGTTGCTGGTCCCACTCCTCGACGAGCGAGGGCTCGGACCCGTGGAAGTGATGCACGGGGAAAAGCGCCTCGGCGATGTGATGCGAAACTTTTCCGACACGACCAAGGCGAAGGAAGTCCTCGGCTGGTCCTCGGAAACGGAATTGGCCAACGGATTGCGAAAGACGGTCGATTGGTTTTTCTCCGCGTAGGAATTTCCCCATGAATTTTGTGCAAAAAGCCATCCGCGGCTTCCATGTCGCGTTCTTGAGCGGCCCCATGCCGGACGCGGTGGGAATCTTCATGCATGACCTGGCTGACGACAAGTTGGACAGCTTCCGCTGGTGCCTGGAGTTTTTTCGCGAGAACGGATACCGCTTTGTCGGACCCAACGAATACATGGAGGGCGAGGGAAAGCGGGTCTTCGTCACCTTTGACGACAACTACATCACCTGGGTGCAGCATCTCGATATGTTTGATGAGTTCGGAGCAATGGCGACTTTCTTCACGAACACCTGCGCGCTGCGGGGAGAAACTTCGCAATCCGATCTCGACGCCTACTACCAGCGCCTCGCCAATCCCGTCGACAGCACGCCGCTGACACGGGATGAGATCCGCGAGATCCGGAGTCGTGGCCATATCATCGGGAACCACACCCACTCTCATTTCAATGTCGGTGCCATCCCGCATGAACAGGGGTGTGACGAGGTTCGCCGGTGCAACGAGATGCTCGAAGATATTCTCGGCGAGCCCATCAAGCACTTCGCCTATCCCTACGGCATGCCGAGAAACATGACTTCTCCCTTGCGGGATTTCTGTCTTGCGGAGGGCATGGAAACCGTTTCGGACGCCACGTCGGGACTACTCAAGATGCCGAACACGCCACGCCATTTGCGCCGGACCCAGTGGCGGACGGAGTCTCCCCATGATTTCAACGTGCGCAGCCTGCGCGCCGACGGATCCTTGTTCACGCGCCTCACGCGGCGGTCCGCCATCGGCTAATCCTCTTCTATCCTGGAGTGAAGATCGCCTACTTCAGCGTCAACCCGGTGAACCGCAACAGCGGCGTCCCTTCGAAACTGGCCTACCAGATGGACGGCTGGCGCCTCGCTGGCCATGAGGTCACACTCTTCTGTGCGACGGATGAAAGCGACATCTCCGAGCGCATGGTCGAGGGAGAGTTCGTGTATCGACCGCGGCAAAAGAATCCTCTCTCGCAGATCTTCTCGGACAACAAGGTGCTCGACCAGCTCGCCGACAAAGTGAGGGCCTGGAAGCCGGACTTCGTTTACATGCGCTGGGGATACCATCGTCGGGTGTATTGCGAACTCGCCGACGAATTCCCGACGGCTGCGGAACTGAACGGCAATGTGATCCAGACGGCCTACAGCTCCAAGCTCCGAAGCCGGTCCAAGCTGTCGAGCATGCTTCTCGGTCCCTACAGCCAGTTCACGATCGATTGGTTGCTCTCCCGCGTCCGCGGCATCGTCGGGATTACTAAGGAAGTGACGGATCTCGATTATGTCCAACGACAGGGGAAGCCGACCTTTGTCGCGCCCAATCCCATCGACCTCGGGCACTACGAGACTCTCCCGCCGACGGATCCGAAGGACACCATTCCGCGTGTCGTCTTCATCGGGAACGTCGCCCCCTGGCAGGGGCTCGACAAGCTTCCGGAACTTGCGCGCCGCGCCGAGGGCCGGCTCTTGATTGACGTGGTGGGATGCGAGTGCCCTTGGGTGGTCTGCCCCCCCAATGTGGCCTTCCACGGGTTCCTCAAAAAGGAGGGGTTCCTTGAGGTTTTCCGCAAGTGCGACGCCGGACTCGACGGGCTCGCGCTGCATGTGCGGGGGATGAACCAGAGCAGCAACCTCAAGATCCGCGAGTACCTCGCCAGCGGCCTGCCCATCGTTCTCGCCGGCGAAGATGGCGCCTTTCTCGATGTGAAGGAGAAGCCGGAATGGATCCTGCAGATCGGCAATGACCCGCAAAATGTCTCGCGGTCCGTGGAGGCCATCGTTGATTTCGCCGCGCGGATGAAGGGTCGGCGGGTGGCCCACGAAGAGGTCGCTCCCTATATCGATTCCCGCATCATTGAGCCGAAGCGGGCGGCCTTCATGGAGTCGCTCCTGGACAAACGCTGAACCCCGGAAAGTCACATGGCAGATACATTCAGAGAACGCGGCTTCATCTACATGGAAATCATCGACCAGCTGATGGCCGAGGGGTTGCTGAAGACCGACATGGAGATCCTCATTCTTTGTGCCGGAGACTTCGACAAGGAGGTTTTCGAAAGATACGGATTCACGAATGTCACCATCAGCAATCTTGCGCGGAACCTGAAGCCGGACGATTTCATTCCTTACGCCGCGAAGTCCCTCGACGCCGAGGCCATCGATCTTCCCGACAACTCCTACGACTGGTGCGTCGTCCATGCGGGACTGCACCACTGCGCGGTGCCGCAGAATGCCATTCTCGAGATGTTCCGCGTGGCGCGTGTCGGTTGTTTCGCCTGTGAGCCGGTGGACAGCCTGATGTCGCGGTTGAGCATGCGCTTCGGGTTCAGCCAACGCTACGAGATCGGTTCCGTCATCGACAAGCTCGATGACAAGGGAGGTGGCCTGCGCTTCGGCGGAATTCCGAACTGGATTCACCGGTTTTCGAGGGAAAGCGTCGAACAGACCATCCGCACTGCGCACCCCGAAGCCCGCCACCGGTTCATCATGCTGCACCGACTCGTCGTTCCCTGGTACCGCTTCCGGGGAAAGTGGACGCCGAAATCGATCCTCGTGAAGCTGTTGACCCCCTTCCTTCTCCTGATGCAGAAGAGCTCTCTCCTCGCCAACAACATCGCCTTTGCGGTCTTGAAGCCGAAGCTCCCGGAAGACCTCCATCCCTGGCTCAAGGAGGCGGACGGTGAGCTTCGGGTCGACGCCAAGTGGGTAGAAGAGAATTGGCGCCACCATTAGGGGTTTTTGCGGGTAGTCAGTGGATTTTTGCCGTTCTTCAGGTTTGAAAAAGTACCTTCTCGTATCGCCGGTTCCGCCGCCGTTTCACGGCCAGACGTATGCGGTGAAATTGCTCCTGGAGCAGTTTCCGCAGGAGGGGGTCGAGATCGTCCACCTCGATACACGCTTCGGCAGTGACTTGACCGGACTTCAGAAGGCGAGCTGGCGGAAGATCTACCTGCTCCTGCGATACCTTTTCCAGCTTCTCCTCCTGCGCTTTCGCCACCGGTTCGACGGCGTCATCCTGACACCCTCCTTCTACGGCATCCCTTTTCTCAAGGACTCCATCTTTGCCTGGGCGGCCCGCCTGTTTTTCTTCCGGAGGATCATTGGCTGGCTCCACATGGACTTTCGTTCGTTGGACTACGAATCCCTCGGCTCATTGCGGAAGGCATACGTGCGACAAACCCTGCGCCTGTTCGATCACTTCGTCTGCGTGGCGCCCAAGCTCGTCGAGCGAATGCCCGATTTCCTAGCGAGGGAAAAGATCTCCGTCGTGCTCAATGGGGTGCCGCCGTTTCCGGACAGCGAACGCACGAGGGGCAACGACGGTCGCCTCCGGGCGGTCTACTACTCGGACTTCTCACCGGCCAAAGGCTGGGATGTGTGCCTCGAAGCCGCGCGCCGGGTGGTGCAGGAAGTCGAAGGCATCGAGTTTCTCTTTTTCGGGAGGTTGTCCGGAGATAGCTCGAAAGCGGAGATTGATTCAGCCTTCGAGGAGGCTGGTGACCCGAAACGCATCCGTTTCGGGGGCGAGATGGAACTGGGGAAAAAGCCTGAGACGCTCCGTGCCGCCGATGTGTTCTGTTTTCCCTCGCTCAACGAGGCGTGCCCATTGACCGTGATTGAAAGCATGGCGGCGGGCTTGCCGATAATTGCCTCGGACGTCGGTGGCGTGGCGGATCTCCTGGTCGACGGCGATGGTGGCAAGCTCGTCAAGGCGGGCTCGGCGGATGAATTGACCGAGGCGTTGCTGGAATTCGTGAGGAAGGATGCCCGGGAGCGGAAAGCGATGGGGGAATTCAACCTCCGTCGTTTCGAGGAAATTTTCACGGACGAAGCCTACGGAAGAAGGTGGGCGGAATTCCTGCGGGGCTTGCCATAGGCGGGGGTGGCGATTAGGTCTGTCGGGTGGGTTCGAAACTACGAACTTCGGCAAGCCGCTTTTTGGATTTCCTCGCCCGGTTTTTGGGTCGCAGGATCATTGATGCCCGGACTGGCGAATGCGTCGGTCGGGCATTTGTTGTTTTCTGGCAGGGGCGAGTCCTGCTCATCGGCTTCCGACCGGTGAGGCCGGTCTACCCGGAATTCGAAACCCAAGAGCGTGCGACCTTCTGGAAGCAGCGGATCGTCTTTCGCAGCCATCCGGATCCCGATTTTGACAATGTCCGGAACGATTAACGTTATCCTCGACCATCGATCTCCAGGCCTGGTCGAGGAGAGCATGGAGCGCTGGAAAAAGAGGGAAGACGGCGAGGCCGCGCTTCTCGTTTTTGGGGGCAGGGAAGCGGACTTCGACGTCGCGAAATTTTCCCCGAAGGTCCTGGCAAAAGGGGATGCTCACCGCACCCGCGACCACCAGCGTGAACGGCAATCCTACGCGGGAGTTTTTCGGGCCGCGGCTGATTGGATCGCGGGGGAATGCCCCGGGGCGGAGTTTGTGCACTTCATCGAGTACGATGTCTGCCCGCTTGTTCCGGACTGGAATGGACGGCTGGTGGAGGCGGCCAAAGCAGAGCGGGCGGACGCGTTGTTCCCCCGACTGCGGCGCGTCGATGGGACGGGGAATCCCATTTTTCTCAGCCACGCCCACGGGCAGGAATTCGGCGCCTACTGGCGAGAGTTTTCGAGGCGCGAGGAGGCGGAGGTTGTCCTGACCGCGCTCGGCAGCCATTCGTTCTGGCGTCGGGAAGTTTTCGAAGAAGTCTCACGCCTCGAG
>JBCDLR010000103.1:0-11219 GCA_038745205.1 Verrucomicrobiota bacterium
AGTTCAAGCCTGGCTCCCGATGCATCGAGGATGTTCGTTCCATCAAAGGAATAATCCGCCCCCGTTTCGAAAGCATTGAATGTCACTGTCCTCGACGACCCGGTCGGGAGGTTTTCCCCCGCACGATAGACGACGACCGTGTCCGGTCCCGCGTTCTCCAGAAGCCGAAGTTTGGCCTTCCGGTAGTCTTCAAGGGAAGCGTAGCGGTCGAGGTGGTCGGGGGCAAAGTTCAGCCAGACGGCCACGTCCGGCGTGAACTCCACGATTTTCTCGAGTTGAAAGGAACTGATCTCCAGGGTCGCCGTCGCACTGCCCGTCGCGCCGAGGATCAGCTCGGAGAACGGCTTTCCATGGTTCCCGGCCGGCTCCGTTTCAATGCCACCCTCGTTAAGAAACGCCGCTGCGAGTTCGGTCGTCGTCGTCTTGCCATTCGTTCCGGTAATCCCGATGATCTCCCCGTCCCAAAACCGGTAAGCAAACTCCATCTCCCCGATGACTTCCGCGTCGCCGCCCGCAAACTGGGCCGCGATCGGCCACGCCACGTCGATCCCGGGACTGAGAATGACGACCTGCGGGCTCCACTGGAGGGACTCGGCCTTTGCTCCCAACACAACGTCGATCCCCTCCTCCTTCAAATCCGAGGCCTGGGCCGCCAGCTTCTCCGGGTTTCCAGAATCACAGACCGTCACGCGCGCGCCCCGCGCATGGGCGAGCCTTGCCGCTGCCCGGCCACTACGCCCGACTCCCAGCACGACGATGTTTTTTCCGGAGCAGTCCATGACTATCTGACCTTGAGGGTGGCCAAGCCGATAAAGGCGAAGATGATCGAGAGAATCCAAAAACGTGTAATGACCTGGCTTTCCTTCCACCCCTTCAACTCGAAGTGGTGGTGAATCGGAGACATCCGGAAGATCCGCTTCTTCCGGATCTTGAAGCTTGCTACCTGCAGGATCACCGAGCCCGCCTCCATGACGAAAACGCCTCCGATGATGACAAGCACCATCTCCTGCTTGCAGCAGATGGCGAACATGGCGAGGCATCCCCCGATCGCCAGCGAGCCCGTGTCTCCCATGAAGACCTTCGCGGGGTGGCAATTGAACCAGAGGAAGCCCAGGCAAGCCCCGACGAGCGCGAAGGCCAGAACCATGAGTTCACTCGCATACGAGAGATGGGGAATGTCCAGGTATCCCGCCCAGTCGGGCCGACCCGCGACATAACAAAGCATCGCAAACGCCCCGGCCGTCGTCACCGTGCAGCCAGTGGCAAGTCCGTCCAATCCGTCCGTGAGGTTGACCGCGTTGGAAGCGCCCACGATCACAAGCACAAAGAACGGAATGCAGAAAACGCCTAGATCGAGAATCGGCTCCTTCACCGAGGGGAGGTAGATCTTGGAGATCACGTCGCGAATTTCCGGATCCGGATAGAAAAAGAGAAAGGCGCCGACACTCCCGGAAACCAGGACCTGGATGATCAACTTCCAACGGGCGCTCAGGCCGTCGGAGTTCTTTTTGACGACCTTCGTGTAATCGTCGACGAAGCCGAGCGCTCCGAGACAGATGGTGACAAAGGCGACGGCGAAGACGAACGGATTCTGGAGATCTCCGAAGAGGAGGATCGCCAGGACGAAAGTAGCAAGGATCATGACGCCGCCCATCGTCGGCGTCCCCGCCTTTTGACCGTGGAGTTCGGCCAGTTTGTGCACTTCGTCGGCAGTGCGGATCGGCTGTCCAACCTTCAGGGAAATCAATTTCCGAATGACCCACGATCCAAACATCACCGAGAGAACAAAGGTGATCATGGCCGCCGCTCCCGAGCGGAAGGTGATGTAACGGAGCAAATTGAACGGCACGTCGTCCGGCCCGATGTTCAGGTAATCAATGAGGAACTTGATCATTCAGGGCCTCCCTTCTCCATTTGCTCGATCACCTTTTCCATCCGCGCCGACCGGCTTCCCTTCACGAGGACGAGATCGCCGGACCGGGCATTTTCTTCCAGGTATTCGACGCATTCTTCGTGGGCCGGAAAGTGGGCAATTGCCGGTCGTCCCCCACCGTTCGGAGAAAGCCCGTCCGTGATCCCTCGCGCCTGCTCCCCGACACTGAGCAGGAAATCGATCTTCTTCTCGCGAACCAATCGACCGAGTTTTTGATGCTCCTCCGCCGCCGTCTCCCCCAACTCGGCCATCCCACCGAGGACGGCAAACCTTCGGCCATCGCAATCCAACCCGGCAAGAGTATCAACGGCCGCACGCATGGAGTCCGGATTCGCATTGTAACTGTCATCAACGATTGAAAGCCCCTTCAGGTCCTTGATCTGCAGGCGTCCGCCGGAGATCTCCGCCCCACCAAGGCCGAACGCAATCTCCTCCGTCGACAACCCCGCGAGCCATCCCGTCGCCGCGGCGAGAAGCGCATTCGTCACCATGTGACGGCCTACCAACGGGATCGACACTTCACCTTCACCATCGGGAGTCACGAGGACGAAGTGCGTCTTTCCTCCATCCGAACGCACTTCTTTTCCAAGAACATCTCCGCTCCCGATGCCCGCCCGAATGACCTTTCCCCGGGAGCGAGCGGCAATCGAATCCGTAAAGCTGTCTTCGCCATTGAGGATGACGTGACCGTCCCGGCCCACTGCCTCCGCGAGCATCCCCTTTTCCAGGGCGATCGCCTCCCGGGTTTTCATGAACTCGATGTGGGCCACCCCCACGTTGGTGATGATTCCAATATCGGGTTGGGCAATGTCAGCGAGGACTTCGATCTCCCCCGGATGATTCATGCCCATTTCGAAGACGCCATAATCATCCGAAGGCATTGTTTTCAGGACACTGAGAGGGACTCCGATGTGATTATTCAAATTCCCGATCGTGGCATTGACGGAAAACCTTGTCCTCAGCACCGCCGTCACCATGTCCTTGGTCGACGTCTTGCCATTGCTTCCAGTGATGCCCACGACCTTCGGATCGAGGAATTCCCGGTAACGTCGTGCCATCAGTTGCAGGCTGCTCAACGTGTCCGGGACCTTGATCACGCCACAATGATCCGGAACTCCCGTAACCATCTGGTCAACAACGACAGCGCCAGCCCCCATCGCGGCTGCATCGCCCACGAATTCGTGGGCATCGAAGTTGTCACCGCGCAAAGCAAAGAACAGTTCGCCTTCCCTCACCGAGCGGGTATCGGTCGAGACGTTTTCCACCATGGCGGTGAGCTCGCCTTGCAAGAGGGATCCCCCTGCAAAGTCCGCGACGGAGGCCAGAGACATTGGTCTCATCTTTCGTCCTGCGCCTCCCTCGCCGCTTTTGCTTCCTCCAACCGTCGATCACGAATTGCGAAACGGGCGATCTGGCGATCATCAAAAGGAATCGTCCGGTCCGAAAACTTCTGCTCGGCCTCATGCCCTTTACCGGCAACGAGGAGCATGTCCCCCGGCTTCAGAACGGAGACTGCCTTGAAGATCGCCTCTTGGCGATCTTCGACGACTTCATAGTTGGCGGAATCGAAGCCCGTTTTCACATCCTCGATGATGTTCATGGGATCTTCCTTCCTCGGATTATCCGAGGTGATGAAAGTGTGGTCGGCCAACTTGCTCGCAACCTGCCCCATGAGCTTCCGCTTCGGGACGTCTCGATTGCCCCCGCATCCGAAGACGCAATAGACCCGTCTCGGCATCATCTCCCGTACGGTCTTCAAGGCGTTCTCCAGCGCGTCCGGGGTGTGGGCATAGTCCACAAAAACCATGTAGCGGGCGTTGTCCGCGACGCTCTCCATGCGCCCCGGCACCTGGGGAATCTCGTCAAGGCATCGCAGCACCTGTCGGAGTTGGATCCCCATGCAATCGGCAGCCGCAATCGCCGCCAACGCATTGTAGATGTTGAACTTCCCAATGAGCGGGACACGCACTTTCATGGATCGACCCTTCGCCTCCAAGGTGAACTCCGTCCCTTTCTGGCTGAATCCAAAGTCGGTGACGCGAAAGTCGGCCCGGCTGTTCATTCCGTAGCCAATGACGTTCACGCTGTCCGCGAATTCGCGGGCCAGTTTTTCACCAAAGGGGTCATCCGTATTGATCACGAAGAAAGGCGATGTCTTCTCCTGCTGACGAGCCACCATGGAAAAAAGTGTCCTCTTTGCCTCGAAATAGGCACCCATGCTCCCGTGGTAGTCTAGGTGGTCGCGGCTGAGGTTGGTGAAGATCGCGACGTCGAATTCCACGTCATTAACCCGCTTCTGCAGCAGCGCATGCGAGGAAACCTCCATCACGACCGACCGGCACCCCTCGTCGACCATTGCCTCCAATAGACGCTGGAGTTCGAGGGATTCCGGAGTGGTATGAGTCGCTGGCTCGATCCGGTCCCCGATCTCGTAATGCACGGTGCCAATCGACCCGGAACGAAAGAAGGCTGTCTTCAGAATGTGTTGGAGAAGGAAGGTCACCGTTGTCTTCCCGTTCGTTCCCGTGACCCCGGCGACCTTCATTTTCAGGGAGGGGCGGTCGTGGAAAATGTCAGCAATGGCGGACAGCGCCGCACGGGCATCCCCGACCTCGACCCATGGAGTGTTCCCCCTCGCCGCTTCTTCCGCGACGATGGCCGCCGCCCCCTTGTCCACCGCGGCGTCGATGAAGGAATGTCCGTCTACCTCCAAACCGCGAAGGGCGGCAAACAGCGATCCCTGCTCCACCTCGCGCGAGTCGCAGCAAAGCGAAGAGATCTCGCTGTCCGTGGAACCGGAGATCTTCGCATCTGGTAGCTTTGTCAGTATGTCAGCCAAGATCATTCAACGAGGAAGGGAAACGGGAAGGAATTCCGCGGAAATTGAGCGAGGAGCCGAGCGCGTGACCTTCCGCCGGACGAGAGAAGGCTCGATGCCATAGTGTCGCATGGCCCGCTCGGCGACTTCCTTGAACAGGGGGGCAGCCACCGTTCCGCCATAACTGGGCTCGCCCTCCTTTTTCGTTGGATCGTCAACGACCACGATGCCGGCGATCTTCGGGTTTTCTGCGGGCAGGAACCCGGTGAAGCTGACCACGTAACGGTTGTTCCAGTAGCCCGCGCTCCGGGGAGACTTCGGCTTTTGCGCCGTGCCCGTTTTACCCGCGACCGTGTATCCATCGATGGCCGCCCTTGTCGCCGTCCCACCGTCAAGGGTGACTCCGATCATGGCTCGGCGAACCATGGCCGCCGTTTCCTCGCTGATGACCCGGCGGATCGCTTCGGGTCGATTTTGCTCAATGGTCGCGCCCGCATCGTTCGTCACCCGTTCGACGATGTGAGGCCGCATGAGTTGCCCTCCATTGGCAATGGTAGAGACGGCATTGAGCATCTGCAGAGCCGACATGTCGATGGAGTATCCCATCGCCACCCGCGACAAGGTGGGAGCACTCCAGTTTCGCGAGTCCGGATCGAGGACGAGACCGGAGGTTTCCCCCGTCAGGTCGACGCCGGTGCGCTGACCGAACCCGAAGGCCTTTGTGTAGTCATGAAGCCTCCGGGCTCCGACCTCCCTCGCGAGAAGATACGATCCGATGTTGCTCGACTTGACGATGATCTGAGGAGGCGTGAGTTCGCCATAGGGGTGGTGATCCCGGATGAATACCGAACGACTTTCGACATAGTGCCCTTCATGGCAAAAAAAGACGTCCCGCTCACTGACGGCCCTGGAGTCGTAGGCGGCAGCGACCGTCACGAGTTTGAAGGTGGATCCCGGTTCGTAGCGGTCGGAAACCGCGAGGTTGCGGCGGAAGTTCGGATCTCCGGCGCGGGTCGCGAGATTGTAATCCGGCCGATTCCCCATGGCGAGGATCTCTCCAGTGAACGGATCCATGAAGATGATCGTGACCTTCTCCGGCGAGTATTCCGCCACGGCTTGATCGAGCGCGCGCTCGACAATCATCTGCAGCCCCATGTCCACGGTCAGGTGCACATTCTTCCCGTCCAACGCCGGCACTTCCCGGCCGCGGTAGGCGGCGATCTCCTCGCCATTTCCGCCCACTTCGATGACCCGGTAGCCGTCCGTTCCCTTCAACACGCTGTCCATCGATTTCTCGATCCCCTCCTGCCCTTCATACTTGCTGTTGGTGTAACCGAGAACGTGGGAGAGATACCGTGGATTGGGATAAAAGCGTTGCACACCGTCCTCGAACCGAATGCCCGCGATCCTCTCCACCCGCAGCATCTCCGCGAAGGACCGGGCATCCTCGTAACGCACATTCCTCAACAACGGAATCCGCACAAGATTCGGGCGCTCCTTGAGAAGTTTAAGGAGGTTGGGTGACTCTCCCTTGAAGAACAGGTCCAGCTTTCCACTTACGAGCGCCGCATAGCGACTGCGTAGCTCTTCCTCGGCAAAATCCTTCACCAATTGCCGACTGGAAATCCCCTTCGCTTTCGACAGGCCACGCGCGCAGATCCTTAGGTTCTCGAGAATATTCCGATCGGCGACCACATGCTGAACGGGCTCGTTCTTGACGAGAGTCTCCCCGTTCCGGTCAAAAATGCTTCCCCTCTTTGAAGGCAAAGGAACCTTCCTCGTCCTCTCCCCGAGGGCGAGCTCAGCAAATCGCCCGTGCTGCTCCACTTGGACCTGATGAAGCCGGTATCCGAGTCCGCCGAGGGCAAGTAGGAAGAGCACGACTATGAACCACGATCTGAGCTGGATGGACTTTTCCACTATGGGAGATTCGTCAGTGGCGCGGGGTGTATGGAGTTTCACGCACGTGATCCAACGTGGTGTCCGCGGAGAACCTTTCCGGCGCTCCACCCACATAGACGCGATCAATGATGCGCTCGTGACTGTCGATGCTGACCAAGTCGCTTTGCTGCATGTGCAGGCGAAGGACGAGGTTCTCACGGTCCATCACCTGGGCGAGACGTGTGTCGAGAACCTCGATGTCCTTTTCCAGCTGCCGGATCTCGCGCTCCAATTCCTTTTTGCAGTCACCTTTCGCCACGTGCTGGTTGCGAATGCACACGATGGCGGACCCGAGACCAGCGGCGAGCAGGCCAAGAACGAGCCAGCGGGCAAGTCCCGCGAGGCTGGAGCGTTGGTGCTGGCGACGGCGTGGCATGATTATCAGGCGGAGATTCTTTCAGCCACGCGCAACCGGGCGCTACGTGCGCGCGGATTGGCCGCAACTTCTTCGCTGGAGGGCGACAGGGCCTTCTGCATGACGAGACTGAAGTGATATTCCGGGTTCGGACGCGGCTCAGGCCATTCGGGACGGTCGATGTATTCGCGGCTGGTTCGTTTCATGAACGACTTCACGATGCGGTCTTCCAGCGAGTGAAAGGAGATCACAACAAGCCGCCCGCCGGGGCGAAGCCATCGCGCGGCTTCGTGCAGGGCTCTCTCCACGGATCGGAGCTCATCGTTCACGGCGATGCGCAACCCCTGAAAGGTGCGGGTCGCAGGATGGTTCTTCCCGCGCTTCCGCACCACCTTCGCCACGATCTCCGCCAATTGCAGCGTGGTCGTGATGCTCTCCTTTTCACGCGCTTCGACGATGGCTTTCGCCACCCTTCGCGACGCCTTCTCTTCGCCGTATTCAAAAATGATGCGGGCAAGCTCTTCCTCCGACTCCGTGTTGACGATATCCGCCGCTGATTGCTCGGCCGACGGATTCATCCGCATGTCAAGAGGCCCATCCTTGGAAAACGAGAACCCCCGCTCCGGATCATCCAGCTGCCTCGATGAAACGCCCAGGTCAAGAATGATGCCGTCCAACCCCTTGATCCCGATCGTCTCGAGGATCTCTCCGAAATCGCGGAAGTTGGCCTGAATGGCCCCGAAGTTCTCCTCGTAGTCACGCAGTCGCGCCCGTGCAAACGAGAGCGCGGCGGGATCCTGGTCGAGGCCAATCACCTTCGCTCCTGCCTGGAGCAATTGCTCGGCGTGACCACCGCCACCAAGGGTCCCGTCAAGAAACAACTTTCCAGGACCCGGCTCCAGGCAATACGTCGCTTCCTCCAGGAGCACGCTCTGGTGATAGTCCTCGCCTCCGGTCCGCGTCCGCTGGAACCGTTCAGGATCCTGATTGGGACTGGACATGCCTGCCAGGCGATTTCCGCCTCCCGCATGGAAGGATTTTTCCTTGATCTCCCCGGGCCAGAACGCCAAATGAAAAAGCGTTGTCCAAGATTGGAGGTTGCTGAGAATTGCAGAGCTCAAACTCATAGTCAGTGTCGTTGTCGTGTCTTCGGTTGATCAGGTGGTAGTGGTTTGATAAGTGTAGGAGTAGGAAAATGTTCTGTTAGAGTCCAATGCGGTTGGCGACGCTGGCGAAGACGTCTTTTTCGCGATGGCACACCGCATCCCATTCGCTGCGACTCCAGACCTCGATGCGGGCACCTCCGCCCACGAGCACGACCTCGCCGCTGAGACCGTAACGGGCGCATTGCTCCGCGGGCAGAACGAGCCGCCCCTGCTTGTCCATCGAACACGGACTTGCCTGGCTGAAAAACTGCCGCATGAAGGTCCGTCGATCCGCGGCGTCAATCTGCGGGTCATTCTCCAGCTTCTTCCGGATCAAATCCATCTCCCCCGCCGTCATCAGCATGAGAAGAGGTTGCCGCGGATCCGGCACCGCATAGAGCTCCCGCAGCGACTCATGCCGCCAGCGCGCCGGAACCGTCACCCGATGATTCTCATCGAGCGCGCGCGACTCCGTGCCGGCGAAAATAGGCGTCAAATTTTGGGAAACAGCAGACATCAACGGGAATAATCGGTGGAACTAGTATCTCCAATCCTCACCAATACTCCCCAATTTGCCCCGTTAGCCCTTATCGGTCAATGGAATTTTCATAATCCCTAAAACTTTCGATGGATTAGAGATTATTCACGAAAATCACCCTTTTCGCCTATTTCACCAAAGAAAATTTAAAAAACACCTCTTTTCTCTTAAGGCAGCTCCCGAATTCGCAAATTCCGCAACTCGATCGGAGAGCCTTCTGACTCGAGGCAGAGATAGCCAGTTGCGGGGTCGCAGTCGGTACCGCCGCTGACTTCCACGCCGTTCACCCAGAGCCGGACTTCGCCGTTGATGGCGCGGATGTAATAGTGATTCCACTCTCCGGCGGGCTTCGTGGTTTCGGCGAGGGGAAAACTACGGGTACCATTGGGCGAAACCGGCGGAAAGGGCTTCATTTTCGCCACGCCCGTCGGAAAGATATCGCCATGGCAGGTGAACCAGTCGGGCTTTTTGCCCTTTCGCTTCTCGAAGGCGGTCGCGTAGCCCAGATCGAGAACCTGGACCTCGATCCCGTCGGGAAGTCGATCCTTTTCCTTCTTCTCCAGCCTTTCGATCGATTCATCGGTTGCCCAGAGGAAGACGCCGGAGTTGCCTGCGTCCTTGAGGTGCCGCCATTCGACGACGAGTTCGATATTGGTGTGCCTCTCTTTCGTGCGGATGACGCCGATTGGGGAACCGGTGCAGGCGATCACCCCGTCCTCTCGCCAGACGAAGGTGTCCTCGTCGCAGTTCACGTTGGTGAATTCCTCTTCTGTCATCGCCCGCCATCCGGGGCCGGTGCCGTCGATGGTCGCAGACTTGGAGACTGAACGTTCTTTGTCGTCGCCCCAGGCAAGAGCGGGAAGAATAGTGAACAAGAGGAGCAGAATCCGAAGGGGGTTTGTGTTCATGGCAGGAAGTAGCTGGCTTCGGGAAACCTCCATTCCAGCGGGAATCTTTCAGAAGCGCAATGCAAATCGGCAATCGCCTATGTCCATCCCGTCCAGATCCATCATCAACCAATGAGAGGCGGAGGTGGATTGCGACCTCCGGGCGCGATGGCAATCCTACCCGAGCGAAGCGAGCATTCTCAATCGGTTCGCGCCACAAACTCCGAAGCGTGCACCCTGAGCCGTCTTCCGCGCTTCGCGCGCAACAGAATCCATCGTGCCCGGAGGTCACGATCCACCTTTAGAGTAGCTGCTCGCTTCGCTCAGCGGGTTTGGCATCGCGCCCGGAGGGCACGATCCACCCTCGCCGGTCCTACTTGATGGGAACGGAGGCGATTGCGTTGATCGCCGACGGCCGTCCCTAACCTCCCGCCATTGCCGCGGGGTCGAGAGCCGAGTCGAGTTGCTCTTGCGTTATCCCCAGCTCTTCCAAGCGCGCCTCGCACAGTTCGCGGACGGTCTTGCCGGTTTCGACGGACTCCTTGGCAATCTTGGAAGCGAGGTCGTAGCCGATGACCGGGGCGAGGCTTGTGACCATTGATAACGAGAACTCGATGAGCCCGTTGCACCGCTCAACGTTCGCGACGATGCCGTTGACGCACTTCTCGCGGAAGATCCGGGAGACGTTGGTGAGGAGGCGGATGGATTCGAGGATGGCTTTCGACATCACGGGCATGAAGACGTTGAGTTCAAGGTGTCCGTTCGCTCCGCACCAGGTCACGGTCGTGTCGTTGCCGAAGACGCGGGCGGCGACCATGGTCACGGCTTCGCTCATGACGGGATTGACCTTACCGGGCATGATGGAACTGCCGGGCTGCGTAGCGGGAAGGCTGATCTCACCGACGCCACACCGCGGACCGCTGCCCATAAGGCGAATGTCGTTAGCGATCTTGAAGAGGCTGTTCGCGATCGTTTTCAGCTGGCCATGGCATTCGACAAGACTGTCTTTGGCGGCCTGCGCCTCGAAGTGGTCCTCGGCCTCGCGAAAGTCGATGCCCGTTTTCTCCGCGATGAACGCAATCGCCTTCGGCGGGAAAGCGGGGTGGCAGTTGAGGCCGGTTCCGACCGCGGTTCCGCCGAGCGCGAGTTCGTGCACGGCCTTGAGCGCCTTGTTCGTCCGGTCGAGGGCACGCTCGATCTGCTTGGCGTATCCGCCGAATTCCTGACCGAGCCGGACCGGCGTCGCGTCCATCAGGTGCGTGCGTCCGATCTTGAGGACGCCGTGAAACTCCTTTGCCTTCGCGTCGAGCGACTTCTGCAGCGCCTCGAGTTCCGGCATGAGATCATTCTTGAGAGCGACACCGGTTGCGATGTGCATGGCCGTGGGAAAGGTGTCGTTCGACGACTGCCCCTGGTTCACGTCATCGTTCGGGTGCACTGGCTTCTCGTCGCGTCCGGCATCAATGGCCACGCCCGCGAGTTGCGCACAACGGTTCGCAATGACCTCGTTGGCGTTCATGTTCGTGCTCGTTCCCGAACCGGTTTGGTAAACGTCTACGGGAAATTCGGCGTCGAGTTTCCCCTCGTAAACCTCCTCCGCCG